>NC_012673.1:1200000-1552500 GCF_000023045.1 Exiguobacterium sp. AT1b | reverse complement strand
GCGAACGACCTGGAAAGGTCGGCCAGAGAAGGTGACGGCCCTGTAGCCGAAACCCCATCCCCTCCAGAGTGGATCCTGAGTACGGCGGGACACGTGAAACCCCGTCGGAATCCGGGAGGACCATCTCCCAAGGCTAAATACTTCCTAGTGACCGATAGTGAACCAGTACCGTGAGGGAAAGGTGAAAAGCACCCCGGAAGGGGAGTGAAAGAGATCCTGAAACCGTATGCCTACAAGTAGTCAGAGCCCGTTCACGGGTGATGGCGTGCCTTTTGTAGAATGAACCGGCGAGTTACGATGGCGGGCGAGGTTAAGCCGATGAGGCGGAGCCGCAGCGAAAGCGAGTCTGAACAGGGCGCATCAGTCCGTCGTCGTAGACCCGAAACCAGGTGATCTACCCATGTCCAGGATGAAGGTCAGGTAACACTGACTGGAGGTCCGAACCCACGCACGTTGAAAAGTGCGGGGATGAGGTGTGGGTAGCGGTGAAATGCCAATCGAACCTGGAGATAGCTGGTTCTCTCCGAAATAGCTTTAGGGCTAGCCTCGAGGTGAAGAGTTCTGGAGGTAGAGCACTGATTGGACTAGGGGCCCCCACAGGGTTACCGAATTCAGTCAAACTCCAAATGCCAGCAACTTGTACTCGGGAGTCAGACTGCGAGTGATAAGATCCGTAGTCGAGAGGGAAACAGCCCAGACCATCAGCTAAGGTCCCCAAGTGTATGTTAAGTGGAAAAGGATGTGGCGCTGCACAGACAACTAGGATGTTGGCTTAGAAGCAGCCACCATTCAAAGAGTGCGTAATAGCTCACTAGTCGAGTGGCGCCGCGCCGAAAATGTAACGGGGCTAAACATACCACCGAAGCTATGGATCCCGTAAGGGATGGTAGGAGAGCGTTCCAAGCAGCAGTGAAGCGGTATCGTGAGGAGCCGTGGAGCGCTTGGAAGTGAGAATGCCGGTGTGAGTAGCGAAAAGAGGGGTGAGAATCCCCTCCGTCGAAAGCCTAAGGTTTCCTGAGGAAGGCTCGTCCGCTCAGGGTTAGTCTGGACCTAAGCCGAGGCCGAAAGGCGTAGGCGATGGACAACAGGTCGATATTCCTGTACCGCCGTACCACCGTTTGAACGATGGGGGGACGCAGAAGGATAAGGTGACCGTGCGACTGGAAGTGCACGGACAAGCAGCGAGGCCGTCGGGTTGGCAAATCCGCCCGGCATACAAGGTTGAGCTGTGACGTGGAGCCCGTAGGGCGAAGCACCGGATTTCACGCTGCCAAGAAAAGCCTCTAGTGAGGAGGTCGGCGCCAGTACCGCAAACCGACACAGGTAGGCGAGATGAGAATTCTAAGACGCGCGGGATAACTCTCGTTAAGGAACTCGGCAAAATGGTCCCGTAACTTCGGGAGAAGGGACGCTTATGGAAACATAAGCCGCAGTGAATAGGCCCAAACGACTGTTTAGCAAAAACACAGGTCTCTGCTAAATCGCAAGATGAAGTATAGGGGCTGACGCCTGCCCGGTGCTGGAAGGTTAAGGGGATGTGTCATCGCAAGAGAAGCACTGAACCGAAGCCCCAGTAAACGGCGGCCGTAACTATAACGGTCCTAAGGTAGCGAAATTCCTTGTCGGGTAAGTTCCGACCCGCACGAAAGGCGTAACGATTTGGGCACTGTCTCAACGAGAGACCCGGTGAAATCATAGTACCTGTGAAGATGCAGGTTACCCGCGACAGGACGGAAAGACCCCATGGAGCTTTACTACAGCCTGATATTGAGGCTTTGTACGCGATGTACAGGATAGGTGGGAGTTTGTGAAGCCGGAGCGCCAGCTTCGGTGGAGACACCCTTGGGATACCACCCTTTGCGTATAGAGTCTCTAACTCGCAGCCGTGATCCGGCTGGAGGACCGTGTCAGGCGGGTAGTTTGACTGGGGCGGTCGCCTCCTAAACAGTAACGGAGGCGCCCAAAGGTTCCCTCAGAATGGTTGGAAATCATTCGAAGAGTGCAAAGGCAGAAGGGAGCTTGACTGCGAGACCTACAAGTCGAGCAGGGACGAAAGTCGGGCTTAGTGATCCGGTGGTTCCGCATGGAAGGGCCATCGCTCAACGGATAAAAGCTACCCTGGGGATAACAGGCTGATCTCCCCCAAGAGTCCACATCGACGGGGAGGTTTGGCACCTCGATGTCGGCTCATCGCATCCTGGGGCTGGAGTAGGTCCCAAGGGTTGGGCTGTTCGCCCATTAAAGCGGTACGCGAGCTGGGTTCAGAACGTCGTGAGACAGTTCGGTCCCTATCCGTCGTGGGCGCAGGAAATTTGAGGAGAGCTGTCCTTAGTACGAGAGGACCGGGATGGACGCACCGCTGGTGTACCAGTTGTTCCGCCAGGAGCACCGCTGGGTAGCTACGTGCGGACGGGATAAGTGCTGAAAGCATCTAAGCATGAAGCCCCCTCCGAGATGAGATTTCCCTTTGAGCAATCAAGAAAGACCCCTCAGAGACGATGAGGTAGATAGGTCATGGGTGGAAGCGTGGCGACACGTGGAGCTGAATGATACTAATCGGTCGAGGCTTTGATCTAGTCTAATGGTTTGTGTTGATGAATCCTCAGTTTTCAGGGAACAAACCCTAAAACAATATTGACATGCGTATGACGCGGTGTTAATATTCATTTTGTCTGGTGGCGATAGCGAGACGGCCACACCCGTTCCCATGCCGAACACGGAAGTTAAGCGTCTCAGCGCCGAAAGTAGTTGGGGGATCTCCCCCTGTGAGGATAGGACGTTGCCAGGCAAGATCGTTCCGCAATAGCTCAGTGGTAGAGCAACCGGCTGTTAACCGGTAGGTCGTAGGTTCAAATCCTACTTGCGGAGCCAATTTAGGCCCGTTGGTCAAGCGGTTAAGACACCGCCCTTTCACGGCGGTAACACGGGTTCGAATCCCGTACGGGTCACCATTATGGAGGATTAGCTCAGCTGGGAGAGCACCTGCCTTACAAGCAGGGGGTCGGCGGTTCGATCCCGTCATCCTCCACCATCTTTATTTATTACATCAAACCTATATATATGCCGGTGTAGCTCAGTTGGTAGAGCATCTGACTTGTAATCAGAGGGTCGAGGGTTCGAATCCTTTCGCCGGCACTCCTCGGGGGGGGTAGCGAAGTGGCTAAACGCGGCGGACTGTAAATCCGCTCCTTCGGGTTCGGCGGTTCGAATCCGCCCCCCCCCACCAGGTTTGAGCCATTAGCTCAGTTGGTAGAGCATCTGACTTTTAATCAGAGGGTCGCAGGTTCGAGCCCTGCATGGCTCACCATTTTTTGCGGAAGTAGTTCAGTGGTAGAATACGACCTTGCCAAGGTCGGGGTCGCGGGTTCGAATCCCGTCTTCCGCTCCATATTCTTATCCCTGTATTGGGGCCTTAGCTCAGCTGGGAGAGCGCCTGCCTTGCACGCAGGAGGTCAGCGGTTCGATCCCGCTAGGCTCCACCATATGTTTTTTTCTTAAGTTAGTGATGACTTAAGTTTTTTTTTGCCTAAAACCATGAACCATTCAATTGAGAGTACAGAGAAAGGCAGCCTGCCACCATTCAGGCTGCCTTTTTGCATGTTTATTCATCATTCTGCCGAGTTGAACCAAACAAATGATAGCGTTTACAATTTAACTATCAAGCGTATAAAGGGGGAATGGCGATGCAATGGTCATATATTCACGTGCCGCTGCGTTACGGTCAGGGGAAATTAGGGGTCGATCAAGGACCGACAAAGTTAAATGAAATGGGGATGCAACAACTCCTTCCAACAGAAACGGTCAAACATACGATTCGTGTCTTGCCGGAATCTGAAATTCGAGAAAATGAAGAACATTTAAAACGGGTCGATGGTGTCCTGCATACCGTCACGGAATTAGCAGAAGTCGTACATCGTGAGATTTCAGAAAAACGATTCCCATTGATCGTTGGGGGCGATCATAGTATGGCAATCGGTACTCTTGCTGGATTGGCTCAAACAGGCCCTTATGGAGTCGTTTGGGTGGATGCTCACGCTGACTTGAATACAGGCGAAACGTCACCATCGGGGAACATTCACGGAATGCCACTTGCGGCAGCGATGGGGATGGGCGACGTGCGTCTGACAGAAGTGGGCGGACGTGATCCGAAGCTATCACCAGAGCACTTAGTTTATATTGCCCTGCGTGATATCGATGAAGGAGAAATGAATGAAATCAATCGACTCGGCATCAAAGTCATTACAGTAGAAGAAGTACGTACGCGTGGTGTGGATGTCATCATGCAAGAGGCAATGCGTTATCTTCGTGAACGAGTAGACCGTTTTTATATCAGTTTCGATATGGATAGTCTCGATGCATCCCTCGTTCCTGGAACAGGTACACCGGTTGACGGCGGTTTAACAGAAGTCGAAGCCAAAGCGATTTTAAAAGAAGCGATGCAAGCAGAAGACTTGATTGCAGTAGAGCTCGTCGAGTTAAATCCGGCATTAGACCGAGATGACGTGACGGCTCAGTTGGCCTATCGCCTATGTGAAACGATTATTAAATCTAAAGAAAACCTGTTATTGGAAGGCGAAACCGTCTGATTTCCTTACAGTTTCCAAACCCGTTTGCTACAATGGGGATGGAAACTTTTTTTGATTTTTTTTGAAACCATTTCAATATCAAGACGTATATAGAGATGACCGCATGTGTAGCGGAGAGGGGAAGTGGATTGATGGAACGGCTGACCACCCGTTTGGTTGATGAATTGAGGGCGGGGAATCACGATTCGTTTGCCGAACTGGTAGAACTATACAAGGATGGCGTCTTTGCAATCGCCTATAAAATTTTGTATGATCGTGGCGAAGCAGAGGACGCTGCCCAAGAGGCGTTCATTCGTGCCTATACACGAATCGATACGTACGACGCGCAATATAAGTTCAAAACATGGCTCTATCGAATCACGACAAACGTTGCCATCGACCGATTGAGGAAACGGAAGCCGGAATATTCGATGGATGCCGAAATTGCGGGTACAGACGGTTTGACTTATCAAGACCACTTAGCTGATGAAGCGCCCCAACCCGATGCCCAAGTGGTTCATCGCGAAATTCGAAGTGAAATGCATGAGGCAATCAAGCAACTTCCAGACAAATATCGCATTCCGTTATTATTAAAATATGTGGATGATTTGTCGCTTAAAGAAATCAGCGTGATGATCGACATGCCGGTCGCAACGGTTAAGACAAGGATCTTCCGGGGAAGAGAAATGTTAAAAACAATCTTTCAAAATAGGGAGGGGTTCAATTGACTCCTGAAGAAAAAGTACAACAATATTTGGAAGATGGCGTTTTGCCCGAAGAATCTGACGAATTGCGTCAATTGCTAGAGGACGATGAATTATATGAATCGTATCTACAATATGAACGAATCGACGCAGAACTGAAAGCATTGCCTCGTCCAAAGTTATCAGCAGATTTTACGGCTCGAGTGATGGCCGCTTTACCTGAAACTCCTGTACAGACAGCACCTGATCCCGTCGTACCGTTTTCAAAACCAGTTCGAAAAGAACGCAAACCGCACTCGAAACAAATGCAATGGTTGCAACGGCATCCAGGTTTGATTGCGGCCGTACTGTTCTTTAGTTTGATGTCTAGTGCGACACTCGGACTATGGAGCAGTGCTTCAGAGACGATGACCTATACAAAAGTACCAGGTGTGATCGTATCCGAGAATGAAGTCATTGTCCCGGCCGGTGTCACGGTTGAAAAAGACATCACGGTCCAAGGTGGCGATTTACGGATTGAAGGTACCGTCAATGGAGACGCGACAGCCGTCAATGGTCGTGCCTATTTGGCAAGTGCCGGTCAAGTGACAGGTGAACTCGAACAGATCGATCAGATGTTCGAATGGATTTGGTATTCGATAAAACAACTTTTCTAAAGACGCTTCTGGCGTCTTTTTTTCGTTTCAATCTGGTTTCGTTTTGACGTGACGCAATGCGTATCTATAGAAATGATGATATAATGGAATTTGCACGATTTAGCTAGGTAGTTGAGGAGGGGAGCATTTGCCGCTACTTGAACAAGTATCATTTTTCTCATTTTTAAATCTTTCAGAAAACGTACATTGGTACGATTATTTGAATGATGTTTTAGATATCGTCGTCGTCACGTATGTCATTTATAAATTAATGATGATTGTGCGTGGGACAAAAGCAGTACAATTAATTAAAGGAATTTCCATCATTCTAGTCAGTTGGTTCTTGAGCGGTTTCTTCGGGTTGAAGACGCTCCAGTTCTTGCTAAATCAGGTGATCACGTACGGTCTCCTCGGAATCATCATCATTTTCCAGCCAGAGTTGAGACGGGGTCTTGAACATCTCGGACGAACGAGTAACTTATTCAGTCGTACGGGAACGAGTGATGAGGAGCAACAACGACAAATGATTGAAGCCATCGTCAGTTCCGCACAGTACATGTCAAAACGGCGAATCGGTGCATTGATTGCGATTGAACGTGATACGGGATTGAACGAATATGTGGAGACCGGCATTCGTATGGATTCGCATATCACATCCCAGTTGATTATTAACTTATTCATTCCGAATACGCCGCTTCATGACGGCGCGATGATTATTCAGGACGGGAAGATTGCGGCGGCAGCTTGCTATTTACCACTTTCGGAAAGTCCGCACATCGATAAAGCCCTCGGGACGCGTCACCGGGCAGCCATCGGAGTCAGTGAAGTGACGGATAGCGTCACTCTTACCGTCTCAGAAGAAACGGGAGCAGTCTCACTTGCAATCGCGGGCCGCTTGTATCGAGAACTGGACGAAGAAGCGCTTCGCAATAAATTAATTCAAGAACTCGTCATCGAAGAAAAAGAGGCGACCCTCTCGTTCTTCGGCAAAAAAGGAGGGGATAAGTAAGTGATTGATCAGTGGTTACAACATAAGTGGTTTCTCCGCTTCATCGCACTTGCTTTAGCCGTCCTTTTATACTTAATGGTCGCTGAGACCAGCTCTTCGAATAACGCCTCAAGCGCATTGCCAATCGTCGGACAAAGTTCCATGACGCTCGATGTGCCGGTCGAAGTATTTTTTGATGAGGTCCAGTATGTCGCATATAATGTTCCGGAAGAGATGGGTGTTGAGCTTCAAGGACCATCTAGTAGTTTAACGATGACGAAATTGGTGAAAGATTATCAAGTGTTCGTCGATTTGACCAATCTTGGCACTGGATTCCATCGTGTCCCCGTTGAGGCGCGTGGTTTCGGCGGAGATGTCAATGTCAAGCTAGATCGAGAGACTGTCGAAATCTATATCGATCGGAAACAAACGATTGAAGTGCCTGTGTCCGTGAATCTGTTGAACAAAGATCAATTACCGGACGGCAAAGTCGCGGGCGATGTTGAAATCGAACCGTCGACTGTTAAGGTCACAGGAGGCGCGAGTCGGATTCAAAACGTCAAAGAAATCACATTGAATGTGGATGTTTCCAATCAAAGCCAGACGTTCACTCGTGAGATTCCACCGACCATTTTAGATGCGAATGGAAATCCGTTGAACGTGTCGGTCGATCCAAATATCATCAATGTGACCGTTCCGATTTACAATGAAAGTGCGATGATTCCAATCGAGGTCGTCACGAGCGGTGAGGTGGCGGATGACTTCCGGTTAGTCGATACGTTACTTGGTGAGACGGAAGTCCGTGTCTTTGCACCAAAAGCGGTGTTAGATGAACTCCAACAAGTGGAGACGGAACCGATTGAACTTGACGATTTAACGAAGTCGGAAAAAGTGACCGCTACCCTTCGTCTTCCAGAAGGGGCGACTTCACTCGGTAAAAAAGAAGTAGAAGTCCAGGTACTCGTTCGTCCAAATGATGAGACGAAAGATGACACAGGTGAGTTGACGGAGCGGATTCGATTGACCGTTCCAATCAATGTCCGTGGATATGACCGGACGAATTTCACGATTCAAACGCAAGATGTGGTCAGCGTAACGCTCTCGGGCAAACGTTCCCTTCTTGAAAGCATCTCATCAAACAGTGTCAACGTGACGTTGGATCTGACTGGATTACCGAGCGGAACACATGCGGTCGATGCAGATTATGAAGTACCAAAAGGCGTGACCGTGATCTCGCCAAAGACAATCGATGTTCAATTGACGGGCGTCGATGAAGAAACAGAAACATCTTCCATTCAATAAAGATGTTCAATCATACAAAAGTGAGGATTTAATCTTATGGGTAAATATTTTGGAACAGATGGAGTTCGCGGTGTTGCCAACTCTGAGTTAACTGCGGAATTAGCATATCGTTTAGGTCGTGCGGGTGGCTATGTGTTGTCGAAACATTTGCCAGAAGGCGAACAGCCAAAAGTGTTGATTGGTCGTGACACACGAATTTCAGGACATATGCTTGAAGGTGCATTGATTGCGGGTCTTCTCTCCATCGGTGCAGAAGTGATGCGTCTCGGTGTCATCTCAACTCCTGGAGTGGCTTACTTGACGAAATCGCTCGATGCGACGGCAGGTGTCATGATTTCGGCATCGCATAACCCGGTGGCGGACAACGGAATCAAATTCTTCGGTAGCGATGGTTTCAAATTAGATGATGCGACCGAGCAAGAAATTGAAGACATCTTGGATGCTGCGGAAGATACGCTCCCGCGTCCGACAGGGAAAGATCTCGGTTTCGTATCGGATTACTACGAAGGAGCGCAAAAGTATCTTCAAATGTTGAAACAAACGGTAGAAGAAGACTTTGATGGTCTTCACATCGCACTCGACTGTGCACATGGGGCGACGAGTGGCCTTGCGGCTCGACTGTTTGCGGACTTAGAAGCAAACGTGTCGACAATCGGAAACTCTCCGAACGGTTTAAATATCAACGAAGGTGTCGGATCGACACACCCTGAGCACTTGGCTGAGTTCGTCCGTGAAAAAGGAGCGGACATGGGACTTGCCTTCGATGGGGACGGAGACCGTTTGATCGCGATTGACGAGAACGGTGACATCGTCGACGGAGACAAGATCATGTATATTTGTGGGAAATACTTGAGTGAAAAAGGGCGTCTCAAAGACAACACGATTGTTGCGACGGTCATGAGTAATCTCGGATTCCATAAAGCCGTAGAAGAAGCGGGCATGACGGCGCTTCAAACAGCGGTAGGTGACCGGTATGTCGTCGAAGAAATGAAAAAACACCAATACACGCTCGGTGGCGAACAATCAGGTCACTTGATTTTCCTCGATCACTCGACAACGGGTGACGGTATGTTATCTGGCGTGCAATTGGCAGAAATCGTGAAATCGACAGGTCGTAAACTGTCTGAATTGGCAGCAGAGATGCCGGTTTATCCGCAAAAGCTCGTGAACATTCGTGTGACGAATAAAAACGATGCGATGAACGGAGAGCGTGTCTTGGCAACGATTCAAGAAGCGGAAGCGGAAATGGCCGGAAACGGTCGAATCCTCGTCCGTGCATCAGGTACAGAACCACTTGTTCGTGTCATGGCTGAAGCCCCGACAGCGGAAGAGTGTGACCGTTACGTTGAAAAAATCGCACAAGTCGTGCGCGAAGATTACGGCGTAGACGGATAAAATTTTCGAAACCGGGAATAACACAAGGGAATCCACATCGGATTCCCTTTTTGTTTCCGTTTTGTCATCGAGAAAACAGCGGATTTTCTTGACGAATGGGGGTGTGATTTGTACTATTAAGAGCGTGACCTTGGAAACGGAAGGACACAAGAGTACGAACAAGCGCCAGAACTCTGCGGAGTTGACGAGGTTGGAGGTTATCGAGATTTCGGCGGATGCCTCCTCGTCGCCTGTCACGACGATAAGCATGCTTTTAAAACGCCCGGGCGACCGGACGGACAAAGAAGCGTGTACTGACAGCTCTTAGAAAAAGCCCGTTTCCTTTTTCGAGAAATCGAAGAATAGAGGAGATTTGTTTATGTGTGGAATTGTAGGAATGATTGGGAATACCGGAGCGAAGGAAGTCCTTCTCAAAGGTCTTGAAAAACTCGAGTACCGTGGTTATGACTCGGCAGGTCTTGCGTTGATGCATGAGAATGTCAACGTTCACAAAGAAGTCGGTCGCATTGCTGCGCTACGCGAAATCATCCCAGCAGAAGTAGACGGCACGATTGGAATCGGCCACACACGTTGGGCGACACACGGGGTACCGAGCGTGCCGAACGCCCACCCGCACCAAAGTACGACAGGACGCTTCACGCTCGTGCATAACGGCGTAATCGAGAACGACGAAATCATCAAGAAGACGCTCGACGTCCCGTTCCTTTCAGAGACGGACACGGAAGTCATCGTCCAGCTCATGGAGAAGCACTTCGTCGAGCTCGGCGATGTCGAGGCGGCGTTCCGCAAGACGCTCTCGGACCTCCACGGTTCGTATGCGATCGCGATGATCGACTCAGAGGACAAAGAACGCCTCTATATCGGGAAGAACAAGTCACCGCTCCTCGTCGGACTCGGTGACGGCACGTTCAACGTCGTCGCATCAGACGCGATGGCGATGCTCCAGGTGACGGACCAGTACCTCGAGCTCCACGACGGTGAGATCGTCATCCTCACACGTGAGTCGGCGACGATCAAGACGCTCGACGGTGACGTGCTCGAGCGTGCGCCATACACGGCCGAGATCGATGCATCGGACATCGAGAAGGGCACGTACGCGCACTACATGTTGAAGGAGATGGACGAGCAGCCGGCCGTCATCCGCAACATCATCCAGCACTACCAGAACGAGAACGGCGACATCGAGCTCGCAGAAGGCGTGCGTGAACTCGTCTCGGAAGCAGACCGCGTCTATATCGTCGCATGTGGTACGAGTTACCACGCTGGTCTTGTCGGGAAGCAATTGATCGAGCGCGTTGCAGGTGTACCGACTGAAGTACACGTCGCATCAGAGTTCGGTTACAACATGCCACTTTTGACAGAGAAGCCACTCTTCCTCTTCATCTCACAATCAGGTGAGACAGCGGACAGCCGTGCCGTGCTCGTCGAAGTGAAAAAATTGGGCCATAAAGCGCTCACGTTAACAAACGTGGCAGGATCGACATTGTCACGTGAAGCGAACGAGACGATGCTCCTCCACGCAGGACCAGAGATTGCGGTCGCGTCGACGAAAGCATACACGGCACAGATTGCCGTTCTCGCGATTCTTGCATACGACATCGCTCGTGCGAACGGGAAGAAACTTCCGTTTGATCTCATGCAGGAACTCGCACTCGTTGCGACAACGATGGACTCGATCATGGCACAAAAAGAAATCTTTGAAGAGCTTGCAGATAAGTTCTTGAAAGAGTCACGTAACGCATTCTTCCTCGGACGTGGATTGGATTCATATGTAGGTCTCGAAGGCGCATTGAAGCTGAAAGAGATTTCATATATCCAAGCAGAAGGGTACCCAGGTGGGGAACTCAAACACGGTCCGATTGCCTTGATTGAAGATGGGACACCGGTCATCACGCTCGTGTCTCAACCGAACACACACCTCAACATCCGTGGAAACATCAAGGAAGTTGTGGCGCGTGGTGCCATCGCATGTACGATTTCAATGGAAGGAATGGAACATGAGAACGACGCATTCGTTCTTCCGCGTGTTGAACCACTTCTCACGCCACTCGTGACGGTTCTTCCACTTCAACTCATCTCGTACTATGCAGCACTTGCTCGCGACTGTGATGTCGACAAGCCACGTAACTTGGCGAAGTCTGTAACGGTTGAATAATGTTCAAGACCAAAATCTTTCGGGATTTTGGTCTTTTTTGTTGCAATGAGTTAACAAATCATCGCAATGTTCTCAAAAACGTCTGTTTCTTCAAAAGAGGGGGTAAAATCTACATGAGTATGGATAAAGGAGAGATTCGATGAAACAGAAGAAATGGATGACAGGTCTAGGTGTCATGATTCTCGCCACATCATTGGCCGCATGTGGGGATACAGCAGAGGATACATCGATGGAGATGTCGGAAGAGCAAAGTATGGACCATTCAGCGATGGATCATTCGGGGTCTGGAGAAGTTCCAGGCGGGCTGAAGGAAGCCAGTGATCCGACGTATCCAGTCGGATCAACCGCGATGATGACAGCGGATCACATGCCGGGTATGGAAGGTGTGGAGGCGACGATTGTCGGTGCTTATGATACGACGGTCTACGCCGTCAGCTATACGCCGACTACAGGCGGTGACCCGGTGGAGGATCACAAATGGGTGATTCACGAAGAACTGGATAATCCGGACGAGGCGCCTTTGTCTGAAGGGGATGAGGTCGTATTGGCTGCCGACCATATGGAAGGAATGGACGGCGCAGAAGCGACTATCGATACAGTGGAAGAGACGACCGTTTACATGGTTGATTACACGACTGAAGACGGAGAAGAGGTCACAAACCATAAATGGGTGACCGAAAGTGAATTAGAAGCAATGAAATGAATGTGATAGACCTCGAGTACATCTTGAGGTCTATTTTTTTCGATAAATTTTTATTGATAAACGATAAAAATGGGCGTATGATAAAAGAAATAAAATGAGTGAGGTGTATGACAGGTGAAACGAGAAACCGTCTTTTTAAAACTATCGGTGATTGTCTTAGCCCTCCCGATTCTTGCGGCCTGTATCTTTTTACTACCGTTTCTTTGGCGAGACGCAAAAGAGAGCGGGGGATGGATTGCGAATTCGATGCGTCCGATTGTTATCGGGATGTATGTGGCGGCAGTTCCCTATTTTATGGCTTTGTTCCAGACGTTTACCTTACTTGGATTGATTGACCGGAACGAGGCATTCTCCTATGAAGCGGTGAAAGTACTTCGGGTAATCAAGTATTGTGCATTGACCATCACGGTTATCTATACGGCGTTGCTTCCCTTCTTCTATTGGTTCGCTGAGCGTGACGACTCGCCAGGATTTTTAGTCATCGGGTTCGTCTTCGTCTTCGCCGCATTCGTCATTGCGGTTTTTGCTGAGTTGTTACAGAAACTATTGAAGCGCGCCATCGACATGAAACAAGAAATCGATTTGACGGTCTGAGGTGAGAGAAATGGCGATGATTGTGAATCTGGATGTGATGTTGGCGAAACGAAAAATGAGTGTGACGGAACTGTCGGAGCGAGTCGGGATTACGATGGCGAACTTGTCGATTTTAAAAAACGGGAAGGCCAAAGCGATTCGTTTTTCGACACTTGAAGCGATTTGCGAAGCACTCGACTGTCAACCGGGAGACATATTGGAATATCGAGCGGACGAGCGAGCAGAGTGAATCTCTGCTTTTTATATGAATTTGAAACGTGTTTGATTCAAGTTACGTATAAAAGATAAATCGTTTAAGGGGAGATTAGAAAAAATGGTTCAAACATGGACAGAACGAACACATGAAGCAATCAATGGGAAACGAGGTCTACTGTTAGTCTGGTCGTTTCTCTGTGCCGTGATATTAGAGTTTATTGCAATATTTGACCCAACGCTTTACGGGGCGAAAGCCGATTCAGTACAGGCGATTGTATTCCTTTTTAGTACGATGGTAGTATCCTTCATGTTGTATCCAATCATTATCGGTTATCACTGGGTCATCCTTTCCATCATTCGCGGACAAGACGCGCAGTTTCGTGATGTATTTCGACCGATGAAAGAAAGATTTGGTAAGAATGTGACTGCTGTCATCTTACTAGCCATCTTTCAGACGCTATGGACACTTTTGTTCATTGTCCCGGGAATCGTGAAGTTCTTCTCCTACGCGTTTACGTACTTTATTTTGCGAGATGAACCATCATTATCGGTTAGAGAATCCATCACAAAATCACGCGCGTTGATGCATGGGCGGAAATGGGAGGCGTTCAAACTGATTTTGCCGTTCGTCCCGATTTATTTGATTGGCTTCACATTGTTTATGGTCGTGAATTCTGTCTTACTTGCCGCATTATCACTATCTATAGCGACAATCCTCATTCGTCCATTCGTCGTTGCGCGCTTCGCTGTCATGTATGAAGATACGCGTCGGGCTTACGACGAACAATGGAACAAGCCAGCCTGAAGCATATCGAACAGAGGGGAAATTGAATGAACGTGCTACAATCTTCATGAAGAGAAAGGGGAATGCGGAATGAAGATTGGGATCATCGGGGCCGGTCTGAGCGGAATCATCGCAGCGCGTGAACTCGTGCGTCAAGGTCATGTCGTCGAACTGATTGAAAAGAGTCGAAGTGTCGGGGGACGCTTGGCGACACGTCGAATCGGTGACGGACGAGCCGACCATGGAGCGGTTTATTTCACGGTGCGTGGAGAAGAGCTCGAACGAGAGGTGCAGTCGTGGATGAATGCGAACTGGGTGCGGGTCTGGTATGCCGACCCTTATCCACGTTATGTCACGATTGATGGGATGAATGCACTCGCTAAGCGTTTGGCTGAAGATTTGACCGTACAGTTGAATGAACGGGTGGAGAACGTTCAAGTAGAAGAAGACGGAACCGTCACAGTCAAGACAGACGTGACGACACGTTCATATGATCGACTCGTGATGACGGCACCCCTTCCACAGTCGTTCGATTTGCTTGGAGATTTAGCTGTCGATGTCGAGCCCGCGTTACGTCGTCTTATATATTCGCCGACGTTCGTCGGTCTTTTTGAATGTGCCGGTGATGTGCAGATTGGAGCAGACGGTATTCTCGATCAAGAACTGGTACCCGGTGTATTAAAAATCGTCGATAATCGGCAAAAAGGAATCTCCGAGACATCACTTATAAGTGTCTATATGGAAGAGGCGTGGAGTGAGGACTGGTATGAGCGACCGGAGGAAGAGACACTTGCAGAAGTTGAGCGGTTATTCCGAGAGGAAGTCGGAGTCCTCGACATCCCATCACGGCAATTGAAACGTTGGCGTTACGCCCAAGCGAAAGACGTATGGCATGAGCCGTTTTATCAAGTAAGCCATCATCCCATCTATTTAGCAGGGGACGTCTTCCTTGAAGCTGATGATCCATCCGGACGAACGCGATTCGAAAGTGCCTATCTGTCTGGGTTACGTGTGGCAGAAACCATCGAAAAGAACATGGATCGATAAGGGCATCCCTTATCGGTCTTTTTATTTGACGCCATTTAGTTTAGGGCATAAACTATAACCATCTAGTTTAGGGGGTAAACTAAAAATGAAAGCATTGATGCGCGAAGCGGTGCAGTTGTTTGAAGAAGTGATGTTCCATGGGACGGAACATGTCATCGAAGCGATGGAAGGGGACGTATGGCGCGAGTATTCGCGCGAACAGCTCCAACTGTTGAAGTTACTCGATCAGTTTGGACCAACTCCGGCTGGGCAATTGGCGCAAAAACAAGGTGTCCATAAAAGTGCGGTCTCGAATCGCCTGAAAAAGTTGGTCGACAAAGGACTCGTCACGAGTCGACGAGGACAAGATCAACGGGAACGATTGATTGAATTGACCCCAGAAGGGAAACGGCTCGTCGAAGAAGTGGACGGTGCCGTCTATCGATATGTGGAATCCCTCATCGATGGAGAAGTAGACGAAATTGAAATCGAGCAGTTTGTTCGGACGTTCCGAAAAATAAAGCAATTGCTCCGAATCGGGGAGGAATAACACATGCATAAAATCATTCAATGGCGCTGGGGAATTTTCATTTCCCTCATCGTATTGACGGCAGCATTATTTGTCGCAGCACCGAACTTAACGAAACAAGCAGAAGAGGCAGGGAGCTTCCAACTTGCGGACGACATGGACTCACAACGCGCACAAGCAATTTTAGATGAAGCCGGGAAGAGTGATAAAACCATCTCCCTCGTCTATGAGTTCGAATCAATCGGTGAGACGGAGCGAACAGATGTCGCGCGTGTCATCGAAGAACTTAAACAAAATGAAACGGTCGTGACAGATGTTCTCGATCCGTTCGAAAACGAGGAGACAGAGGCACAGCTCGTCTCAGAAGACGGACGCATCGTTCTCGTCCCCATCACGGTAGAAGGTACGACGGAAGAAATCAATGCGTTTGCTGATGATGTCCGTGAAAACGTGCTCCCGCAAGAGGAGACAGTATATATCACCGGGGAAGAAATCATTAACAATGATGTGAATCTAAGTGCACAGGAAGGGTTGAAAAAGACAGAAATCATCACGGTCGTGTTGATTTTTGGATTACTCCTTCTCGTCTTCCGTTCCATCGTGACCCCGTTCATCCCGCTCATCGCGGTCGGATTCACTTATCTATTGAGTCAATCCTTTGTCGCGTTCTTCGTGGATTGGTTCGGGTTCCCGGTGTCCAACTACACGCAGATCTTCCTTGTCGCCATCTTGTTCGGGATTGGGACAGACTACTGTATCCTGCTTCTTAGCCGTTATAAAGAAGAACTCAGTGCAGGACATGCCATCGAAGACGCCATCGTCAATACGTACAAGACGGCAGGACGGACGGTCCTCATCAGTGGACTCGCGGTCTTCGTCGGTTTTGCCGCCATCGGATTTGCTGATTTTCCAATCTTTAAATCAGCGGTCGCCGTCGCAGTCGGGATTGCGGTGTTGCTGCTGATTCTCTTCACGGTCGTCCCATTCTTTATGGCGACGCTCAAACAGCGACTGTTTTGGCCGTCGAAAAAGGCAGGCGAGCATCATGACAGCAAGCTTTGGGCTAGCTTGAGCCGATTGTCGGTCAATCGCCCGTTCGTATCGATTTTGGTCGTCGGGTTGATTACAGTACCCGTCTTATTCACATATGACGATGCCCGTTCGTTCAATACGGTCGATGAGATTGGAGACGGGTACGATTCGGTTCGTGGACTGAATTTGATCTCAGAAGGGTTCGGTCAAGGGGAATCCCTTCCGGTACAAGTCATTTTGAGACAAGATCAAGCCATTACAGAATCAGAAGTTCCCTATATCGAAAAGTTTGCAAGTGAGCTTGAAAAAGTCGAAGGTGTGAATGGTGTCCGTGCGCTCACACGTCCTACTGGTGAAGTCATCGACGATTTTTATGTCGATACGCAGCTCAGTGAAGTCAGCGATGGCTTGTCTGAAGCGCAGACGGGTCTCGGGGATGTTCAAACTGGATTGGATGAGATTGAGCAAGGATTGAACGGGATTGTTGGACAACTACCAAGCGGTTCAACCAATGCCGGGGCACCGCTTGCAGAAGCAGCAGCGGGGCTGAATCAGTTGAATGGTCAACTTGGTCTCATTGGGCAAGGATTGACAGCGACTCAAAACATCCCGGCCGCAGTCGGACAGCTCGGTCAAGTATCAGCTGGCCTCACACAAATTGAGTCAGGAATCAACGAAGCGGCGTCCGCTTTAAATGCACAAGGTTCTCAGGTCGGTGAACTTGGTAGTGGGTTAGCGCAACTGGCGACAGGTGTCGCGGAAGCGAACGACGGGCTAGGGCAAATTGAGTCTGGTCTCGGCGAAGCCGTTTCATTCTTACAACAGTTGAGTGAAGCAGATGCGCTTCGGGAGACTGGTGTGTATCTTCCGGAAGGGACGCTCACATCGGATGAGTTCTCACCTGCCGTCGAACGCTATGTCTTCGATGAAGGAATGGCGACTCAGCTCGAGGTCGTCTTAGAGATGGACCCGTATTCGCCAGAAGCGATTGATACCGTCGAGACAATCAAAGAGACGATGAATCGTGCCGTGACGGGAACACCATATGCGGATGCGACCATCGGATATGCCGGGATTTCAAGTATCAATAGCGATTTAAATGAAACATCGACGAATGATTTCAATCGAACGGTAGCCATCATGCTCGTGACGTTGTTCATCGTCTTGACAGCACTGTTCCGCTCGATGATCATGCCACTCTATATGATCGCTTCGCTTCTCTTGACGTACTATACGTCAGCGGCAATCACAGAGCTGATCTTTGTAGAAGGACTCGGCTATGACGGGATTAGCTGGGCCGTTCCATTCTTTGGCTTTGTTATGTTGATTGCCCTTGGAATTGACTACTCCATCTTCTTGTTAGATCGATTCCGGGAAGAGACAATCAATGGGAAGACGGTCCGTGAGGCGCTCATCCACTCGATGACGAAGATGGGTACCGTCATTATGACAGCCGCGGTCATCCTCGCCGGGACGTTCGGTGCCATGATTCCGTCAGGCGTGCTCAGTCTCGTCCAAATCGCGACGATCGTCATCACCGGTTTGTTATTGTATGGCTTGATTGTGTTACCCCTCTTGATCCCAGCCATTACGATTTCATTTGGCGATGGTGTCTGGTGGCCATTCCGACAAAAGAAAAAGTCATAAGCAGAAACGGATGTCTCGTATGATGAGATATCCGTTTTTTGGGATAGATTGTAGTGGATTCGGGAACAGAAAGGCAGGTCCATTATCTAAGGAGGAATACTGTATGGAAATCGTCATTACTGCAATCTTGAAAGCCCATCCCGGAAAAGAAGAGGCGTTACGTGACGCGCTGTACCGTGTGATTCCGCCGTCGCGTGCGGAAGAAGGATGTCTCGCGTACGTTCTTCACGAGGCGATCGATTCACCAGGTACGTTTGTCTTCTATGAAAAGTATAAGGATGAAAATGCACTCAATCACCATATCCAGTCGTCGCACTATCAGGCGTATCGTGATGAAGCCGGAGAGCTTCTCGCCGTCCGTGAGGTCTATCGTTTGCATGAAGTCTGAAAGGAGACATTCTCATGATTACACAACCCGTGATTCCGTGTATTTGGTTTGAGCAGGACGTTGAAGAGATTGCCGAGTGGTATGTATCCATCTTTCCAGATTCGTTTGTCGACTATACGACGAGATTTTCAAGTTCACCAGCAGGCGAGACGACGATTGTGACGCTATCGCTCGCTGGACAATTCTTTCAGTTGCTTGGGGGAGGGACGGCGCAAGAACGGAATCCGTCCATTTCCTACATGGTGTCGCTTCCGACGACGGAAGAAATCAATGCGCTATGGGAACGATTATCTGACGGAGCGGATATCTTGATTCCGTTAGACACGTACGACTTCAGTCAGCGTTATGGGTGGTTGCAGGACCGCTACGGGGTATCTTGGCAAATCATGCATGATGGCGGGATGGACATTCAGCTCGTGACGCCATGTTTATTGTTTGTTAAAGAAGCGTTCGGTCGTGCCGAGGCGGCGATGAACGATTGGATTTCTATTTTCAAAGATTCATATGTATTGGACGGACATACGGTACGATACACGGAAGAAGACGGGGACGAGCTTGACGGGAAAATCAACTATGCTCGTTTCGTCTTATCCGGTCGAGAATTTGTCGTGATGGACAGTAATGAAAATCATACATTTTCGTTTAACGAGACCCAGTCGCTCATCGCTTTTTGTGAGTCGCAAGAAGAAGTCGATACGTACTGGGAGAAGCTATCGGCTGTACCGGAAGCAGAGGAGTGTGGTTGGCTGAAAGATCGCTATGGCGTCTCCTGGCAAATCATCCCGTGGGAAATGGAAGAGATGATGGCGGTTGGTTCGCAAGAGCAGATTGAACAGGTCGTACAGGCATGTCTGCCCATGAAAAAGCTTGATATCGCGACATTGCGTAAAGCTTACTGAACAAAACTCCCGAGACAAATAGCTCGGGAGTTTTTTCATGGACTAATTTGCGAGAGGGCATCTTTCTCGATGATGGTATCCGAGAGCCGGAGCTGACTGGCCGCGCGGTCGATGTAAGGGGCGCATCGATCGAATGCGACTTGTTCTTCCGTCTCAATGGAATAGCATGTGCCGTTACCAGCACGCTCGGTCAAGTCTGGTTCATAGTAATGATCTTCATATCGGAAAGCGCCCGTCCGAAAGACGGTTAGATTTGACGTATCATTTAATAGGGAGTCGCCAAGCATATATGCTGGAGAGATTCCAAGTAAATCGAGAATCGTCGGGGCGATATCGATTTGTCCACCACTCGCCTCCATGACTTCTCCTGTCGTCGGTCCAGGTGGTTTGATGAAGAGAGGGACAGCACGGTCAAGTTGAAACGCGTCAACCGTCGAGTTCACTTCTTCGAGGGTAGCCATCTCTTCTCCTGGTGCCGTCAGACCGCTATCGTGGTCACCATACATGACGAGAAGCGTCTCATCCCAGAAACCATCTTGTTTCAATCGTTCGATGAACTGACCGACAGCGGCATCGACGAAATGAACGGTATGGTAATAGTTTTCGAGAAGGGGATCGTCGATATCAGATAGGTCCAACCGCTTCTCGTCTTCCGGGATATCGTACGGTGTATGACTCGTTAAAGCGACTAAAAATGCGTAAAATGGTTCATCCAACTCTTCCATAAATCCGACCGACGTATTTAAGAATTCCTGATCGTTGAGTGCCATCCCGATGATTCCTTGATCGGGGTAGTCTTTGTCGCTAAAGAAATGATTGAACCCGATATTGTCATAAAAGTCATCGCGATTCCAAAAGTCTTTTCGGAACGAATGCATGGCTGCCGTATCGTAGCCCGCCTCATTCAAGGATTGAGAGAGCGCGCTGAATTGATTTCCCGGGAAACGCGTGTAGACGGAACCAGATTTGACAGGATAAAGTGACGTGTTGACGATGAACTCTGCATCAGACGTTCGCCCTTCATGCGTTTGATGATACACGTTCGGGAAGTAAAGCATGTCACGTCGCAGTCGGTTCAAATTCGGGGTCAGTTCCTGTCCATCAATCTGTTGATCGATGACGGATGTTTGGAATGATTCGAGTTGTAAAACGATAACGTTCGTATCTGGACTTGGGGCACTTAATTCTTGATAAGAGAGTGCTTGAATTTGAGAACGCTCTTCGTCTGTCAGGGCTTCGTTCCATCCCATAGCACGTTCGACGCCTCGGGCGACATCCATCGCGTGATAGCCCCAAAATCCAAGATGATAGTATTCACGCATATTCGAGATGGGGTCGTCCGCGATCCACTTTTCTCCACGCTGATAACTGAGGGTGAGCGGGATTGTGAAGAGAAGAAATCCGAGTGTGAAGCCAGCGAGCGCCAATCGTCTTCCGTTTCGTTTCCCTTCACGGACAGGATGACGTTTCATATAACGCAAAATCAAACCGTAGATGATGAGGTCGATGAAGAAGAACGCATCGATTGGGCGGATGAGCGTCAAGAAGCCACCTCCGACATCTCCCATCTGCCCGATGTCGGACAGTAAGGCGACGGATAATAAGTCTTCAAAATAGCGATAATACCAGACGTCCGAGACGAGCAGGGTACTATGCAGGAACAGAGAAACGTATAAAATCCATCGGCGGATCGGATAAGACACGGCGAGTGCCCAACTCGTCAGGAGCAAAATCGTCGCCAAATTGATGAGGAAGAATGAGAAGTCGAACGCCGTCGCGGTCAACCAGCTAAAAAAGAAGAGCTTTGCCAGAGAGAGTGACAAGTAGCTCCAATAATCGAGATATTTGATCATGAACAACACATCCTTTTCATACCCATTCCCGATGAGACGAGTGAGGGAAACGTGAAGATGTGTCCAACAAAAAAGAGGCACATTGGCCTCAGTTGATCAGAAACGTATCACGCAGTTCAATGATGGTTCCTTCCGGTGCTTTTAATTTACTTAAATGTCCATCGACGACGAAGTAGATGTTGCCACCGTGCTTCGGTAAAAACGTGACGCCGAGTTGTTCGAGTCGTGCGACTTCCACTTTGAGGTCATCCACATAAAGAGCAAAATGGACGGGACCGGCCACATGTTTCGAGTAGTCTTGTAACGTTTCATCTATTTTAGCAGTCTGGAGCTCAATATAAAAATCACCGAGCTTGAGCCAACTGTTGAAGTCACGCGTATGGAAGTTTGGCGACTCCTGGACGAGTTCAAAACCGAGCGCTTCGTAAAATGACTTCGATGCGGCATAATCCGGTGTTTGGATACAGATATGATGGATTTGTTTCATTAGTTGTTTCCTTTCGTTTGCAAATCTTTCACTCGATCACGGTGGAACGGGGAAGTCAACTCTTCTGAGATGAGGCTGATCGTATGTCCATCCGGGTCTCGTACGTCAAAACAGGACATACCACCGAAATCGTGAAGCGGGGTCGCAATCAACCCTGCTTGTTCGAACGCTTGATACGCGAGCTGGATGTCTTCACAGATGATATTGAAATAAACATGGGCTTGTCCGGACGCATCCTTAAATGTTGTGGGTTGCGTTGAAGTAGTTTGAATCAATCCGAGTTGAGTTGAGCCATCTGGCAGACAGATTCCGATGCCCCCTTCCCAGCGCCCGATTTCTTGGGCATGAAAATAAGTTGTATACCAGTTCAGAGACTGTTCTACATCTGATACGGGAATAAAGATACTTCCGATTCGGAACATAAGATCCCCTCCTTTTCTATTGTTAGTGTAGCGAATACAAGCCTTCGAAGATACGTGAGAAGAAACTTTTTACGGGAGAAATCGTATGGATGAGAGAGAAAATCAATGAGGTGAATGTATGAAAGTAAACGAAATCACGATTCAACCGGTTGATGCAGTCAATCGAGAGGCGGTCATCGCCCTGACAGTGGACGAGAAACAATCTCGATTCATCGAGACGAATGCCGAATCCCTTCGAGAGATGATTGAGGATACGAAATACAATTGGCAGAGCTTTGCATTTTATGAAGGCGAGCGACCGGTTGGCTTTATGATGGTCGGAGCGGAAAACCAGTCAGAACGTTACGTGTGGCTCGACCGTTTCATGATTGATCAAAACGAACAGGGGAAAGGCATTGGAACGAAGTGCCTACGCATGGCAGTGGAATTCATCCAGACACAATACGACGTGGATGATATCATCCTCAGTCTCCATCAGGAGAATGAAGCCGCGAAACGATTTTATGCGAAGAACGGCTTTGTCGACAGCGGCTTAATCGATGAATGGAATGGTGAAGCGATTTGGGTCTATCATACAGAAAACCGACCGTCATGAGTCGGTCGGATTCTCGGATGGACTTATTTTTTGCGTGACATTCATAGCTGCCAAGAAGAAGGGGATAGCGGCAAAGAGAAACAAGGTAACGAACCAGTTTTGGAGAAATGGATCGACAAACGACGGTTTTTCCAACCAGCTCCCGGTTGAGATTTCGGCGTACCAACGTATGTAGAGTGCGATGCGTTCGAGCGTATATAAGAGTCCGGACAAAAACAACAAAATACCACCCGCTACAAGTTGATTGAAACGAGACATAAAACCCCTCCTCTGTAGATGTTGTCTATAGTTTACCATTTTCATCCAAAAAGGGAGCTTTTATTTGAGTACGCTCGGTCGCAACTGTTTGACACGCGACAAGACGAGCCAACCGAGAAGCGCGCCCGTCAAACTAGAGGCGAGGAACGCTGGGACAAAGAAAAATGCACCGAACGTCGAACCCATCAACAGTTTTGCGTACGGGACGGCAATCAACGAAGCGATGACGCCGGTCCCGATGATTTCTCCGAGAGCGGCAGCATAGACGCGGTTCGTGCGAACGAAGAAAATGCCGGCAAGAAACGCGCCAATCATACCACCGGGGAAAGCGAGCAGTGATCCTGTGCCGGTCATAATACGAATGAGCCCGGTGACGAAAGCGACGAGAAAGGCTCCGATTGGACCGACGGTGACTGCGGCAATCACGTTCACCATATGCTGAATCGGATAAGCACGGGCAACACCTGTGGGAATCGAGATGAACATCGAACCGACGACGGCGATGGCGACGAGCATTGCCATCCAAGTGAGTTGTTGAATACGCATGAATAGTCTCCTTTCAAAATAAAAACGCCACGTTTCCAGACGGAAAAATGGCGTGGACATACAGAGACGTATCCCAAGCCACTTCCCTACGCTGGTATGAGCCAGATCAGGTTCAAAGGGTCCGGCAAATGCCGTCTCAGCCCGAAGGCTCCCCTAGTGGTCGCTTATTGATTTGAGTATAGCATAAATTGGAAGGGGACGAATATGGAACAACTATCTGTTTTCTGGGAAAACACTGATCTCAAGCATGAGTTTGATCAGTGGATTGATGAATATATTTCGAATGAGACGTGGCATCTAGAAAAAGATACGGATTTGACGTATCTGGTTCATGGCAATGGCGTCTATGCTAAAGCGGTCACTTCAATCAGTCAGAGTGAAGGAATGTTGTCACAATATCTTGCTCATATGTTTCCTGGGCTCGTGCCAGACGTAGTCGCTGTGCATCCGGTTCATCCATGGTTCATCTTGCGAAAAGTTTCCGGTCACCCGTTACGTGATGTACCTGATCAGGAACAGTATGAGGTTGCGCTACGAGAGTATGCCAAATTACAGCAACGAATGAGTGGTGAGACGGAGCAACTTTTAAAAATGGGGGTTCCAGACCGTCGTCCGTCTATGCTCAGGGAGGAAATCGAATCGACGTTCGTTGAGATGAGTCTAAATCTGGAGCGGGTGCAGCGGGAAGAAGTGTTGGCACTAAAACCTGAACTTCTGTCGATGTGTGAAGAACTAGAAAGTGGTATACCGATGAGTCTCGACCACGGCGATTTGCATGGAGGGAATATTTTCTGGGAGCCTGAAAGCAATCAACCGGTGATTCTCGATTGGGGAGATGCGACAATCACACATCCATTCTTTAGCATGCGGAACATCTTGTTCGATTTATTGCCGGAAGAGGACGATACATTATGGATAGAGAAAATCCATGAGTTACGAAAGGTTTATTTGAAAGAATGGAGACACGTCGCGCCAACAGAAATACTCGAGCGTCATATGAAGATTGCGGAGGAATTGGGATGCGTGTATCGGGCCATCACATGGCACACCTACGTCACAGCACATCGTCGGGACAAAAAAGATTCCAGCGACAAACCGGCACAATGGCTCAAGTTGTTGCTGGAATATCGTAAGTTACAACGTGACACGCATTAACTTTCATTCTTGGCTAACAGGTCCACATAGTCCTTCTCGTTCCAAAAGAGCGGTGAGATGGATTCGGGGCCTTTTAAAATTTCTCCGTCCTGATCATATACGATGGCATACCCGCTCTCGACATCGAATACGAACAAGTCGGCAGTGACTTCGGTCACACCGTTCCCGGCAATGATCACGTCATCGATTGGCTCCCGTGCCAGTTCGACGCCCGCTTCATCGAGTTCGACGAGGAGGGCTGACGTGTAGGCATGGCGGTCATAGACCGTTTGGAATTCATCCTGCGTGAGGACGACATCGGTAGGTGGGGCACTTGTACCGAATTTCCGATTTTCAATCTCTTCGACGTATTGAAGGAAGGATTCCTCTTGCCAAAATAGCGGAGCGACCGACTCAGAACCATTGATCACCGTTCCGTCCTGACTATCGAAAATGGTAGCATACGTCCCGTCATCGAGCTTGAATGGGTAAATATCCGCATACGTATGCTCGAGGCCGTTGCCTGCGATGATGACCCGTTCGAACGTCTCCCGAAACGGTTTGATTCCTTGTTGTTCAAGGGCAGTAAGGAGCGGTTTCGTTTGTTCGTATTGGTCATAGACGTCTTTAAAGTCCTCACGCGTCCATTCGGTGATGGGTTCATCGGGTGATTCGATTGGGGTTGGATTGTCTGCCACCGTATCTGTACAACCCGTGAGTAAAAGTGCACTTAATCCGAATATCGCCCATCGTCTCATGTTTCCATCCCCTTAACTGACATTTTCCACCATTTTATCATTCATGATGAAAAAGCAGAACCTGTGCACATTCTCACTCGGGGTGAGGACGTGTCGCGTAGGTATCGAGTGTTCTCTTGAAGTGAAGTGTATCTTCTTCAGAAATCGTCACACCTGAAGAGGTGCCGTAGCGAACCGCATGATAAACGGACGGGTTCATCGGTAAATCGATGCGTTGGAACCACTCTTGCAATGTCTCATGAGCACGCAATCGCTTGACTGGTACGAGAGATTGGTTGAATGTGATCAGTGCATCGCGAATCGGGACGTTCGTGAACGCTGTGAGCGTCGAAACGGACGAGGCGTTCTTGTGTTGTAGCGATTCTACAAACGGGTCTATGCTTGAATCATCATCATCTCGTGCGTTCGTCAAATGCCGTTTTCGTTTTCGATAAACATAGAAACTGAAGCAACAGAATGCGATCAAAGCGACGAATAGTCCGAGATTTCGTCGTGTTGATTCTCCAGATCCCGTGATTCTCTCAAAAAAGTGATGTTTTCCTTTTTGAGGATCCAATTCAAACGGGTAATCTGCTTTGGATTCACCAATTAAAATTCCATCATCCTCATCCGATAGGAGATCAGTTGGAAGACTATGACTTTCCTCGACCGGTATCGTTTCCGGGTTATAGAGCCACTCGAATACACTCGTCGCAATCACCATTATCGTAAAGGTGCCGAGGAGTGTGGCGACAATCATGAGAAGAAACTTGTTCGTCCAGCGCAAGGGGGTACCTCCTTTTGAATTTTCAGACTATTTGTTGTTTATCTTACCATAAAAAGGTAAAGTTTGATTAAGACAAAAAATGGAGGTCGTCATATGGGCATGGAGCAGGTCATCAAACAGTTGAACGAAGTGTATTTAGGAAAAGAGGATGTCGTACGCCTCTGTTGTACGGCGTTACTCGCGGAAGGACATATTCTATTAGAAGATGTGCCGGGAACGGGGAAAACGTTACTTGCCAAAACAATTGCGGCCAGCTTCGACGGGGTGTTCTCCCGGATTCAATTCACGGCCGACCTATTACCGTCTGACGTGATTGGCGCAGATTATTTCAACATGCAGACGCAGACGTTCGACCATCGCCAAGGACCGATCTTTGCGAATATCGTCTTGATCGATGAAATCAACCGAGCGGTCCCACGAACGCAGTCCGCCTTGCTCGAGGCGATGGAAGAACGACAAGTCTCCATCGGGGGAGAGACGTATCCGATGCCGAAACCATTTTTCGTCATCGCGACGCAAAACCCGATCGAATCAGCGGGGACGTTCCCGTTACCGGATGCCCAACTCGATCGTTTCCTCATTTCGATTCCGGTCGGTTACCCTGATGTCGCGGAAGAGAGAGAACTCCTCTTACAAGTGATGCGCCAAACACGGAAAACCGTAGAGGCGGTCGCGACGTTAGACGAGTTACGCCGTGCTCAGGAGGAAGTGAAGCAAGTATCGATTCAAGATGACGTCCTCGATTATTTACTCGGGCTCGTCCATGCGACCCGGGAACATGCATCCGTCGAGGTCGGTGTCAGTCCACGTGGAGCCATCGCGCTCATGCGAGCGTCTCAAAGTTATGCCTATCTGAACGATCGATTGTACGTCATTCCGGAAGATGTGAAAGCCGTGGCACCTTATGTCTTGTCCCATCGTTTGACGTTGACGCTTGAAGGAGGCATCAAATCGACGAAACAGGACATTATCCGTTACATCTTAGACACCGTCTCTGTGCCGGTAGAGGGCTGAAGATGACCTTCTCGACACATAACGCCCTACAGAAACAATGGATTCCGGTTTATGGATTCGCTGGGGTGATTCTCGTATTCGTCCCGTACATGGAGATTGTCGGATATGCGCTTTGTTTACTTGCGGGCATCGTTTGGTTCTTTGAACGGACACGGAAACAGTTGGAACAAGCTCTTCGGCTTCACATACATAGCCATGAATCCCTTCTCTTTGTCGGGGATGAGACGGAGGTACAACTGATTTTAGATGGAAGTGAAGTCGTCGAACGACTCGGGCTTCCGGTTCGTGTTCGACTGAAATCCAATACAGCGCTCAGTTTTCCAGCCCACGACCGGTCCCCGAATAGTTTGGATTTGACATTACGTACAGATCAGGCTCGTCAGATGCTTCACATTCAAGCCGAATTCCGAGGTCCTGCCTACATCGAAGAATGCATACTTGCTGTGACGCTCCCGTTTCATCTCGGGACGTACTTACTCGAGTGCCCCATCGAGAAGCGGTGGACGGTATTACCGTCCCTTACGTTACACCCACCGGTCGGCACGAAACGTTTAGCGCTTGGTGACCGGCCTTTGACCGCATCACCACTTCGGAATCCACTGCAGGTTCTGGGGTCAAAGCCTTATGAAGGGGAACCGGTAAAAGAGATTGACTGGGTCGCGACGGCAAAACTTGGACGAGTCCAGTCGAAAGTCTTTCAAAAGACATCGCTCGATACGTTCACGTTCGCAGTAGATTTGAGTGGGCCGTCCGGCTACACGCTCCATCACGACTTCGAGTCGATCATCAGCCAAGTCGCATATGTGATGACCCGACTCTTAAAAGAAGAGTGTAAAGTCGAGCTGTTCATCAACCGCTTCAACGGGGAAGGGAGGATGGAACATATCTCTCTTCAAGAGGGAGAGCGAGGTTCACGCCTCATCCTCTTGATGCTGGCCAATCTCCATCCCGGGAACCGTTTCATCTCGACAGACGCGTTCGTCCGTATGGTCGAGCGGAAACGCTTGAAGCAAAGTCATCTCGTCTGGTTCAATCAGCATAACCTGTACGACTAACAAGGAACTTTCCTTCTTCTGGCGAACTGTATCATACAGAGATGACCGAAAGGGAGAGATCCATATGGCAAAACGGAAGTATGCGAATCGACGAGACTGGGAGCGAATTTTAAAGAACCGTTATGCGCAAGAACGCGTTCAGACGGAACAATTTTCCGGGGTGGTTGCTTTATTCCAAATCGATGAGGTTCGGGCACCATTATATAAAAAGCATAAAGGGGAAGAATTCATCGTGGCGGATGCCGGGTTTGCTTGGCTCCAATATTTCCCGGACAATGAACCGTTCGGTGTGACAGTGATGATCAATCCGGAAGGGGAAATCGTGCAGTGGTATATCGACCTCGTCGACCGAATCGGCGAAGAAAATGGCATTCCGTACATGGACGACTTGTTGCTCGATATTCTCGTGTTTCCAAATGGGGATATCGTCAAAAAGGATGAGGATGAGTTCGAGGAGGCGGCCGAAAGCGGTGAGCTGACGCCTGAACAAGTCGAACGTGGATGGCGTGAATTCGAAGCGACGCTCGAACGGATCGAACGTGGAGACTTCATCTACTTTGATTTGGCAAAAGGACATTATGAACAGTTAAAACAAAAGCTATGAGCGAATTCACTCTCTCTGCTACAGTAAGAGCGTAGGAGGGGGAGTTTTTATGAAAAAAATTGAAATCGAGACGTGGGCACGACGTAAGCACTTCGAGTTTTTCAAAGCGTTTGATGCGCCACATTTCAACGTGACGGCAAACGTAGATGTGACAAATCTCTATACATATGCCAAGGCGAGCGATCAATCGTTCTTCAAACTCTTTTTATACGGTGCGGTGAGAGCGGCGAACGCGATTCCGGAATTGTGCTATCGGATTCGTGGTGAAGAGGTCGTCGAACACGAGGTGGTCCACCCCTCGTTCACGGTCATGTTAGACGAGGATGTCTTCAACTTTTGTGCGGCCACGTTCAATGAGGATTTACCGACATTCTTACAGGAAGTGACGACGCGGATGGAGCAAGCTGGCGATGAAGTCGTGGTCGGGGATGACGAGCCCGACGACTTACTGTATATCACGAGTGTCCCGTGGGTCACGTTCACGAGTATCATGCACCCGACGCATCAGCAACAACATGACAGCGTGCCGCGCATCGCTTGGGGCAAGTTCGAACGCCAAGGCGAGCGTCTGGTCATGCCATTATCCGTTCAAGCCCACCACGCACTCGTTGATGGGGTACATATCGGCAAGTATTACGAAACGCTACAAGCATGGTTAGACGAAGATTTCGCACAGGAGGGAACCGACGTGATAGAAGAAAGTGAGTTTGACCGAGCCGTCCGTCTCCGTGAAGAGGGACAACTCGAGCAGGCGAAGCAACTGTTCTTGTCGCTCTTGTGGAAAGATGAAAAGAATCCGAGGCTACATGCGTACTGTGCGTGGTGCTATGACTCGCTCGGTGAAGAACGTCAAGCGGTCCCGCATTATGAACGGGCCATCCGACTCGGGTTGACGGGGGAAGAGTTGGCGGAATCATATCTCGGACTCGGCAGTACGTATCGGGCACTCGGACGATACACGGAAGCGGAACAATTATTTGAAGAGGCAATCGAGCAATTCCCGAATCACGGGGCGCTCAAGGTATTTCAAGCGATGACCCATTACAACGTCGGTCGTCATGAAGAAGCGACGGGAACGTTACTTGAACTGCTTGCAAGTCCGAAAGCGGACGAGAGCATCGCGCGGTACCGCCGTGCCATCGCATTTTATGCAAGAAACTTAAATGAGACATATGACTAAAGGAGAATGACATGATTTCATTACGCCCGATCGATGCACAAAATTGGTATACATGCTGTCAATTGGCATTAAGTGAACAAGAACAGTCGTATATGGAGCCGAATGCGATTTCGTTACTGCAAGCGATGTACGAACCGACGCTACGCCCGCGCGCAATTTATGAGGACGAGACGATGGTCGGCTTCCTCATGTACAATACAGAGCTTGAGGAGTTGGATGCATGGTGGATTTACCGAATCATGATCGACCATGCTCATCAAGGCAAAGGGATTGGTCGACAGGCGACCGAGCTGATGCTTGAAGAAATCGGCGCAGAAAAAAAGATTGTCGTCGGCTATCACCCTGAGAACGAGGCAGCGCATCACTTATATGAAAGCCTAGGATTCGTTGATGAAGGCCATCGATTCGGTCGTGAAATGGCTGTGATTCGGCGAGGGGAATGAGACGGGAACACCCCGTCTCATTTTTTTGAATCAAATCGATTGACGGGAAAATTGTCACATGATATATTTATCTCGAATTAAAGATATTTGAATTTAAGTTAATGGCTCTCTTGGACAAAGGAGGGAGACAGATGGAACCATCTGATGCACTAAAAACAATTACTGTGCTGTTACGTGCCTCTCAGTCGTTACAAGACCTGGTGAAGCAGGAAGTGGCGTCTTACGGATTGAACGCGACCGAGTTCGCCGTACTCGAGTTTTTATATCATAAAGGGGATCAACCGATTCAAGTCATCGGGAAGAAAATTCTCCTCTCGAGCGGAAGCATGACATACGTCGTGGACCGGTTAGAAGAAAAAGGATATCTCATTCGTAAGGCTTGTCCGAGCGATCGTCGCATCACATACGCTGCGCTGACAGATGCCGGAGAGCGCTTGATGCAAGATATTTTCCCTAAGCATACGGAGCATATGAACGCTGTGTTTGAAGGGATGCAATTAAACGAAACGATTGAACAGTTGAAACAAATAGGAAAGCGGGCAGAAGCCGCAAAAAATTTTAATCATGTATCTTGAAATCAAGATATAAAAGGAGAGAGAATGATGAATCATGTTAAAGGAATTCACCACGTCACAGCAATCACGAGTAGTGCCGAAAAAAACTACGATTTCTTCACTCACGTGTTAGGCATGCGTTTGGTGAAAAAAACGGTCAACCAGGACGACATTCAAACGTATCACTTATTCTTTGCGGACGATAAAGGAAACGCGGGGACAGACATGACCTTCTTCGACTTTCCAGGTATCCCGAAAGGCAAGCACGGAACAAATGAAATCGCGAAGACGTCGTTCCGCGTGCCGACAGATGAAGCGTTGACGTATTGGGTCCGTCGCTTCGACCGTCTCGGTGTCGAGCACGAAGGGATTCAAGAACAGTTCGGGAAGAAGACGCTCTCGTTCATCGACTTTGATGAGCAGGCGTATCAACTCATCTCGGATGAGTTCAACGAAGGCATCGCGTCGGGCGAGCCGTGGAAGAACGGTCCAATCCCGCTTGAATACGCGATCACGGGACTCGGTCCCATCTTTATTCGCATCGCCGATATCACATATTTCAAACAAGTGATGGAGCAAGTGATGCTATTTAAAGAGATCGGGCGAGAAGGTGATGTGTATCTCTTTGAAGGAGGTGAAGGTGGAAACGGAGCGCAAGTGATCGTCATTCACGACGAGACATCTCCACAAGCGCGTCAAGGGTTCGGTACCGTGCACCATGTCGCATTCCGTGTCGAAGACCGTAGCGTCCTCGATGAATGGACAGCACGTCTCCAACAGTTCGGTTTGCCGACTTCTGGCTACGTCGATCGCTTCTTCTTTGAATCATCCTATGCACGTGTCGCGCCGCAAATCTTGTTCGAATGGGCGACAGATGGACCTGGATTCATGGGAGACGAGCCGTACGAGACGGTCGGTGAGAAGTTGTCACTCCCGCCGTTCCTCGAAGCGAAACGTTCGCAAATCGAGGCGATGGTACGACCGATCGATACGGTCAGAAGCACGAAAACATTTGAGAAAGAATATGAGGGCATGAAATGAGTTTCTTGAATCGCTTGTTTGGAAAATCAGATGCATCACAACATAACCAAGGAGGAACTACTATGTTAAACATCGGAATCGTACTCGGATCAACTCGTGAAGGTCGCGTCAGCCCACAAGTCGGGGAATGGGTGAAAGAACTCGCCGACAAACGTGGCGATGCCAACTATGAAGTCATCGACATCGCAGACTACAACTTGCCGCTTCTCGGTGAAGCGGGTCAAGACGCATCAGGCGTAGCAGCTTGGTCGGAGAAAATTGCGCAAATGGACGGATTCATCTTCATCGTCCAAGAATACAATCATTCCATCTCAGCATCTCTTAAAAACGCACTCGACTACTTACGCGTCGAATGGAACAACAAAGCAGCTGGAATCGTGTCATACGGTTCTGTCGGTGGAGCACGGGCAACAGAACATTTACGTGGCATCTTGAGCGAATTGTCAATCGCTCACGTACGTGTCCATCCTGCACTCTCACTCTTCACGGACTTCGAGAACGGCACGCATTTCGCTCCGAAAGACGTGCAAGCACAATCGGTCAACGATATGCTCGATCAACTCCTTCCATGGACGGAAGCGATGCAATCGGTCCGTACGAAAGCCGGAGAAGTTGCAAACAACTAACAAATCGCGAAGCCAGCCTAAATTTAGGCTGGTTTTTGTGCGTTTTCAGAACAGGTCGTGTAAAGTTGGAAGGGATTAGGGGGAGTGCAGATGTGGAATCGTAAAATTGTCACAGCATCCATCGCTTCGCCCGTCTATGCGATTCTGTTAGCGTGTGGGGTCACTATGATGGGTGTACGAGAAAATGGAGGGATGAGTGGCGTACTGAATGGCTTCCTTCTGATGACGGTTGCCTATGTAACGGTCAGTTTTCCGATCATGTTGACCTATGGTGTCGTGACCTCATGGTGCAGTGATTGGTTGGCGAATCGGTTCAGTTCGAAACGATTCAGGAGGTTCACTTCGTTTGCTTTACATATACTATTCGGGCTCGTCTTGTCATGGCTCAGTCTGCTCGCAGCGGTCTTGTTTTACTTGGTAGATCGTCTACTACAGCATCGGGGAGACATAACAAAACCACAAACAGTGAAAAGTCTGCTCATCCCAATCGGATATTTACTTATTGTAACGGGAAGTGTGTATATCATCGATGTCATCCAAGAATTTTTCGTTCGATTCAACTTCTTTTAGGGAAACGAACAAGGACACATTGACATAAGGAGGAGTAAAAATGAGATGGATGATTTATGGGGCGAATGGCTATACGGGTGAGCTGGTTGCCCGACAAGCCGTTCGTGACGGAATGCGTCCGGTTCTTGCCGGACGAAACGCAAGAGCGATTCATCGCCTAGGAGATGAACTGGGTTGCGAGACATCGATTTTTGCATTGAGTCGTGAAGCCGCAATCGAGGCGCTTCACGATGTGGATTTAGTCCTTCATTGTGCAGGTCCTTTCACGGATACGAGCCAAATGATGATCGAGGCATGTCTAGAGACAGGTACGCATTACTTAGATATTACCGGGGAAATCGACGTGTTCGAATATGTCCATTCTAAACAGCGAGCGACTCAAGCCAAAGAACGTGGTGTGATTTTATGCTCGGGTGTCGGATTTGATGTCATTCCGACTGACTGTGTCGCGCGGAAATTAAAAGAGTTGATACCGGATGCGACAACACTCGCTCTTGGCTTTTCGGCGGCAGCCGGCATCTCACCAGGAACCATGAAGACGGCCGTTCGTGGACTAGGGTCGAGTAGTGTGGAACGTGTGAACGGCAAATTATCACCATTTCCAATTGGGGCAAAGCGGAGAACGATTGATTTTGGTCGCGGAAGCCGTACCGCGATTGCGATTCCGTGGGGAGATGTTTCGACCGCCTACTACACGACGGACATTCCGAATATTACGACATGGGTACCAGTGCCGACAGCGGCCGCCTATGCTGCTCGCGCTTTGTCATGGTTCAGCCCGATTCTCGGAAAAGAGGCCGTGCAGGAACGATTGCTCCGTTATGTCGACGAAAACGTATCGGGACCAGACGAGGCTGTACGTGAAAAATCATCGACGTACGTATGGGGCGAAGCAACGAATGAGGAAGGACGAAAAGTAGTCGTCCGTATTCAAACGGCAAGTACGTATGCCTTCACCGTGTACGGGGCGCTCGCCGTCGTCAAGCGGTTGCTCGGTTCGGGTGGGATGCTTGCCGGAAGCTTCACACCAGCCATGCTATTCGGATCTCACTTTATCGAAGAGATTCAAGGTTCCTCTTCGTTCGTGATTGATGAGATTCGTCCATGAATCGAGAAGTATGGGATTTACTCGACGAAAATCGGCAACCGCTCGGTCGAACGCACTTTCGTGGGGATGAACTAGAGCCACATACGTTTCATACGGTCATCGAAGTGTTCACGTTCGATCCGGATGGGAGATTATTGCTGTCGAAGCGTCATCCGGATAAGACGTATCCGCTTCTGTGGGAAGGGACGGGCGGCTCGATTTTGGCTGGGGAAACGAGTCGACAAGGCGCGGTCCGTGAGCTAAAAGAAGAGTTGGGACTATATGTATTGCCTGAGCAACTCCGGTTCGTGACAACGATTAAGCGGGGCACATATTTCTTGGATATGTATTGTCTCGTGTGCGAGAAACCAATCGACTTCGAACGACTGTCACTGCAAGCAGATGAAGTCGTCGATGTGACGTTACAAGAGTGGGAGACGGTCCTTGAGTGTGTAGAACTTGTTCCTTCTGTCCGGGAACGGCTGATTCAATACGGTCATCTCATCCGACCGTGAACATGTGCTACACTCAACATAGAATATACAAGGGAGGGAACAGCGTGAAACGTTTAGAATTGGCAAGGCGTATCGAACGCATCAAAGCAGAGGGGACGTCTGCTTACATTCGATATCGTAAACAAACCCCTCCCTATGAAGGTGCGGAACTACACGTAGAAGGAAAAGGGCACGTGTTCAAAATGGGAAATATGAGTTTTGCGGTCGGATTCGGGTTGAATCGGCCGACAAGCTTTTACGACCTGCATCAAATGGAAAAATGGGTGCGTGGGAAGAACGTATCACGTTTACATATTGAAGTTTGCCCATTAGCGGAAGATTCCTTGCTCCGCTTATTGCAAGAACGTAACTACACGCTCGATCATTTTTTGGACGTATGGACGTTGGATTTGACACAGCATGCCTCCACATCTGTACCGACCCAGGTCGAAAAAGTGAAGGATGAGACACTCCATGAGTGGGCATACGCCGTTGCGGCTGGATTCGCCGAGTCGGGCACAATCCTTCAAGAGACGGTCGATACAGCCAAAGGCTTTTACGCACTACCGAGTAATCATGCTTATCTAGTGCGAGAAGAGGATGCTGTCGTAGCGGGTGGGATTTTAGCCACGCAAGACGGGATTGGAGAGTTGTTTCTGACGAGCACCGTTCCGACGTATCGGCAAAAAGGGTACCAGACACAACTTATTTTGGAACGAATTGCCGAAGCGAAAGCACTTGGATGCAATCTGTTGACGGTTACGACGAAAGTCGATTCGGCGTCTGGTCGCAATATGGAACGGCTTGGATTTCAGCCGTTCTATCAAAAAGCGGTCATGAAAAGTCCAATCCTTAAATAAGCAGGTCGCCTCGGGTGAGGTGACCTGCTTTTCGATTACAAGAGCGATTCAGCCCCATCGACGTATACTTCAGAGCCGGTGACGTGGCTCGACATGTTGCTCGCGAAAAATAAGACGACATCGGCGACTTGTTTTGCGGAGCCCGATTTTCCGGCAAGCGGTTGATTCCCAAGTGGATATTCGATTGGAATGACAATTTCTTCGAGCAACGCATCGTCTCGATTGGTCGAATCGTCAATATTCGTATCGATGGCCCCAGGACAAATGGAATTGACACGAATCCCGAATTGAGCGAGTTCCGCAGCAGCCATTTTCGCAAAGCCGGTTTGACCAGCTTTTGTCGTCGCGTAGCCACTGAATCCGAAATTTTTAAAATAGCGGTTCCCGTTGATCGATGAAGTGATAATGATACTCCCGCCATTCTCTTTCAAATGAGGAATAGCATGTTTGACGGTCAAAAAGGTTCCAGTGAGGTTCGTCTCCACCACGCCATTCCAATCATCTAATGATAAATGTTCAATCGGTGTGATGGTCCCGTTTCGACCGGCGTTCGCGAAGACGATATCGAGTTGACCAAATCGTTCCATTGTCCGTTCATAGGCCTCTTTCATTGCGGATTCATCCGACACATCTGCACTGATCCCGATGGCGCGTTCTTCCCCGACAAGGCTTGCGAGACGCATCGCATCTTCTTCATTCAAATCGACAATGGCGACTTTTGCTCCGGCTTGAATGAAGCGGATGACCGCGGCACGTCCGATTCCGGAGGCTGCCCCGGTCACAAACGCTACTTTTCCAGATAGTAATTTATTTGAAATCAATCCGATCACTCCTTTTTATGATTCTGTTCTCATATTCCACAGTTCTGGAAAAGTTACGCTTCATTTCAAAAAATCATGGAGCGGTGACTTCGATCGTGCGTGCGATGTTCAAGTTCGAATCCGTCGGAATGACCTCGATTGTCACCAGTTGGCCGCTCTGTAGTCCTTGTACGCTGTTGACGATGCCAGTGACTTCGGTTTGATCATTGATTAAGATGACACGCAATGTGACTTCTTCAGAGGATTCGGTAGATTCAATCAATATTTGGGGAATATCGACTCGTTCAATCTGTCCTTCGACCATGTTGTCATTCCACGTGCTCATCCAATAAACGGCGACTAAAAAAAGACCGAGAAAGATTAAGGCAAAGGTTAATCGTGAACTCATGTCTACCTCACTCCCTTGTCGTCCCGTTTCGCATCTTATCTAATTTACCTTTACCCGGAAATTCTCTCATTACTTGAAAAAATAGTAGGAATCACAAGAAAAATGGGGAATAGAAAGAAAAACGAAAAGGTGAGGTGTGGGCATGTGGATGATGGTTGGTGCGCTAGGATTGGTTGCTTGTGTTTGGACTGCGTTTGGTTGGTTCACCATTGGTAATGCAAAGCGACGAGTATGGGGAGGTCTTTTTTCACTCAGTATGACTTGTCTGTTTGCACCGCTCTTCCTCGTGAAACTTGGAGAACAGTATGGATTTGTGGGGATTCAAGTAGGGTTGACCGCTTTATTCGGCGTACTCGCAGGTGCATTTTTCTTTGTGGCACTCGGATGGACAGGACGCCCGGCGAAAGTTCGAAAAGTGAGAACGTTATCGGAAGACCCTGATTTATTTTGAAGCATGACTTACCACTCCTACGGTATAATGCGGTCATAATGATGTTACGAGGGAGTGGGGATCATGATTAAACCACCAAAGTTGCAAGTGAGGGATACGATAGGGATCATTACGCCTTCTTTTCCGGCACCTGTTCAGTTTGAGGGGCGTTACCAACGTGGGGTTGAACAGCTCAAGCGGATGGGATTCAAGGTGAAAGAGGGCACGTGTACATATAAAACAGAAGGATATCGGTCCTCGTCCATTCGGGATCGTGCTGACGAATTGAACGCATTTTTACATGATCCTGAAGTGAAAGCGATCATCAGTACAATTGGTGGAACAAATTCGAACTCGGTGTTACCATATATCGATTATGAACAACTCCGACGTCATCCTAAAATCATCATGGGATATAGTGATGTCACGGCAATCTTGATGGCCTGTTATGCCAAAACGGACGTCGTCACATTTTACGGTCCGGCAATCGTCCCCTCATTCGGTGAATACGGAGGGATGTTCGAGACGGGGGAGCAATATGTCAAAGACATTCTCTGTTTAGAACGAACGGCTCCGTTTCAGTTACATATCCCTGATGAATGGACGGAAGAGATGCTCGATTGGTCGACGCAACAACGTGTCAAGACGTTCCAACCGAATGAAGGATGGATTTCTCTGAAGGATGGAAAGGCACAAGGAACGTTGATTGGCGGGAATCTGAACACGATGTCTGGGTTCTTCAAGTCGGATTATTATCCCGATTTGAAAGGCGCGATTCTATTCCTAGAAGACTCGTTTAAGACGATGGCTGAAGAAGAACGTTCGCTTAGTATGCTGAAGCTGGCGGGTGTGTTTGATGAGATTTCGGGTCTGATTATCGGGAAGCATGAGCATTTTCAAGATCAATCAGCTCCCTTCTCATTCAACGACTTGTTGCTTGAAATCATCGGAGAAAAAGATTTTCCGATTTTGACGAATGTCGATATCGGTCACACCTTTCCATCACACGTTTTCCCGATTGGGATTCAAGTTGAGTTAGATACGACGAATGGGATTATCCGATTTTTAGAAGATGGGGTGTCGGAATGAAGGAGCACCTCACTATTTTTGACGATAATCACCAGAAAATAGGGGAGAAGGAGCGAAATCAAGTTCATCTTGACGGGGATTGGCATGAGACGTTCCACTGCTGGTTCTGGAAAGAAGACCTCATTTATCTTCAGCGAAGAAGCATGGAGAAACAGGATTTCCCCGGGAAATATGATATTACGGCAGCGGGACACCTCGCAACAGATGAGACAATAGCGAATGGCGTTCGTGAAATTGAAGAAGAGCTCGGACTGTCATTGACGTTCGAACAACTCACCTTTATGGGAATCTTTGAAGACGTGATTGAACTGGACGAGTTTCTTGATCGCGAGTTTGCACATACGTACGGCTACGTCTATCAAGATGAAACACTTCGGTTTGACGACCAGGAAGTGATGGATGTCGTAGCTGTAAACAGGAACGAGCTTTTGGCGCTTACAGAAGGAAGATTGCGGACGATTGAAGGGAACTCCCTAATGACGAATCATCTTGTTCAAATCACGCAAGGCGATTTAGTTCCGCATCGTCAGACTTACTGGCAAAACGTATTTGAGAGTTTGACACGAATGGATGCCTAAATCGTTAAGGAAAGAATACGCTGTTCGCCGATCGGTCCACCGATTCGACGTCCGGTATCGCTCCACCCAACGCTCATATAAAGGCAGAAGGCGGCTTCGTTTTTCAGATTGACCGACAGGACGATTTCACGAATGTGAGGGAAATGTTGCTTTACGAACTGCGGAAGTGCTTGGAGTGCCGCTTTAGCGTAGCCTTTCCCTTGGTCCTCATAGTTAATAGCAAAGGCGGAGAAGAGCAAAGCATTCGATTCGGTCGTATAGGAAATGACGCGTTCGTTGTCATGCAGTAAGAACATCCCGACTGGTTTCGATGTGACAATGACAATCGGATGAACGCCATCAGGTAATGGATCATCCATGTCTTTGGGCAGGGTCGTATACTTTTCTTGGTCCGTCGGTAGTGCGAACGTATCGAGAATCGATTGATGCGTATCATTTCGATATTCGAGCGTGATTTTCATAAGAAGTCTCCTTCGAGCGTTATTGATTTTTATTCAGAAAAGGGGAATTATATGTCGACACAGTTTACATACCTTCAAAATCCACCAATACAAGATTTATACCGTGCGTTTATGAGCGGTTTTTCTGATTACATCATTCCGTTTCAATTCGATGAGCAGACGTTCGAAGATGTTTTTCTTGTTCGTAATCAAAATCAGCCGTCCCGTTCCATTGTAGCCTATGATGGTGAAGAACCTGTTGGTGTCGTGTTAAGCGGGATTGCACATCTTGATTCAGGATGGCAGACACGTTGTGGTGGACTTGCTGTCGCCCCACATGTCCGAAAAGCAGGAGTCGCGACCGAATTGATGAGACGATTTGAAGAGGCGGCAGTAGGCACTCGTTTACTCGAAGTCATTCAAGGCAATGATGCGGCAGTGTCTCTCTATGAACGACTAGGTTATGAAACGACTCGAGAAATCCTCTACTTCCAAGCGGTCTCATTAGAAACGAACGCAGACATGACGTCTGAACCGATTCAAACGTTATTTGATGAGTTGTATCCGACAGCGAGTCACGTTCCGATTTGGCAACGCGATGTGCGCGTGACCCAACAAGCTGCTGAGTTAGTCAAAGTCGTAGAAGGGGATCAAACAGGATTTTTGTTATACCGCGATCACGTCTTGCTCGATGTTTTTGGACAAGCAGAAGAAGCGGAATGGTTATTGCGGGCGGCCGCGAGCCGATCGCCACTTCATATCACGTTGACATCAGACCGTCCTGAATGGGTCGAAGCGGCACGACGATTGGGATTTGTCCAAGATGAGATTGCCCAATTTGAAATGGTGAAGGACGCTTGATGAAGCGGTTGTTGGTCATCTGTATCATTGCGCTGATTAGTGGAAATACCGTGACCCTGATTGCCCTGACGACGAATCTCCCACAAGGTGTGTCGCAAGGTCTACTGTTAGGTGGCGTGAGTATAACCCTTCTTTCTATCGGTGGCATCCTATGGGCTGGATATTATACAAAAAAACGCTAGTGAAATCCTTGTGAAGTGACACTTGAAAATATCACATCATGCTGTCATGTATGACATGAAAATGAAAAACTTCATATATTGAAATTTTTAACCCCCAGTGGTATATTCGCACATGTAGCTTTTTTGAAGTTCATGAATGTATCAATTTGGAGGGTTTATTATATATATGTGGAAACAACTCATCATGACAGCGGGTGTTGGTGTTCTCTTATTCCAAGGACAAACCGCATCTGCCGACAACATGTCCCCGCAAGATCTCGTTCAAACGGAAAAGTCATTGCAACAAACGAAACAGCAAGTAAAAGATACGAAGCAGTCCATTCAAGCCATTCAAACAAAGTTGAAGCAAGTCGACCATAAAGCGGAGGCATTGCGAGACAAAATTGAAGGGACTTCTAGAGAATTAGAAGAAGTGGAAGAGTCGCTCGTTCCGGCAGAACAGTCACTCTTCGCAAAAGTCGTTTCTTCGGTGTTGCCGAGTGCGAAAGCTGAGGCCGCTGAAGCGGAAGAAGCGCATCAAGAGCTTGTTGAAAAGAAAAACCAAGCAAACGAAGTATTGAAGCAACTAAAAGAAGAGCAAGAGCAAATTGAAGCGACACGTCAAGACGTGAAAGCGTCGTATGACGAAAAGTCGAAACAATATAAGAAACAAACGAATCAGTTGAGTGACTTGAAGAAACAGTATGAAGCGATGGCACCCGATCGGTTCTTAATGCCGGCGGAAGGTCGCCTCTCTCAAGGATTCGGTTCGGCGAGTGGGCAGTTCGGATACACATTCCATAACGGTCTCGATATCGCCGCCAAAACAGGCACACCTATATACGCCGCAGAAGCTGGAAAAGTGACAAAAGTCAGCTCTAGTGGACCTTATGGAAACCATATACAAATCGAACACAACGTAGACGGTCAAAAATGGACGACCGTGTATGCACACTTGCACAAAGTAGATGTCAAGACAGGTCAGTCGGTGCGCCAAGGCGAACCAATTGGTCAAATCGGAAACACGGGCAACTCGTCTGGTCCGCACTTACACTTTGAGATTCATAAAGGGGACTACAATTTCTCTGCTAGTTCAGCTGGGAATGCCGTCGACCCGATGAAACTGGCAGAGCGCCTCGGTGGTGCTTCTCCGGTAAAAGCCACGTTTTAAGCAGACAGATGCCCTGAGCCTCTCGAATGAGGTCAGGGCATCTTTTATTGTTCCCGCGTCGGATCGTGGTTGCCTTCGCTGTCGGCAATCGTATCTGAGCTTCCGTAGTCTTCTACTTGGGAGAAGGCGTCCGTTTTTTGACCAGGTTGATCCGTCCCGTCTAACTCTTTGCGTCGGGCGGTCTCATTTGGATTCAACACGTCTTCTTCGACCGGTCGATCGAGCTCATGTGCGTGTTCTTCCTCTTCTTGTGCCCGGGCGTGTTCGATGCAAAGGGTGGCTTCTGGAATGACTTCAAGACGGTCTAGTTCAATGTCTTTCCCGCACACTTCACATTTTCCATACGTCCCATTCTGAATAGCGAGTAGCGCCTTATCGACGTCACTCAAGAACTCTTCATCGAGTTCGTTAAGGGCTTGGTCCCGTTCCCGTAAAAAGAGCTCTTCGCCCGAGTCGGCAGGGTGGTTGTCGTAATGAGAGAGCTCTCCTTCGTCATACGTCTCTTCTCGACTATCCATATATCCTTCGGTCTTTGCTTTTTCTTTCAATAATCGTTTTTTAAACGTTTCGATTTGCTCTTCAGTCAACATATCCATTCACTCTCCAGTTCTCAAGTCATTAATATAAGGTTTCCCATTTTATTTGTGTACAAACCTTTTGAAGTGGAATCCCTCATGTCGAGCAATGTTTAGAAAGGGTATGATGAGAATAGAGAGTATTGATTCTAAAGAGGAGGAACGAATCATGCGAAAAGTCGAAGTAGTGAAATACAATCCGGAATGGAATCAAAAGTTTGAAGAAGAGGCTAGTAAATTAAGTCGATTATTCGAAGAGGAACTTGTCGCGATTCATCACATTGGGAGCACATCGGTCGAAGGATTGGCGGCAAAACCAATCATCGACATGATGCCGGTCGTACGGGACATCGAACGAGTCGACGACTACACGGAGCGGATGGAGACACTAGGATACCGTGGACTTGGTGAATATGGGATTCCGAAGCGTCGCTATTTCCGTAAAGGAGAAGAAGAACGGACGGTTCACGTGCATGTGTTTGAAGAAGGGAATCCAGATGTCATAAGACACCTGGCCTTCCGGGATTACTTGCGAGCTTATCCTGAAGTTCGCGATGCGTATGGTGAGCTGAAGCTTCAACTAGCGGCACAGCATCCAGATGACATGGAAGGATACATTCAAGGAAAGCATGACTGGGTCATCGAGACGGAACGGTTGGCGACGAAGTGGTATAAAGAAAATCAAGACGCGTGAAACCTTTTTATGGGAATGATCGTATAATACATCAAACCTTGAAGGGGGAGATGTCGTGTGAAACGATTTCTCGGGAAATGTATGGAATACGCTTTGGCCGCACTTGTTTTCGTCGGTCTGTTCTTTGTCCTCCGCGCGATTGCCGGAGACTCGGACAAAGGATATATGTTGACATTGCTCGGTACATTTTTTCTCATCTTACCTAGTTCGCTCTTAATTGGTTACTTTTTGGCTCGTCCGCTTCAACGTCGCCTAAATGGGAAAGGAACGGAGGCTTCGAGTGAGCATACGTTGCGCGGAACTGAAAAACCGCACGGTGTAAACGAAGATCGAAACCATTCAAACTATACCGGATGATGGAAATCACATTTACCCCTACGATTGATGCCCGTCTCATCGCACGGTTGAATCGTTCCATCCACGAGCATCACGTCCATATGAATCCGAGCTTTTTTGCGGAGTATGAGGAAGAGAAGATGTACGAAGCCTTTTCGACACTGATTGGAAGACCCGGCCATCACTATATGGTGATGCAGCTTGAAGCAACTCCAATCGGTTACATATGGTTCGAAGAGAAAGTGGGTGAGGCGAACGCGTTTCGTCAAGCTGTTCGCGTGGTGTATATTCATCACATCAGTATCGACCCCATGTATCAACGGAACGGTTACGGTCGACGTGTGATGGAATGGATGGAGCAATGGGCGCTTGACCACCAATTCAAATCGATTGAACTAGATTACTGGATGAGCAATACGGATGCCGCCTCGTTTTATGGCGAAATCGGGTTCACCCCAAAACGTCAGATTGTTGTGAAAAAATTGGAGGAATGAAATCATGGAATTACTCACAATTGGATTAGGAATTCTCGGAGTACTATCGTTAGGTTGGTTCTTTTATAGTTACTGGCTCGGATATAAGGGTGGCAATATCGTCATGACCCTCGATGAGCACTATACAAAACTAGAGGAGTACGTACCTGCTATCTTGTCGAAACTATACGAAGATGGAAAGAGCGCTCACTACCTTGGCGACCGCAAGTTTGAAGTGGAGGGCAAGCGTTACGTTCTCGTCGAACGGACTGTCCCGATTGGTCATGTTCCAACACAGCAGACGGTCCTACAACCAGATCGATCATAATCAGAAAAGGGAGCTCTCTAATCGAGAGACTCCCTTTATTTATTTGACGGCTGGGGGACCGAACACACCACTATGATAGTCGCGGAAGGCTTGGCGGATTTCTTCTTCCGTATTCATCACGAATGGACCATGCGCAATATACTCCTCCCGAATCGGTTTTCCGGAATAGACGAGCACCCGTGTACGCGTCGTACCCTTCAGTCGAAGTGCACTCATCGTCTCAGACGTTTCATCGAATGTCAGTGTCGCCACATCGGTTTTACTGAGCGGGATTTTGGAAGATCCAACTTCAATCGAACCAGCGAGTACGTACAAAAAACTGTTATGATTCGCAGGCAAGATGTGTTCGTATTCACTGTCTTCCTTCAGCGTTATTTCTGTCATCGTGATGGGGACGAGACTGTCCATCGGTCCCTTTACACCCGCGATTTCGCCGGAATAGACACGAAGCTGCCCCCCGTCGAAAGGAACGACGGGGGCGTCCTCGACGTATACGTTTTGATAGGAGGTCGTTGTCGTTTTTAACGACTTCGGCAAATTCAACCAAAGCTGAAGCGTATGAATCAAATCATCGTCGACCGCTTCTTCGGCGTGTCTAGCGGCCCATCCGGCATTCATATACTGAACATCACCGGCGTCCAAAATCGAATGTCCTCCATGATTATCAATATGTTCTAGACGACCATCGATGACATACGTGATGGTTTGGAACCCACGATGGGGATGGTCCGAAAAGGTCCCACGCTTGAACCAGTCTTCTGCCATCAGAATAAATGGATCGAACGCCTCTTTTTGTTCTGGGGGCAACACCCAGCCCTGTTGCACATGGGGATACCCGTTTTGTCTATAGGAGACGCGCCAATGATGGTTCACATCTCGTATAAATAGGTTTGTCACTAAGACTCACTCCTTTCCCTTCTTATCTTCCCAAAAAAGATGTCCGATCGAACTATATTTGCCTCATGAAGATGCAAAAAGACAGATGCGTTCGCATCTGTCAGATTATGTGTTTTGTTCAAACAGGTTATACCACTTGATGGCATCCTCACGTAATAGCTTAAAATGGGCACCTGTTTTTGAGTTGGTCACGTACACATCTACGCCATCATAGCTAACGTCAAACGTTTGCGCGCATATCCCTTGAAATAGAGTCACATAAGGTGTAGGAGCGGGCTCTCCCGCATAGGCAGTCGCATTGGCTCGTTTAATGGCATCGAAAATAAAGTCCATTTCATTTTGACCGACATGTTGTAGGAAGGAAGCATCTTTTGATTCCGTCCCAAGGAGTGCCAAGTCATGAAAAATGACATGACGCTGACTACTTAATTTATCGTGAATTTGTTCACTCAATTCTTTTCCATACAACAACTTGGGTTCATGATACGTCAAGGAGACGTTCTGACGATGGGCCGTTCCATTTTTCATGAACGTAAAACTGTAGAGTGGATACTCGTGACCCGGCACAAGAACCGAAGGGAGTTGCGGAGCCGTTTTTGCGCCAAACATCTGCGAAATATGCGCTGCTTTCGGTCGCAATACTTCTTGATAGTCATTTTGATCTCGACTCGTATAAATCGCATATTGTAACACCTCATCAGACTTTTCTGTCCCGAGCCCGAGTGACAAATAAGGATGCCGTGTTGATTCGACAGGAATCACGAGGCGGTCTTTATTTTCAGATGATGTAAAGGTCAGTTCAAATTCACCGCTGAAAGGCATCGTGATATGGAAAAGCGTATGCTCGATCCCTTTTCGTTCTGGATAGGGCTCATTACCTATCGGCTTTTTCATCTCTTGTGCGAAGTGCTCATATTCATGAGGCTCAGCAAATCTGAATTTCGGAACATCCGGATAAGGTTCTGCCGTATATTGAACATCGTTTAAGCTCTCGGGAAGCGTGTTAATCTCGGTGGCATATGTGATGGAATCAAGTTGACATTGGACATATGATTTATTTTCGACAGTGAAAAAAGTTGCGGTTGGAAAAGTGGATTCGGTGGCGGCATCAGTCAACGGTTGGTTCAATGTGACCGTCCCGAGCCAACGTCTTTCACCACTTGGAATCTTTTGAATCGCGTTGTCAGGCTGACATAACTCGATAATCGCTGCACGATCCGATTCGGGTATTTCAATTTGTTGTCCGTTTGGTAACAGGGCACGTCCTTGATAATATTCAGGAGCGGGTTGGAGTCGGAGTGCGCGTTCTTCCTCGCATCCGAATAAGAAAAACAGGATGACGAGGGTACTGAAAATCAGGTACTTTTTCACATCGGTACTCTCCTTCAATGAATCGCTTTCACCATTCTAGCACCATTTTTTTGTGACTTTAGTCTTAGGAAAATTAATTTGTTATTTCGAAAAAAAATCAAAAAACCCGTCCAACTTGAACTGGACGGGGGATAAAACCATTTATGTCTTAATTTTACTTTTTAACTTTTTACACATGTCGATTTTTGACGAAAAAACGTTGGTATCAGAAGACATTGAAAAAAGTCAATTTTTCTTCTAAATTATCACTTTATAATTGTGTGGGATTTATTTGATGAAGTTTCCTTCAATCAACATCTCGACCGCGTGCCGCCTTCAAAATTTCAAACCATTCTTCACGAGTGAGATCAATTTGAAGAGCGTCGACTCCTGTCTGAACGCGATCGATTTTTCCGGATCCAATGATCGGCATGATGTTTGCAGGATGTTTCACGAGCCATGCATACACAATCGAGTCGATTCCGCTCGCATTGTGACGTGCACGAATTTCCTCAAGTTTTTCACGAAGGGGAGCATACTGTTCATCTTTAAAGAGCTGACCACCGGCTAGTGGGCTCCAAGCCATGAGTGGCATCCGTTTTTCGTGGCACAGATCGACCGATCCATCCTCAAAATGTTTCAATTGCATCGGAGAGAGTTCGAGTTGATTCGTCACAAGTTGGAATGGAAGGCGTGATTGAAGCAAGTTCTGTGTAGACGGAACATGGTTGGATACACCGAACTCACGTACTTTCCCACTATCACGCAAGGTGATGAAGGCTTCGGCCACTTCATCCGGGTTCATCAGTGGATCTGGACGATGGATAAGTAACGTATCAATGTGGTCAATTGCCAATTCTTTTAACGAACGCTCTGCTTGCGCGATGATATGCTCTTTTGTCGTATCGTAATAATTGAGTGTTTGACCCGGATTGAACGATCCTGTCAATTTAATTCCTGTCTTTGTGACAATCTCCATTTGGTCTCGGAGTTCAGGCTTTAATTTTAAGGCCTCCCCAAACAAACCTTCACATGTGTAACCGCCATAAATGTCTGCATGGTCGAATGTCGTGATGCCCAGTTCGAGACATTGTTCGATAAACGTAAGACGTTCCTGTGGGGTCATGTCCCAATCAGCGAGACGCCACATTCCATGGACGATGCGTGAGAATGATAATTCTTCTGTCAAAGCGATGCGTTGCATAATAACTCCTCCTTGGTTGTCAGTCGCTCTTCATTATACGTCTTACGAGAAAAGACGTCACTTGTCACCTACTCGAGCAGTTTTAGCGTCAAATGAGCTTGTATGCGCTATGATGAGAGAGAAGAGAAATAGGAAAGAGGCGTGACAGATGAGTGACTATGAACAATATGCGGACGTCACCTTCGAGCAGGTGGGTGACTCGTTTCAGGTAGCCGCGATGCACCCAGATCTTCGTTTACATGGAATTGGACGAAGTGCGGCCGTGTTTCGTTTAAAGGAGAAGGATCGTGTCATTAAAGTGTTCTTTCCAGGCTATGAACAAATCGCAATCGAAGAAGCAGCAATCTATAAAAAACTAAGGGGACTCCCTTACTTTCCGAAGTGCTATGAGTCCGGTGCGTCATATATCGTGATGGATTACATCGAAGGAAAGACGCTATTTGAGTGTCTGACGGAAGGCGTTTGGATTGACCCTTCTTACATCGAGGTAGTGGATGAAGCGCTTCGACAAGCGCGGTTATTAGGACTAACGCCATCGGATGTCCATTTGCGTAATATCATTTTGACACCGAACGGACAGATTTTCTTGATTGATTTGGCACGATTCAGACAAGGGCAACAAATTGATCATCAGTGGGAAGACTTGAAACGAATGTATCGATTGTATCGCTATCGTTTCATGCCGAAACAATATGATGAGACATTACTGAATCGAATCGCTTACTTGTATCGTAAGTTCGTGAACGATCCGGATTCTTGAGCCGGGTCGTTTTTCTTTTGCCGATTAGGGAACAGGAGTAACGTGTCCGAAATTGGAGAAGAAACGAAAGGGGAATGATGTATGGCTCATCGTATCTATGCGAATGAACTCGAAATGCTCCACGAATGTGTGGAAACGTGCAACTACTGTCTGGAATCTTGTTTAGAAGAAAAAGATGTACAGATGATGGTCGATTGTATCCGACTGGATCGGGAATGTGCCGCTGCCTGTGCGTTTCTTGCCGAGGCGATGACGCGTGATTCGGCATTCGTTCCTGAACTCGCGCGAGCGTGTGCGGTCATCTGCAAAGCATGCGCACAGGAGTGTGGGAAGCATAAGCACGCACATTGCCAAGAATGCGCAAGAGTTTGTACAGAATGCGCCTCGATGTGTGACCGCTTGGCCGCATGAGTTGAGTGACCGGTTGATGGGACCGGTCACTTTTTTCGTGTCTTTTGAAGAAGGGATTCGTATAATGAAAAAAACGAAAAGGTGGTATGGGGATGATTCGCAATTGTCGACGAGATGATCTTCAAATGATTTTACATATTTACAATGATGCGATTGTAAACAGTACGGCCGTCTATCACTATCAACCGGTGACGCTCGACAATCGAGTGGCATGGTATGAGGAGAAGAAAGAGCAAGACTGTCCGATCATCGTGTGGGTCGAGGATGACGTCGTCATGGGGTTTGCGACGTTCGGGCCATTCCGCCCGTGGCCGGCTTACCACTACACGGTCGAGCATTCGGTATACGTGCATCCCGGTTACCGCGGGAAAGGCATTGGCAACAAACTGTTGAAAGAAATCATCCGTATCGCCGAAGCGAGAGGAATGAAAACGGTGATTGGTGGAATTGACGCATCGAACGTGACGAGTATCCGTGCCCACGAAAAAGTTGGATTCGTTCATTCTGGCACGATTCGAAATGCCGGATATAAGTTCGGCAAATGGCTCGATTTATCGTTATATCAACTTGATTTAGAAGGTCCTGCATCGCCTACAGAAGAATGAACGGTCTAGAAAGACTGAGCCACCATACGATATACTGGAACGAGTGAATCGAATGGAGGAAATGGAATGACTGAGTACCCGAATTGCCCTAAATGCCAATCATCTTATGTGTACGAGGATGGTCCGTTGCTCGTATGCCCGGAATGTGCATATGAATGGTCACCGAGTGAGGCGGCAGAAGCGGAAGCGGCGTCACAAATCAAAGATGCAAATGGAAATCCGCTTCAAGACGGAGATACCGTCACCGTGATTAAGGATTTAAAAGTGAAAGGGACCTCGCTTGTCGTCAAACAAGGGACGAAAGTGAAGGGGATTCGACTCGTGGAAGGTGACCATGACATCGATTGTAAAATCGAGGGACTTGGCGCGATGGAACTGAAGTCGGAGTTCGTGAAGAAAATCTAAAAAAGTGTTTCGGCGAGTTGCCGAAACACTTTTTGTATTATGAGAAGAACGGTTTGTACTCGCGACGTTCATGCATGATGGACACCCATTGGAGCGTCGTGAACTCTTCGAGTACCCATTCACCGTTGAATCGTCCAAGACCAGAGTTTTTCTCGCCCCCGAACGGCATGTGCGGTTCATCGTTGACCGACTGGTCGTTGATGTGAATCATGCCGGTTTCGACTTTTCGTGCAAAGTTGGTTGCACGATAAACCGAGCCGTGGACAGCACCGCTCAATCCATACGGTAATTCGTTCGAAAGACGGGCAGCCTCTTCGTCATCTTTAAACGAAAGGATGACCGCGACAGGACCGAATATTTCGTTTTTCGCGAGCGGCATGTCATTCGTGACGCCACTGAGGACGGTCGGTTCGAGGACGTTGCCGTCCGCTGTACCGCCAGTATGAACGGTCGCACCGGCATCAACCGTTTTCTCGATTTGGTCTAAGATGCGATCGACTTGATCGTGGTCGATGAGCGGGCCGACTTGCGTATCTTTTTCATTCGGGTCACCCGCTTTCAACTGTTTAACGCGCTCGACATAACGCTCCACGAACTCGTCATGAATCGATTCGGCGACGAGGATTCGGTTCGTCGACATACAGATTTGTCCTTGGTGGAAGAACTTGCTGTAGACGGCTGATTCGACGGCACGGTCGAGGTCGGCATCATCGAGAACGACAAACACGTTATTCCCACCGAGTTCAAGTGCTGTTTTCTTCAACAAACGACCTGCCTTTTCCGCAATCCCTTGACCAACCTCAGTCGAACCTGTGAACGAGATGAGGCGTGGGATTGGATGTTCGACAATCGCGTCCCCGATTTCAGACCCCCGTCCGACGACAACGTTGAGCACACCTTTTGGAAGTCCTGCTTCTTCGAAGAGGGATGCGAATAGGAGACCACCTGTGACCGGTGTCGCCGTGGCCGGTTTGACGACGGCCGTATTCCCGGTTGCGAGAGCTGTCACGATTGAACGGACAGCCAAGTGGAACGGGAAGTTCCATGGGCTGATGATGCCGATGACCCCAAGTGGTTTGCGATATACCCGGTTCTCTTTATTCGGCACGATCGAAGGTTTGATGAGCCCGTCCATACGGAAAGGGAACGTCGCGGCTTCTTTGATGATGGCCATTGATGCGGCGAACTCACTCTCTGCTTTGATGCGTGTACTACCGGACTCTTTCACGAGCCAGTCGACGATAAAGTCTTTGTTGTCCATCGTCAGCTGGGCAAACTTCTCAATCAACTCACGTCGTACTTGTGGAAGCATGTCGGCCCAGTCCGTCTGAGACGCTTTGGCTGCTTCATAAGCACGATTCAAGTCCTCTTCATCCGCTGATTGAATCGAGAAGAGCGTCTCGTTCGAGAACGGATTGACGTTGTCGATCGACTTTTCACTTGATCCATTTACCCACTCACCATTGATGTACATGTTCGTAAAATCTGTATGCATATTTGAACACTCCTTTATTTTTTCTTCACCATAAGAAGTATTCACTTGTTTTAGAAAAATAAACATATCAATGTATTCGATTTGGTAAACTTGAATCAAGTAAATTCAACAAGTTTAGGAGCAGACGATGAAAACTTGCTGTGTGAGTTTATTCCTCTTCGTGCCTTGGGCATTTTTTGTGGCGGCAATGGATTATGTATGGGGTTTTCCATTTGGATATTTGATTGTACCGGTGATCATTTGGTGGATAACAAAACAATCTTTGAGGCATTTGCAAATACGCTTTGTATTAGCTTCCTTGCTTGGATCGTATGGTGTGTCGGTTTATTTGGCCTACTTGTTTGAGAACGATTGGGGATACTTCTTCAAGCCGTTAACGATCAGTGGGGTCGTTCACGCATGGTCGGTCGCGATATTGATTGGGGTACTCGTGATATTGATTCATTATGGAGCTCAAAAATCAAACCAGTCATCTAATAGACATTGAGAGGGGGATACGTCATATCTCCCTTTTTTGATGTTCGTTTCTACTTCCTGTACAGTTAGACGAAGAGAGGGGTTAGAAAGAGATATGAAACGTTATGAAGCGATTTTATTTGATATTGATGACACGCTACTAGATTTTAAACAAAGTGAACATGTCGCCTTGGAACAGTTACTTGCATCCTACAATGTCCGGATGACGGATGAGGTGAAGTCGCGCTATGTCGACATCAACACGGGCCTGTGGCGTGCGTTTGAGCGCGGCGAAGTGGACCGGGAAGAAGTGCTCATCGGTCGTCATACGAAACTGTTCGATTCGCTCGGTCTCACGGTCGATGGACCATATGTCGAACAGCAATATCGAGACTATTTACATGCAGGCGTGCACATGGTCGATGGTGCTTTGGAGGTCGTGCAAAAGCTGAGCAACGATTATCCGCTCTATATCGTCACAAACGGTGTGACGGAGACGCAATTCAAACGGTTAGAGTCATCTGGACTATTGCCGTACTTCCAAGATGTCTTCGTATCGGATGCGACCGGCTCGCAAAAACCGATGAAACCGTTTTTCGACTATGTCTTCGACCGAATCCCGAATGTAGAGCCAGAGAAGGGGTTGATTATCGGTGACTCGGTCACGGCAGACATCGCCGGTGGGCGGATGTATGGTTTGGATACGTGCTGGTTCAACCCGAACGAAGTGGCCGCGACAATCGAGTCAACGTATGAGATTCGACATTTAAACGAGTTGAAATCGCTTCTCTACGTTCAAGCCGGATTGAGTGAATGAGCTGGCAAGCGATTTGGTAGTTGAGCAAGTACTTCCGGATAGAGCGTGACGTCTTGAAGACGGTCAAGCTTTTGCCAACGATAAATCAGGTGATCTCCTTCGGGTCCATAAAAGTCTCCGTCTTGGAGCGGGAGGTCACCATTTACATAAAAGTATAGTCCAATCTCATGAAACGGCTGGTCATTATAGGTAAACAAGTTCTCGTGCACGAAGGCGAATGAGGTATCGGTCACACGCATGTTCAATTCTTCATGTAACTCGCGTGCGAGAGCCGTGGCAGCCTCTTCACCGAGCGTGACGCGACCGCCGGGTAATGCCCAAAAGTCATCCCGGACGTTTCGGTGAATCAATACGTGACCGTCTTTCACAAAAATACCGGCAACGCGGTAATTGAAAACGCCGTGTTCAGTAGGAAATACGAGATCCATCTATATCACTTCCAATCATTGTAATCTGTTCTAGTATACCTGAAGGAGGGATCATATGTTTCAACCACATACGCAATATCGAGATGAAGATTTTCGTGACGTGACACTCCGTGACGAAGTGTTGTCACACGTCACGTTCGAGAACTGTCGCTTCACATACGTTGATGCGACGGAACTACAGACGGAACGCTGTCAGTTCATAAACTGCGACTTCACGGATTCAAAATGGAATGCGTCCCGTCATGTCGGGAGTTCATTTTTGAACTGTCAATTCCATGGTGCCAATTTGTTCACGAGTGAGTTTGAGCAATGTAAAATGACGGGGTCTTCCTTTGAGGAGAGTCAGTTTGAAGGCGTCCTTGTAACAGAAGGGGATTGGTCGTTCGTCAACCTTCGTCACGTGTCGCTCAAAAAAATGGATTGGTCCCATGTACGCTTAGTCGAAGCGGACCTATACGGAACGGACTTGACCGAGACGGTTTGGCATCAGGCGGACTTGTCACGGGCGACACTTCAACATGCGGTGTGCCGTGGTGCCGACTTCAGAGGGGCATTCGTCGATGGGGTTGATTTTTCGAACGTGACGTTACAACAAACAAAACTAGACGCGATGCAGGCGATTCAAGTCGCGCGCTCATTGGGGGCGATTGTAGAATGAAACCAGAACAAATCATTGAGCAGTTGACTGCGTTCGCAAAAGAACGCGAGCACATTCGAACGGTCGTCTTGAACGGCTCACTCGTCAATCCGAACATCCGACCAGACCCGTACCAGGATGTCGACCTTGCCTTTTATGTGGAAGACGTCCGAGCGGTTGCGGCCGATCGCTCATGGATTGACACATGTGGAGAGGTATTAATCATGCAGACACCTGATACGGCTGATTCCGGACGACATATAACGTTTTTAGTGCAATATGTAGACGGACATCGGATTGATTTGACGATTCGGAGTGTGGGTCAACTTGAAACCATGCTCGAAGCCGACTCGCTCAGTCAAATTATCTTCGACCGAGATCATCATCCGAGTGTGACACCGTCAGATAACACATACCGTGTGACACGGCCGTCTGCTGACGAGTATGCGGCTTGTTGGAATGAGTTTTGGTGGGTGTCAATTTATGTTGTCAAAGGAATCAAACGACACCAGGTGTTATACGAGCTCGATCACCTCGACATCATGCGAAATATGCTCCGTCAGATGATGGAATGGAATATCGGCTATGCGACGAACTTTTCTGTGAATCTTGGGAAATCGGGCGACGGGATGCGCGACCACTTGCCAGAAGAATTGTGGGAGATGCTTACGGCGACGTATGCCTCGGCTGAGCTGAGCGCGATTGAAGATACACATGATCGATTGCAGTCGCTCTTTTTCTTTTGTGCACAACGTGTCGCGGAACAAGGTGATTTCGTCTTCCGGGAAGAAGAAGCCAGACGCGTCCGTGCCGCATGTGCTACACTTCGACATTCGAACGATTAATGAGGCCGAGAGCCGGGAAACGCTCCTTATAGAGAAAGGAGCGTTTTTTCATGAACCCATATACGACATTTATTGCCCTACTTGTTGGGAGTCTGGTCCTCTTTGTCGGCATTCGTTTAAAGAAATGGCCGATCATTCTGGTTGCGATGCTTCCACTCGGTCTTGTTGCATTTAATATGTTTTTACTCATCACCGGACGCTAGGATATCTTCACTCTTCTTTTTGATACATCGATTTGATGAAGAAGGCACTCGGTAACAAAATGCCGATGGCGCCTTCGATGATGGCGAATAATCGGGTCAAACCAATCGGCAACAAATCACCAAATCCGATTGATAATAAAGTGACCCCGCTGAAATACAGGAGGTTTTCCCAAGTCGGTTCAACGGCATTCATGGATTCGAGTGAAGTCACAAGAATGACTGAATCACGAGACAAAGCATAATAAATCAATGTGAATCCTAACATGACACCAAGTAGGCTAACGAACAACTGAGCGAACAATCTCCCGTCAAATCCTGTTTGCTTGTACGTTTTACGTTTGAAAAACCAAAACACGTTCAAACTGATGAAGAGTAACGCAATGGTTAATAAAATCGTATTCAATCCGGACACATCCTTTTCATGTAAATGAGTTCATTTATCCATTCCCTGAGCGATGAATGAAAAACAGAATCGGAAAAGGTTTGCAATTGATCAAAAGATTGATAGAATGTGGTCGAAGACGACTGAATTTCATAATGTTTGCCACTAGGGGAGTCGCGTCACGCGGCTGAGATGGACATGGTCCAGACCCTTTGAACCTGATCTAGTTCACGCTAGCGTAGGGAAGTGGGCGAGACGACTCATATGGCTTCACCTATATATGACTGTTCGAGACGCCGCTTCCGTTATGGGAGGCGGCGTCTTTTTATTAGTTTATAAGGGGGAGTTAGTATGAAATTTACAGATCACTTACGTCAAGAAGCGGATGGATTGTTTGAGGCAAGCTTTCATCACCCATTTGTTCGTTCACTCGGAGAAGGGACGCTCGATGAGAAGAAGTTCAGACATTACGTCATGCAAGATTCGTATTACTTGAATCAATTCTCAAAAGTGCAGGCCAAAGGGGCAACCCTCGCTCCGACGATGGAACTATCGAGTCGCTTTTTGACGCATGCCTTACACACGATTGAGGCGGAACTCTCCCTTCATCGAGAGTTCTTTACGATGCTCAACGTGACGGATGTCGAATTGGCGACATTTGAGCCAGCACCGACCGCTTATGCGTATGCGCTCCATATGCAACAGGCAGGACCGACACTCGGTGACGTATTGGCGTCAATCCTTCCGTGTTATTGGGTATATTACGAAATCGGTGAACGCTTAAAAGATAAACGACCCGACCATCCGATTTATTCAGCTTGGATTGCGACATACGGTTCGGAGTGGTTCCGTGAGCTGGTGGAAGAACAGATTGATCGGTTGGATGAATTGGCTGGACAAGCGACAGAAGAAGAACGGCTTCGTTACACAAAACTCTTCTTGAAGAGTTGCTATTACGAAGTCGCTTTTTGGGAAATGGCGTGGACGCTTGAGTCGTGGACATTGTCGCAGGAGGTCAACCAATGAGACATGAGATTTGGAACGAGATTCGACAGCAGGCACCGTTGATTCACAACATCACGAACACGGTTGTGGCGAATTTTTCAGCGAATGGACTGCTCGCAATCGGCGCCTCTCCAGTGATGGCAGACGCGATTGAAGAAGTTGCAGAGATGACATTCGTGAGCGATGCGCTCGTGTTAAATATCGGGACACTTGGAACAATGACCGAAGCGACGATGATTCGTGCAGGGCAGGCGGCGAATGAAGCCGGATGTCCCATTGTCCTCGATCCAGTCGGAGTCGGAGCGACGTCATTTCGTCGAGATGTGGTCGAACGCATTATGCGTCACGTTCGTGTGTCAGTCATTCGAGGGAATGCAGGAGAGATTGCGACATTGATTGGTGTCGATTGGGCGGCTCGTGGTGTCGATGCGGGTGACGGTGCATGCGAGCCGAGACAATTGGCGCTTGAAGCAGCGAAACGATACGGATGTGTCGTGGCCGTGACTGGAAAAGAAGATATGGTCAGTGACGGACATGTCGTCATGGAAGTCCGAGGTGGGACGAAACGGATGACTGAGACGACCGGTACAGGGTGTTTACTGAGTGCGGTGGTCGGAGCTTGCTTGGCAGTCGAAAAGAATGCCCTCAAAGCGACGGTGACCGCCATGTCAGGCTACGCCTATTGCGGGGAGCTAGCGAGTGAACGGGCAGAAGGGCCGGGAGACTTCCCGATTCACTTTTTAAATGCACTCCATCAATTGACGCAATATACAATCCCGACGAATCGAATCGAGGTGTCGACATCATGAGACCGCAAGTATTGACGATTGCAGGATCTGATTCAGGGGGCGGAGCTGGTATTCAAGCCGATCTAAAAACGTTTCAAGAGCTCGGTGTGTTCGGGACGAGTGTGTTGACTGCGATTACCGCCCAAAACACACTTGGGGTCCATGGAATCGAGGCGATTTCCACGGAAATGATTATCCAACAAATTGATGCGGTAGCGGATGATTTTAACATCACCGCCTGTAAAACTGGGATGTTGGTGGATGCGGAGCGGATTGAAGCGGTAGCGAATGCGCTTGAGCGCCACCGTTTCGAGCATGTGGTGGTCGATCCGGTCATGGTGGCGAAAGGTGGCGCGTCCTTGTTGCAAGTTAGTGCAGTCGAAGCACTGCGCACGAAGCTAATACCACAGGCGACCATCGTGACCCCGAATATTCCTGAAGCAGAAGTGCTGGCAGGAATGGAAATTCGAACGGAGGCAGACCGTATGAAAGCCGCACAGGCGATTCGAGCACTTGGTGTCGATACCGTCATTATCAAAGGTGGGCATACGGATGATGTGGAAGCCGTTGATTTGATTATGAGCGAGACTGAAACGTTCTGTGTAAAAGCACCTAGAATCCAAACGAAAGATACGCACGGGACGGGATGTACGTTCTCTGCAGCTTTGACGGCCGAACTGGCATATGGGAAGACATTGCGTCAAGCAGTCGTAGATGCAAAACAATTTATCCATCAGGCGATTGCACATGGATTATCGATTGGACAGGGGCATGGACCGACGAATCATTGGGGACATCGTTTAGCGAAAGAAGAGGTGATTACCGTTGACGTTCTGTACGAAACAAGCGCTCGCTAAGCAGCTTCGCCTTTACTTTGTGTGTGGAACGACGGACGCGTCCGATTTGGTAGCGACCGTCAAAACGGCTCTTCTATGTGGTGTGACATGTTTTCAATTTCGCGAAAAAGGTAAAGATGCATTGTATGGAGATGAAAAAGAAGCGATGGCAAGGACGCTCCACCGTCTGTGTCGAGAAGCGGGTGTTCCGTTCATCGTCAATGACGACGTCGACTTGGCGCTCGCGATTGACGCGGATGGCATCCACGTTGGACAGGATGACTTACCTGCCAAACAGGTTCGAGAACGGCTAGGACCAGATAAATGGTTGGGGGTGTCTGTCCATACGATGGAGGAAGTCAGAACGGCTCTTCCATTTGCAGATTATGTCGGCATCGGTCCGATTCATGAGACGCAAAGTAAGTTGGATGCAGGACAAGTGCGTGGTACGGAACTGATTCAACAAGTTCGCCGACACCACCCACTGCTTCCGATTGTGGGGATCGGGGGCATTCGTCCAGAGCATGTCCCTGCTATTATGGCTGACGGGGCTGACGGTGTTGCCGTCATCTCTGCCATCGCTTCTGCACCGGATGTAGCAACGGCTACCCGGCGTTTCGCTTGTCTCTGAATTCAATTTTTGAGGAGGAAGACAGATGAACGTATTTGTTATCGGTGCAAACGGTCAGATTGGCCGTCAGTTTGTCGAAAAATTACACAATGAAGGGAAGCATCACGTCACAGCGATGGTTCGTAAAGAAGAGCAACTCGATGACTTCAAGTCAAAAGGATACAATGCCGTACTCGGTGACCTCGAAGGTTCAGTAGCGGACTTGGAAAAGGCAATCGACGGGATGGACGTCATCGTGTTCGCGGCTGGTTCTGGTGGAAGTACCGGCGCAGACAAGACGCTCTTGATTGACCTAGACGGTGCAGCAAAGAGTATCGAGGCGGCACAAGCGAACGGGAACATCAAACACTTCGTCATGGTCAGTGCCTTGAAAGCAGAGGATCGCTCAGCTTGGCCAGATTCGATGAAACCGTACTACGTAGCGAAGCATCATGCCGATCGTTTACTCGAACAGAGTGGACTCACGTATACGATTGTACGTCCGGGTGCATTGACAGATGATGCAGGAACGGGCAAAGTGAACACGCAATTCGAGGGAAGTGGAGAGATTCCACGCGAAGACGTGGCATCATTCTTGGTGCATGTCCTCCATAACCATGCAAATGCGCAGAACAAAGCGATTGATTTGATCAAAGGGGATACCCCAATCGAAGAAACGTTATAATGTGTCGAATGAAGAACGGGATGTGGCTCATCCCGTTTTTTGTCGCGTTAAAGAGGGAAAAGTCAGCAGAATAGCGAAATGAAGAATTATGAATAGGTGAGGAGGTTCCGCATGACCGAGATGTTCATTTATCTGGCGGTCTATTTGTTGCCGTCATTTTTACTCGGCTTTTTAGCACTCGATGTCTTTCAACGAAATCCGAATAAAGTCGAGCATCGTTTGCTGAGCCTGTTTGTGTTTGGCTATTCGATGCTTTTCTTAGCGGAATTCGTTCGCCATCTTTCTCCGATTGAATATAGTCCGGCACTCATTGCCTATTGGTTTGGGAACGCCGGGATTTTCATTTTTATCTTCTCTGTTCATTTCATATTGAGCATCACAGGCGTCGGCGCGAAGGCACCGAAGTGGCTCTATCCCTGGGTCGTGTACTTACCTCTGATTCCCGTCATATTGACGTATATCCGGCGAGAGAACATCATCAACAGTCAACAGTTTGAGCAAGTGGGGATCTGGATTTATCCCGAGTTCAATTCATCGTATTTGATTACGTTGACCGTCGGTAACATCTTTCACATCTTGATCATCGGGCTCATTTTTTATGCCCTCAAACGTGCAGAACGAAGAGAGCACCAACGCGTGTTGCGCATGCTCTTTTGGACGGCGAATGTCGTATTGTTGTGGGATGTTGTCTTCGGTTATTTTCAATTCCGCGGGTTCATTCCGCCGTACTCTTATATGTATGGAGGACTCGTTTGGGCAGTCGCGTTGGTCATCGCGATGAATCGTTTAGATTTCTTGACCTCTTACGTGAAACGATATGGGACACTGTATAACTTGAATCCATCTGCCATCTTATTGATTGATCCCGATGGAAAAGTGGAAAGTGCGAATCCTGCTGCGCGAACATTGTTTCATACGGTCCGTGTCGTGAATGAACGCTTCGTCGATTTGTTGCCAGAAAAGAAAAAAGCAGAATGGGTGGAACACTATCACCAACATGTTCGGACACGTAAAAAGTTTATAGAGTTCGAAACGAAGATTATGACGAAATCTGGGCAAGAGCTTTACGTTGTCATTGATGGGGATTTTGTCGATATCGACCGCACGATTCACGGGATGATTATCATTCGGGATGTCCACTCGTTTAAAGAGGCCGAGCAAACAATCCGATTCTTTGCCTATCATGACCCACTGACGAAGTTGGCCAACCGACGTGCATTTTATGAACGGGCAGACCATGCGTTGCTCAGTTCCTCGAGGCTGTCGTTATTGATTATTGATTTGGACGGTTTTAAAGCAGTCAATGATACGTACGGGCACCAGATTGGAGATCATTTCTTAACTCATTTGGGTGGGTTGTTGGAAGCGTCGACACGAGACGTTGGCTTGGCCTCTCGCGTTGGTGGGGATGAGTTTTATATTTATTTAGTGGATTTAACGGAATCGGAAGTGCGCGGCTTTATTCATACACTTCAGATGACGTTAAATCAAAACCCGTACCAAACGTCCGATGTGTCGATTCCGATCCGGGCGAGTATTGGGGTCAGTCATGCTCCCGACCAAGGAACAAATTTAGACACATTGATTCATAAAGCGGATCAGGCGATGTATCAGATCAAGCAAGATGGAAAAAATGATTATGCCATCTATGACGAAGCGTTACATGGTCCGAAATAAAGGGAAAATAGAAGTGTTTGATTATGGAAAGGAGGATGCAACATGTCAGAAAGACCGTTAGTGACGATGCGCGCCGAGGGAGAAGCCGGAGGCGTCAAGACGACTGTACGTGTAGGCGAGCACACTCCATTTATCGTGGATGAGCCAGAACGACTCGGTGGAACGAACAAGGGTCCGAATCCGCTCGAGTATCTTCTCGGTGCCCAGTCGTCCTGTACGACCATTATGATTGCCTATGCCGCTCAGGATTTGAACTTTGAGTATGAAGGGGTCGAGTTCGTGACAGAAGGGACGCTCGATCCTCGAGGATTCCAAGGGATGGAAGGTGTCCGAACTTACTTTGAGTCGACAAATATGAAAATCGTATTGGATACGACCGAATCAGATGAGCGAATCGAAGCATTAAGAAAGGCTGTCGAGGCACGTTGTCCGATTCATAATCTCATGCATGCAGCAGACGTAGCGATGACGGCAGAATGGACTCGGAAATAAGGATGGGGGCGACCTCATCTTTTTTACATAGGAAGTAAGAAAAGAATACGGAGGGAAGACGCATGCATCACCGACCGATGACGCGTGAATGGGCAGGTCAAATTCAAGAATGGACGTACGGAGCTCCTTATGACTTTTATAATCAACCGCCTTCTGAAGAGGGAGTCGCCGAGTTGATGACGTATCAGGCGATTGTAGAGGAGCATGAGCTGATTGGATTTTATTGCATCGGTTCCCCGGCTCAAGTGCCCAATTCGACATATCCATATTCGTCAGATTTCACGGACATCGGATTGGGGATGCGACCTGATTTGACGGGGAAAGGATATGGAAAATCGTTTGTGACATACGTCATGGAGAGAGCGATGGAACGGAGAAAACCGCTTCGCTTGACCGTCGCCTCCTTCAACGAACGAGCGATTCATCTATACGAAACGGTTGGATTTCGTACCATCACATCGTTCGAGCGAAATGAGATTCCGTTTCAAGTGATGGTACGCGATTAACCATATTGTTTCTGATGTGCCTTTTTACGTCGCAAATAATCCTCATCGGCACGAAGTTGATCCCAATACGTTTTGAAGATGCGGGCAGACTCTGCCTTCTCTTCGTCGATTTCGCGCTCATGGATGTCACCATCTTCTTTATATTTACGACCGCCTTTATAATTGGCATAACGTCGGGCTCGTGTGTAACCCATTTGGATGAACTTTCGGGCCATGTCCATCCCCACGAAATCGTCGTTCGCGCGATACGCTTCAAACAATTCCATGATTTCTTCGGCAGATTGCTTCGCAATCTCAGGCGTCTTAAATCGCCAATGAGGCAAAATTTCACTTTTATACGGTTCGACGAGTAGCACACCTTGTTCGCCACGACCGACCCGGTACAGTTCGGGTTGTTTTCGGAAGTCGATTTCATCAAAATTTAAATCATAGTCAAATGGCATGTTCATTCCTCCTCGCCTAACGTTTCCCATTAGGTCGGTCGAGGAAACAACTTGAAGGAAAAGGATGGGTTGATATGATCAAGATGGAGACAGAGCGGTTGGTCTTAAGAGCATTTACACTAGAGGACGCAGAGGATATGTATCATTATGCAAAAGATGAGCGAGTCGGACCGATGGCCGGTTGGGCACCTCATGAATCGATTGAAGAAACAAAGGACGTCATTCAACTGTTTATCGAGGAAGCAGATGTATGGGCCATCGTCTTGAAAGAGACCGGGCAAGTGATCGGTAGCATCGGGTTACACGACCGAAGACCAGACCCGTCGATTCAACATGATGCACAGCGTGAGATCGGTTATGTGCTCAGTCCAGATTTTTGGGGAAATGGTTACGTGCCAGAAGCCGTTCAGGCGATGATTCGATTCGGATTTGAAGCGTTAGGACTAGAACGGATTTGGTGCGGCTATTTCAGCTTCAATGACCAATCGAGACGCGTCGTTGAGAAGTGTGGGTTCACTTATGCGTTCACGAAAACACAAGAATTGACCCGACTCGACGGACGAACGGTAGAAAACCTCGTACATGTCCAATTAAATCCGACGTTCTCTACACATTGAAGCACGATTTCAATGTGTTTTTTCATGAAATCATAAAAATCCCTTGATATGTAACCGGTTACACATTAAGATGGTTTTGTAAGCGTTTCCAGAACGGAGGATGTCAAATGGCGACCATCAAACAAGTAGCAAAACATGCGAACGTCTCAGTGGCGACCGTATCACGCGTCATGAATAAAAGCGGATATGTGAGCGAAGAGGCGAAAGAAGCGGTCGAAAAGGCGATTGCGGAACTGAATTATGCGCCCAACCGAGTCGCACGTTCGCTCTATAAAAAATCGTCGAATTTGATTGGACTCATCATGCCTGATATCACGAACCCGTTCTTTCCACAGCTGGCTCGGGCGATTGAGGATGTCGCCAATCAACATGGGTATCAAGTCGTCTTGTGCAATACAGACGAACAACTTGAAAAAGAACAGACGTATTTAGTCGCCTTGCAAACGATGCACGTCGATGGCCTGATTATCACCACAAACCATTCGCACAATCCGAATTACGAGACGTTGGATTTACCAATGGTCGCACTTGACCGAATCGTGAAAGCGGGAATCGACGCTGTTGTATCGGATGGATATGAGGGTGGAAAGTTGGCGGCCGACACACTGTTGCAACGTGGTGCGACACGACTGGCACACATTGCCGGACCGGATCATCTCAAGACGGTCAAACGTCGAACTGAAGGATTTGTCGAAGTAGCGGGAGAGAAGCTCGTCGGGATGACCGAGTCCACGTTCACGTTCAAAGACGCCTTGAAAGCGTCTCAAGAACTGTTTGATCATGCGTGGCCGTTCGATGGCATCTTTGCAGCGAACGATGTGATTGCAGCCGCGGTGTTGCAGGAAGCAGTCCGTCGAAACATTCGTGTCCCAGAAGAGCTACAGGTCATCGGATATGACGGAATCGAATTAGGCGAGATGACGTCTCCGCCGCTGACGACCATCGTCCAGCCAATCTATGAGATGGGACGACTCGCGACCGAGCGATTGCTCGATTTGATTGAGAAGAAAGACACACGACCGAGAGAAATGCTGTTACCGGTCACGTTACTTGAACGACACACGACAAAGCGGAAGGAGAGATAAAGAATGAAACGCATTGTTGTCATTGGCAGTATATCGATGGACCTTGTCGTCACGTCCGACAAACGTCCACAAGCTGGAGAAACGGTTATCGGTGAATCGTTCCGTACCGTTCCAGGGGGGAAAGGTGCGAACCAGGCAGTCGCTGCTTCCAAGTTAGGCGGCACTGTACAGATGGTCGGTTGCGTGGGAAGTGATCCGTTCGGACAACAGGTGGTTGAAAACTTCAAACGACACGATGTCGATGTCACACATGTTCAAATCATACGGGATGAAGTGACGGGTACGGCCCATATCGTATTGGCTGAGGAAGATAATTCGATCGTCGTCGTCCAATCGGCGAACAAACGAGTCGTTTTCACGAATGAGGAGCTCGAACACCTTCTTGACGAGCAGGCATTCGTGCTCCTCCAACTCGAAATTCCAATCGAGACGGTAAAGCAAGTGACCTCTTACTGTAAAGCGAAAGGAATCCCAGTGCTGCTCAATCCGGCACCTTCTCAGCCGCTTCCACCAGAAGTGATTGAAAACGTCACATACTTGACGCCGAACGAACATGAGTGCCGTGACTTATTCAACGGAATATCCGTAGATGATGTTCTCAAACGCTATCCGAACAAGTTACTCGTCACGGAAGGCGTCCATGGTGTTCGATTCCATGACGGACGAGACGTGCGGCATGTGCCAGCCATCCGAGCAAACGTCGTCGACACAACAGGAGCAGGTGACACGTTCAACGGTGCACTTGCTGTCTCCCTCATCGAACAAGACGATTTGGAGACGGCCGTACGGTTTGCCGTAGTCGCATCCGGCATGAGTGTCGAAGGCTTCGGTGCACAAGGTGGTATGCCGACACGACAAGATGTACAACAACGATTGGAGCGCGTGTGATGAAAAAACAAGGAATTTTGAATAGTCATTTAGCAAAAATCTTTGCCGACCTCGGGCATACGGATCGCGTCGTCATCGCCGATTGTGGGCTACCGATTCCAGACGGGGTCAAGCGGGTCGATCTTAGTCTCCGCATCGGGGAACCTTCCTTTCTTGAGGTGCTCGATGTCGTCGAATCAGATTTGGTCGTAGAGCGCATCACGATTGCTGAGGAAATCCTCACACACAACTCGACGATTGCGGATTCACTGAAAGAACGGTACACGAGCATCGACATGTGTTCGCATGAAGACTTCAAACGGGAGGTCGCAAAAGCGAAAGTGGTCATTCGAACTGGGGAAGCGACACCTTACGCCAACGTCATCTTACATGCCGGGGTCATTTTTTAAGGGGGGATTCGATGCATATTCAGTTGAAAGGCATCCATAAGTCGTTCGGGCCAGTCTCCGTCTTAAAAGGAGTCGATTTCGAACTGTTGCCTGGAGAGATTCATGCCCTTATGGGCGAGAACGGGGCCGGGAAGTCGACATTGATGAAGGTGATGACCGGTCTGTATGCACAGGATGAAGGCGAGATTCTCATCGACGGCGCGAAACGTCAATTCAAGCACCCAAAAGAAGCGGAGCAAGAAGGCATCGCCTTCATCCATCAGGAGCTCAACATCTTACCGGAGATGACGGTGACAGAAAATCTGTTTTTAGGTCGAGAACTGACGGGACCGTTCGGGATGGTCAAACAGCAGGAAATGACCAGACGTGCCCGAGAATACTTGGCTGAATTGAACGTGTTCATGGATGTCGATGAAGTGGCGCGCAATTTGTCGGTCGGTCAGCAACAGATGATTGAGATTGCCAAGGCGCTCATGACGGATGCGAAGGTCATCGTCATGGATGAACCGACGGCCGCCTTGACGGATCGTGAAATCCAGGCACTCTTCGCCGTGTCACGGGCCTTACGTGATCAAGGTGTGTCCATCATCTATATCTCACACCGAATGGAAGAAATTTTTGACTTATGTGATCGGATCACGGTACTTCGGGATGGACAATCCATTTCGACTCGCATGATTCAGGACACCTCATTTGAGGAAACGGTGCGCGATATGGTCGGTCGCGAGATTGGAGAACGCTATCCGACGCGTACCGCTACACTTGGGGACGTCGTGATCGAGGTGGATGATTTAATAGGTAACCGGTTCCACAACGTATCGTTCAACGTTCGTGCCGGAGAAATCGTTGGGTTTTCTGGATTGATGGGAGCGGGGCGTACCGAGGTGATGCGTGCGCTATTCGGAGCAGACACCCACAAAGGGGGAGTCATTAAACTGAATGGGAAACCGATTCGAATCAAGACCCCAGCCGACGCCATCGAGCACGGTATCGCGTTTTTGACAGAGGACCGAAAAGGGGAAGGCTTACTCCTCGATTTCTCGCTAAGAGAAAACCTGTCGCTCCCGACACTTGATAAACGAGCAAAAGGATCGGTCATCTCGAAGCAACAGGAGGAGACGTTCGCCGAGACATACTTACAAAAATTGCGGGTCAAACATCATTCGATGGAACAAAAAGTGAAGTCGCTGTCTGGTGGGAATCAACAGAAGGTTGTGCTCGGTAAATGGTTAGGTGTCGAACCGGATGTCTTGATTTTGGATGAACCAACCCGAGGCGTCGACGTCGGTGCTAAGAAAGAGATTTACAATATCATGAGCGATCTCGCGGAATCAGGTGTCGCCATCATCATGGTCTCTTCTGATTTACCGGAAGTGCTCGGGATGAGCGATCGGATCGTCGTCATGCGAGAAGGTGTGGTGACCGGGACGCTCACGAAAGAAGAGGCGACACAGGAAAAAGTAATGACGTATGCGACAGGAGGGCAATGATATGGAATTGAAAGCAACGACCGGACTGAAACGCCCGGGTCGACTCGGATGGGGGCAAAAACTAGGACCGCTGTTTGGTCTGCTCGTCATCGTTGTCGTCGTGACGGCGCTTGAACCAGGATTTTTATCATTAAATAATATCTTCAACGTACTCCGCCAAGTGTCGATCAATGCCTTGATTGCCTTCGGGATGACGTTTGTCATCTTGACAGGGGGAATCGATTTATCGGTCGGGTCGATTTTGGCGCTCGCCTCTGCACTAGTGGCAGGCATGATGGTGGATGGTCAACATGCGGTTATGGCCGTCGCACTCGGCTTGATTGCAGGTGCCGTTCTCGGGGCCTTTAACGGGGCGGTCATCACGTACGGGAAAGTAGCACCGTTCATCGCGACATTGGCTACGATGACCATTTATCGGGGCTTGACGCTCGTTTATACAGACGGACGACCGATTACGGGTCTCGGGAATTCCGGTTGGTTCGAGATGCTCGGACGCGGCTACTTCTGGATCATTCCAGTACCGGCATTGACGATGCTACTCGCATTCGGTGTCCTGTATTTCATCTTGAAGAAGACCACATTTGGTCGTCACACGTACGCAATCGGTGGAAATGAAGAAGCGGCAAAATTAATGGGGATTGGCGTCAATAAAGTCAAAATCATGATCTACTCTCTATCCGGTATGCTTGCAGCACTCGCCGGCATCATCTTGACATCGCGCCTTAATTCCGCACAACCGACGGCAGGAACGTCATACGAACTCGATGCCATCGCAGCGGTCGTTCTCGGGGGAACGAGCCTAGCGGGTGGTCGAGGTTGGATTGTCGGGACGTTGATCGGGGCGCTGATCATCGGAACGCTTAACAACGGATTGAACCTTCTCGGCGTATCATCTTTCTTCCAACTCGTCGTAAAAGGTGCAGTTATATTGTTTGCAGTATTGCTTGATCGTCGACAAAACGCGTAACACGCGAAAGGGGAAAACGGAACATGAAAAAATGGACAGCTTGGCTACTCGCACTGACTATGGTACTGATGGCAGCTTGCTCGACTGAACAACCGGGGTCATCGTCTGAAACGGAAACGAAAGATGGCGATTATGAGATCGGATTATCCATCTCGACATTGAACAACCCGTTCTTTGTCGCATTGAAAGAAGGCGCGGAAGAACAGGCGAACGAAATGGATGCGACGTTGACGGTAGCGGACGCGCAAAACGACGCGGCGAAGCAAGTGAATGACGTCGAAGATATGATTCAAAAGGGGATGGATTTGATTCTCATCAACCCGACGGATTCAGAAGCGGTCGGTGCGGCAGTACAGGCAGCAAACGATGCAGGCATTCCTGTCATCACGGTAGACCGTAACGCTGAAACAGGGGAAGTCGTCGCACACGTGGCATCAGATAACGTTGCGGGTGGACAATTGGCAGGTGACTACATGGTCGAACTCGTAGGTGAAGGGCAAAAAGTCGTCGAGCTCGAGGGGATTCCAGGAGCGTCGGCGACACGTGACCGCGGACAAGGATTCAACGAAGCGATCGATGGGAAATTAGAAGTCGTGGCAAAACAATCTGCGAACTTTGACCGTGCAGAAGGATTGACGGTCATGGAGAACATCTTACAGGACAATAAAGACATCGTCGCGGTATTCGCGCATAACGACGAGATGGCGCTCGGTGCCGTTCAAGCGCTCGAAGCGGCAGGTATGAGTGATGTCAAAGTCATTGGATTCGATGCGACAGATGATGCGGTCAAAGCAGTCGAAGGTGGGACGATGGCAGCGACGGTTGCCCAAAAGCCCGCTGAGATTGGTAAATTGGGTGTAGAAGCGGCAATCAACCACCTGAAAGGTGAAACAGTAGAGGAAAACATTCCGGTCGAACTCGAATTAATCAAATAAGTAAGTAGAAACCTCACGATGCCTTGATTTCGGGTAGAGCTCGTGAGGTTTTTGAATGTTCACATATCCCTCTTCATATATTGGATAGTTTCTCCCTTTTTAAGGGTATATCTAGGTAAAATCCAGGAAGGGGGAGTCGTTTCTTCTATTTAAGAAACGCAGCACATATGTATAAACTCAAACCGGTATTTAAAGAACGTATTTGGGGTGGCCGTCATCTAGAAACGTTATTTCATTTTAAGTTACCGGAAGGGAAAATCGGTGAATGTTGGGCGGCATCCGCACATCCAAATGGTATGACCGTATTTGAAAATGGACCGTATGAAGGGCAGACGCTAGCAGATTTATGGGATGCCCACCGATTGGAGTTATTCGGTCCTTACCCATTCGCTACGTTCCCCCTACACGTCAAGTTACTCGACGCGCGTGCCTATTTATCGGTACAGGTTCATCCGAACGACGAGCAAGCACAGCGTCTGGAGCAAGAGGAATTTGGAAAAGAAGAGTGCTGGTATGTGTTAGATGCGGAACCGAATGCGGAAATCATTGTCGGTCATACATTCCGAGCCAAACAAGAAGTGTATACATGTGTGCAGCAAAAAGAATGGGCGACTCGTCTAAAAACACAACCCGTGAAAAAAGGAGACTTTATCTATATTCCGAGCGGAACGGTTCACGCACTCGGTCCCGGTGTCGTCTTGCTTGAGATTCAACAGACGAGCGACCGGACATATCGACTGTACGATTTTGATCGCGTAGACGATACTGGGAATTTGCGAGAACTTCATATCGAGAAAGCAGTTGAAGTCATGAATATCCCAGACCGACGGACAGAGGAACTGATTCGGACAGATTTAGATAGTGGATTAACGACTGAATTGATTTCAAAACCATCGTTCACGATTATGCGACATCAAGTAGACGGTACTCCGGCTATTTTAGAGCGGGCTGAAACGTTCCGATTGATTTCGGTCGTTTCAGGTGAAGGGTTCGTTCAAGACGAGGACGGTACGCAAGCAATCCGGGCAGGGGAACATTACTTCATTCCAAAAGGAAAAGGACCTCACTTGTTCACCGGAAAGGTGGAAATCGTCACAAGTGAAGTCCCTGTACCAACGACACAACGCATCAATACTGTTTATCAAGTGGAGAAGGCACAGGACAAGCATCGTCAAGTGTCCAGTCGTTTGAATACTGAACCTCGATAAACACGACATCTTCTTTTGCTTTGAGCGTGTGAGCCGCACCACGTTGAATCGAGATGACGTCGGTCGGCTTCGCCTCAAACGTTTCTCCATCAATCGTCACGGTTGCTGATCCTTGAAGCATCGTCCAAATCGTATCGGTCTCTTCATGATAATGATAACTGAGTTCTTTTCCGGCTTGAACGAGCATGCGTCGTGTCACACTGTGATGTCCGTCTGCGAGTGTCTCATGATGGATGACTTCCGACTGCCCCCATCGCTTCCATTTGAATTTTGGATAGTCGTCGGACGAGGCGAGATAATCTTTCAGCTGTGGGGTCGCCTCTTTCGTTGAAACGAGAATGCCATCCGCGTTGACGGCGACGACAAGGTCTTCTAATCCGATCCCAATCAACGGAAGATTCAATTCATTGATCACATGGGTGTTCGTCGATTCAAATAGGTCGACTTGACCGTGAGTTGTGGACGTCATTTCTTCAGTCAACGTGTTCCATGTACCTAAGTCTTTCCAATCGCCGTTGTAGCGGTGAACGAATACGGACTCCGCATGTTCGACAACAGCATAGTCGAACGAAGTCTTTTCTAATTCGTCATAGCGTGAAGTGAGGTCTGAATAAGTTGTCGGTAAGTTTCGTTCTGACAGTTCATCAAGTAACAGATGCAACTTGCAAGCAAAGATTCCACAGTTCCAAAGCGCACCTTGTCCAATCAACTGTTCCGCCACGTCGACGGTCGGTTTTTCCTGGAACAGGCGAACCGAGGATACTTGAGCCGTCTCGTCTGGAACGATATATCCGTATTTTGATGTCGGATGAAGAGGGGTGACCCCAATCAAATGCAAGGCATCGTCGCTCGCTTGGACGGCCGCATCGACTTGAGGGAAATATTCAAAGAAGCGGAGGTCGACATAAGCATCGACCGGCATCACAAGTACCGTTTCATCCGGGTCGACCTGTTGTTCGTTCAAATAACTTGCGCCAAGAACGATTGCGGGGAATGTGTCGCGGCGACTTGGTTCGGTGATGATATTGGCGTCGGTCCCGATTTGATAGACGATGGCATCACGCTGATGTGCATTCGTCAGAATATAGGCGTCCTGATTCAACTTCATGTCACTCAGTTGTGAAAAGACGCGTTCAATCATGGATTGTTTAGAACCGTGTCCGTCGTCGAGCAATCGAATGAACTGTTTCGAGTTGATATCATTTGAAAGAGGCCAGAGACGTTTTCCAGACCCACCGGATAATAGAAGTAGTTTCATTACGTAACATCCCTTCTTTATGAAAATGGAGGTACACAATATGGCAAATTACTTACTCGTCGAACCGCATGACCACACGCGCAAGACGTTGGCTCGTCTGTTGATGAAAGAAGGAGAACTCATTTTCGAAGCAACGGAAGCGACGGAAGCGATTGCGATTTTAGAATCGAGTGATATCGACGTCGTCATCACCGAACTACGGCTTCCACACACAGATGGAGTCGAACTATTATCTTATGTGAAAAAGAAATTCCCGCTCATCCATCAAATCGTATTGACCGACTATACGCATACCCATACGTTGATTGCGGCGGTCAATTACGGCAACGTCAAGCGCATCATGACAAAACCGATGAAGATTGATGAGTATGCGATTCGTGTGATGCGCGATGTTGGACAACAAGCCGTCAATATGAAGACGAATCAATATCGAGTTGCGGATATGCTAACGGAGTTTCTAGATGATCTTGGAAATGCATATTGCCTCTTTTATGAAAGTGGTGACTTAGTCAGTTCGGAAAATCTTGTTGTACCGTTTGAGGTCGGGGAGACGAGTGAGTTAAAACGCTTCGTCATCCCGACCCAGTACGGCGACTTCATTTTGTATCAGTCACGGGATCGCTCTTCCCAAACTTATGGGTGAAGAGTTGCGATACCCCGATGAATGTTAAGCGAAGGTACATGTAGGCGACTCCTAGTGTCAGCACTGGGTGTCGTCTATATTTTTTTAGGTTTGATGGATGATAGAGCACGGGTCTAAAAAAGTACCAACGCGCCAGCGCCTTTCGGAAACCGCCTTCCTCTGTCTCGAGCGTCTGTGGCATCACTTGGAAGTAATAACGTTTCTTCTCGAGCAAGTTTTGAAGCGTCACTTCCTTCTCGTTATGTTTCACCGAGGTGAACGTGGCGCGACGGATGATGCCACCTTGCTGAATGTAACGAATCGTCGGTTGTGTTTCTTCAAAACTAATTTGAGCGGGGTTGATTCCACCCGATACTTCGTATGCCTCCATCCGCCAAAAGCGTGCCGCCTCGATGGAACGGTCGTCAATCCGTTCTTCAGGAATTTGGAATAGGTTACGCTCAAACACCTTTACTTTAGAAAAAAAATTGGTATAGGTGCTGTAGGCTTCTTCAGGGATAACAAGAGCTCCCACTTCTTCATGGTGTTGCAGATAGAGTAAGCAGCTCGTCAGCAGTCCTTCGGTCAACACCATGTCCGAGTCGATGACATATAGTACGTCGACGTGAAGTTCCCGAAGACGCCCGATGGACTCTTTGCGAGCGACACCGCGTTCACCGTGAGGAAGGGAGAGGATGATGAATCGATCATCGTCTGCAGTCAACTCTCGCATGACCTCGACGGTTCGATCGGTCGAGCCATCATCCGCAATCACGCAGACGAATTCGGCCGTTTGCTGTTGGATGGACTGAATCGTTTCCCGAATGATTTCCTCGTTACAATACGTAGACATCGCGATTCCAATCATGATGTTCTCCCTTCCTGAATCAAGATTCCGAGTTTATCGGTCAACCATTGTTCGAATGCAGCGCCAGTACGACTCCACTGCAACGTTTTGGAAAACGTATGGGCATCGCGTCGCACCGTTTCATAGTGAGTCGGGTCGTTTAAACAGCGTCTCATCTCGAGCGCGAGCGCCTCTGCGGTTTGTGCCATCGTCATGTAACCGAGTTTTCCGTACTGAACCGCGTCCCGAAGTCCCGGCGCATCGTAGACGATGGTCGGTGTACCGACAGCGGCGGCCTCACTGACAGTCAAGCCCCATCCTTCTCGACGGGATGGAAAGAGAAGGGCTGTCGCTCGACTCATCCGCTCGAGTTTCTCTTCTTCACTCACAAAGCCAAAATAATGGATGTCCGAACGCACATCCTCAGGTGTGATCGGGTTCAGTTGTTCAGCGATATACGCCTCATTCTTCTTCCCGATGATCCACAGTTGTGCGGTCGGGAAGTCGCGCTTGATGGAAACGAACGCTTTGACGGCATCGTTGATTCCTTTATAGGCGGACATGCGTCCGACATATAAGAATGTAGGATGCTCTTCTTTCTCAAACCATTCTTCTTCTAGCCACGGTGTGAAGTTGAGTCCTTCTGGCAAAATTGTGATATGCGACTCTGGAATTCCGACGGCGACGAGATCATCTGCCGTCGACTGACTGACGGTCAAGACGTCGTTTTGCCGATAGAGACGCAGACGGCTCGTTTCCGTCCATGCCCCGACCCATGAGACGGGAGGAGGAAGGTTGATGCGCCAAATCTCACGCGTCAATTGATGGATGAAGAGAATGCGTTTGTGTGCAGGGACATAGAAAGGTGTGAAGTAATGGTGTGTATTCATCTGATCGAGGACGAGATCGATTTCATCCTCGTGCACTTTGTAGTAGCGCCTTGCCTCTACGATGCTCGTCATGTCTGTACCCGAGCGAATATAACGAACGCCATCAATCCATTCCTCGTCCTCACGTCCGTCGATATGAGGGGACAGATGAATAATGTTATAACGAGGGGCCACGTAAGCGAGCATCTCATGCGTGAATACTTCAGCCCCTCCTGCTTTCGGATGTTTGATGTCTCGCCAAGATAAACACAATAAAGTGGGTTTCATCACGATTCCTCCTTTAAATGTCGACGTCGCTCAGAGTGGAAGCGGAAACGAAGAAGTAGCGAGCCTCCGAGTAAAACGACCGCCTGAGCGAAGAGCCACATTTCCATCGATTGTCGGAACAAGAACAGGGCGGTGAGAAATACGAAGAGCAATGCCCAGTACCATCGTAAATAGTGATTGTTCCGTAAAATAAATTGCAACATCGCCTCGTACTGGACGATGATGATGCCGATATACGTAAAAATCATATAGCGTACATAATATCCGGCCTCATCGTAACCTTGTCCGAAGAAGACAGGGACGACCGATGGGATGATTAAGAAATATAGCACGGTGATGATTCCGAGGGCTGCCAATAATAAACGGAACACCGTTCGTTCAAATGACAAGAATGAATCCGTTTCGGCCGCTCGACTCAAACGTGGCAATAGCACTTGGAAAATCGAGAGACAGACGAACAAGACGAGCTGACTAAAGCGTAGACCGACGGAGTAATCTCCGACAAGTGATGGGAAGAATCGTGTGACGAGTAGACTATCGACCGAGAAAAAGAGTGTCATGACGATTTGTACATGGATCAGCTGAAACAACCCGTGAAATTCTCTCTCCCCCGCGGTTTCGGGAAAATGTGTTTGCCATATACTGAGTCCATAGGTGAGGACCATTCCGATCACAATACCAATGAGTGCGAGTGTGATATCGAGGTTCTCAAGAAAAATCCACGTGACGCCTACTTTCACAATCGCTTCGACGTAATAAGAGAGCGTTAACGAATAGAATCGTTCATTTGCTTGTAAGACACCCCTACGGAATGACACAAGGATATGGAAAAATACTGTAACTGCAAGTAAAAAGAGGTTAATCCTAGATAAAGGAAGAATATATGGAATAAGTATAAGTACTGCGCTAGATATGCCCATCGCGATGAGCAAAATCATTCGCTCGATATAGCGGTAATCGGTTGCGATTTGTTGTCCTAAGTTGCGGGTGACAATCCATTGAACCGCACTACCAATGATGAGCAATAGACCGAGAAGGGCGAGATAAGCATTCAAAAGACCATAGTCTTGACTGGTCAAACCTCGTGCTAAGAAGAAGTGATACGAGTAATTGATGATATTGAGTAAGGCATCGAGAACGGGGAAGATAAGTAAAATCGAATAACGACTCATGACAGCTTTCATACCAATCACCTCTTTCAGTTCGTCAATCTTAAAGGAGGACAATGTGATGGATAAAGGAAAAGTGGTTATCTTTACGGATCAAGAACGAAACATCCCATACGCGTCTAGTATTCCGCACTATGACCTCGTCATTTCTGAATCAAATGAATCGTCCGACCAGATGATTTCACCAGACATTCGTGCCATGAAAGATCAAATTCGAGTGTACGTGATTGATTATGCAGACTATGAAACGGGATTAAACGTGGCAGCGGCGCTTCGCACGTACCACCCTCAATCTTCGATTCTATGGATTGATGACGTTATTCGACATAAAGGAAATTTCCCCTTTAAACAATTGTTAGGGAATGGGATATTTAGAATATTTTATTATAGAGAAGAATATGCAGATGAACTATTAGCTGAGATTCAAAATATCATCCATCCAGAATATGCTGTAAAAAAAGGGACTGTAGCCTTTATATTACCAATTTTCAATGAAGAGAAACGGTTTTCACACATTCATGCTTTTCTGACAGCCCTTACCAAAATGATTGAACGAAACTATTTGCACGGGTCTATCTATTTTGTGGACGACGCCTCCTCCGATCAATCGAAACATTTGTTACAAGAGTATCGGGACATCGTCATGAATGCGACGGACACGTTGTTCAAAATTGATTATTTGAAGATGTATGAGTTGAAACAGAATACGAAAAAAGCGGGACTCTTCATTGAAGGGATGACGCATATCTCAAGTGAGTACTATGTATTTGTCGATGCGGACAATTCGTTTAAAGTCGACGATATCGCCCAACTGCTGAGTATCGCGGAAAATGATTATTACGATATCGTCATTGGGACGAAAGATTTGACGATTGAAGACCGAAGCCTTGTCCGAAAGTTTGTCAGTTTCGCAAAACGAACCATCACAAAACCGTTCCTACCAGAAGGTGTGTCGGATTCTCAGACGGGTCTCAAAATCATCAACCGCCGGGCAATTCCACGGTTACTCCCGTACTTGAGTGCGACGAGCGGGTTCGCCATCGATTTGGAGATGATGTACGCTGCTAAAAAAGAGCGACTTCGCGTCTACCAACAGCCGGTGACCTGTATCGAACGGGAGGGGTCTCACGTCGATCTCGTAAAAGATTCCATCGCTTTCCTCAAAACGATGGCGCTTCTCCTGAAGCGACAGCGGGCCGTCAGTCGGGCCAGACGATAAAGCCGCATCACGCACAAAAATCCCACGTCTTCGGACATGGGATTTTTGTTTGAGTTTATTCGTGGGTGATTGATTCAGCAATTGAAGAGTCCGTCTCAGCATATTCAATCGTGATGACATCTCCGACGTGCAGTGTATCGAGGTGATTGGGTTTCCCATCGACAACCGTCGACGAAGTAAGTGTCACTTCCTGTAGCGCATACTGTTCCTCAGGGTCTTGATTAGATGGCGCAATCCATAGGGTGTTGCCTTGTCGGTCTTCGATGACACTTTTTCCATCAACATGCGAACATGCACTAAGAATCACCGTCCAACTCATCAAAACCGTCAACATTAAAATTCGAATCATTGTAAGTCATCCTCTCTTGAATCGTTGTCGGATTCGGCGAAGGAGCGGCTCTTCTTGCCGCGCGTTCCAATAAAAGAAGAACGAGACAGGTGTGGCGAGTAACAGAAGGATCATGCCCGCGAAATAGACGAGACGTAAGACGGCATTCACCTGCACGTCACGTTCGGAAGACATGTACAGTTGTGTCACCCCATTCAATGCGACTTCACCACGCTGTGCCCCTTCATTGGTCGAGAGCTCGAACAATGGAGAAGGGGAGTCGTTTAATGTGAAGCGGCCGAGTGGATCTTCGTGAGAGACGGTCCGCTTCATGACACTTCGCGTCACATCGAGAGATTCGGCTTCTGTTTTAGCAAGGAGCGGCCGTTCGGTCACTTCCTCGACGGTCACTTGGTCGGTCAAGAGAAGATGATCATAGCGGACGACGTTCAAGTTCTTCATCTCCAATCGTCCTGCCTCTTCAACATTGCCGCGTGCCCAAATGTGAAGCTGCATCGAAGCGGTTCCCTTTGGTGGAATCAGAATCTGTTCATAGTGATTCCATGTCGATTTACGGTACTCTTCCACTTCACTAATGAAGTCGGTCCCGATCACGCGCCGCTCCTCGTCGAGATAGTACATCTTCACGTGGCGATTTCGAATCTGTTCGCTCCGTGCGTCAAACGCGACCAAATACTCTCGGTCGGGGAGTGCCTCGATCTGTTCCGATGCGAAGATATACCAGTCACAAGAACAGGTCGGTTCGTAAGATGCGATAAACGTGTCATCTTCGACCGTGGACTCAAACATATCGTCTGTAATCGATACACAGGTCGCACACGTCGCGGCGGCTTCCGGTGTCGCAAGTGGTTCGGTCACGACGATCTCGTTCGGGTCGAACTTCCGTAAATCCGTTAGCTCGATTCGTGACGGCACGTTACTGTCTACGGTCAACTCAAGCGTGTATGATCCCGGCTCCATCTCAAACGTGCTCGGTGTCCACCGTTTCAAAGTCGGATGGACATCTTCGAGTGATTGAAGTTGGTATGGGAAGTCGCGACGCAAGGAGTCATACGTGACCGTCTGTGTGCCGATATCCGTTTTCACATCAGGAAGTTGCTGCATCGCCGTGACCTCAATCGTCTCTTCTTGAACAACTTCTTCGTCCTGCAGGAGGCGTAAGCGAATCGTTCCATCTGTCGACACAGGTGGTGTCAGGTTGATATGGAATCGGTACTCACCCGGCTCTGCCACATCGATTGAACGAGACAGCGTCCCGGATGTGAGTGACACCCCTTTGCCGAAACTGAGAGACGGGTAATTGCGCTCGGACTGAATCGTCCCGTTGTAGTCGAAATCTTGTTCACCTTCGAGAACCATGAACGTGTTCGTAGGTTCTAATACATTTTGGAGTGACTGCTGTAACGCCTTCCATTCTTCCTCTGGTAAGAAGACGATGTTTTGAATGGCATTGAAACCGACCGTATTTTCGACCGTGATTGTCGTTTCGTTCGTATCGACATCGTGTATTCCGAGCGGTACCCACTCGAGCCGTGCCCCCGTTTGTCGTGTCGTTTCGACGATTTGCTCGTCATCGTTGATGGTCACGTCAAGCTGTCCGCCACTCTGATTCAACAAGACACGAGCGAATCCGATGTAGCGCCCAGGAGGTGTCTCTTTCGTGATGGAGAAAGTATTCGGCACCATATGTGACTCGAAACTCTCGATTTGGACATCGTGAATCCACCAATATGTCTTCCGTTCTGGTTTTTGATAACTCAATAAGTCGATGCGCATCGTCTCGGCAGCCCGTGGTGTCACATATTCCCCGCGCAGATGAATCCCGTCTAAATTTCCGGAATCTCTCGGGGCGACAACGTAAGTCTGGTCGATTTCTTCCCCGGATGCATCGAAAAAGCGGACTTTCACGTGCAAGCGGTCGACCCCTCGACCCGATGCGACGATATCAAAACGATATGCGTTATTCGGGAGTGCCGGCAACAGACCGGACTTTGCGACTTGCCAAATGTAGTTCGGGTCTCCTTTGGCGACCTCCGCTTGAAGAAGTGGCAAGTCGTTCGTTGAAGACAACGGATTAGGTGACAAGTCGACGATGTCCGGGTTGTCGGCTTTGAAGAACGTCTCATCTTCGAGCATCGAGTTGAATGAAGCGACTTGTTTCGTCGACAAGTCATCGAGTTCGTACGGGGGAGCATCGATTCGAGCAGAGGCGAACGAAAGTCCGACACCATCTCCGAAATCAAGGTCGAACGCAGGATCTTTCACCCCTTGTGTTTGTTGATACCAACGCCAGTCGCTGTTCGCGAAAAGAGTCTTACCCCAGGTGAGGAACGGATTGGCGGAATCGATCGCCTCAAACGGTTTCCAATAATAGTCGTCTGGTACTTGACTGAGCAGCATGTCTTTCTGTTCGATCATCTCGATGGCATCACCCGGACGAATCCAATCAAAGTCGTCACTATGTCGCTGTGTCGTGAATAAAATCGATTGTTTCCCTTGCTCATATCCAGGAAGCGTTCCATATGTGATGGAACGGTCGATCCCGTAAGGCGTCACGATAAGTTGTGGGACGGTCCGGTCGGTGAGCGGTGCGACGACATCGAACAAGGTGAATAGACCGACTTGTTTCGTCCGCAGTAAATCACGTTGCGAGGCGAGTACCTCCAAGTTGAATTGCTGTCGCTCTTCCATTCCTAAATATTCATCTCGATACGCGAACTGGTCGACACCGAATACTTTGATCAAATTACTCGCCTCGTCTGAACGACCTGTATCGAGCAAGTATTGTAAGAGTGAAAACAGATAGCGAATGGCTGGAGTCGACCCTTCATGATGGAATACTGTATTTTCAAGCGAACTGTACACATGGAAGTCTCCAGTTGGTTTGACCGTCTCGCCGAGTGTGGGATTTTGGTTCCATCTCGGTGTCGCCACACCAGTGATGGGCTGGGTCATCTCATCGGCAACAGGGAACTGAAGCCACTTCCCGTCAATCTCTGCTTGGACGGTCGCGTATTCTTCAGGCACGTCGACTGGCTTATAAAAACCTTCCATATAGACGGTGCGATACGGAGCAATAAAGAGCGTCAAGGCGACAAAACTGCCGATGAAAAGGATGCCGCGATAGAGCGGACGTGGAATCGCTTTAGACTGTCTCGCATCGACAATCCCGATTCCGAACGAGAGCAGTAGGCTGTAACTGACAATCAATAAACCAACGAGCTTGTTTGGGTCGCGGAACATCGGACCGATTAATGGTGTGTACGTGACGAGCGCGACGAACGCCGTCGCGACCCATTCATACGTTCCGGTCGCAAAGATGATCAAGCCGACACCGAGTAAGCCGAAGAACAAGTGAATCGGTCGTTTATAGCTACCGAGAAGACCGATTCCGATGAAGAAGAGTAAGACGCCTCCTGCCACCCAAAACGTCAGTGGAAGTGTATGCAAATCGAACATCGGCCACCAGTAACTGATGGTATACAACACGTTCTCGATTGAAGAGTTGCGACTGAACAGCATCAATGTTTCGGTAACGTTAATATTATGTTGGGTTGCCTGGGCCCCGAAGAGAATCGAACCGACATACATAAAGAACCAGTAACCATTAAATAAGATGAACACGAACCCGACCGCTGTGATGAGCCGGACGTAGTAAAAGAGAAACGATTTGAACGGTAACGTCTTCCGTTCGGTCCAAAGCGTTTTGAGTACAATCAGACCGAGCATAATACCCATATAAATGGCTGAGAAGAAAAAGTAATGAATCCCAGCCGACATGAACATGAACGTTGCGGACAACCCGATGGCATCAATCCAAATTCTCGGTGAGAGTCGCTTACTGAACGAAAAGTCTGGATCTAACTGACGTCGGAATTTCGGGTCGAATAAGTTAAAGAAGAGTAGGAGTGCGAACGGGAACAACGCATAACCGCACAGGAGATAAATGTGTTGAATGCGCGTGATGATCCACGGGTTCAACGCGTAAAAGAGCCCGGCGAGCGTGAACGTCATGAGCGTCATCAATTGAAAGTGTTTCGTAATATAAATCGAATGAAGGCGTTTGACGAGTGCGTACATACTGAGCGCCGAAACGATGAGCAACGTCAGGATGAAAGATTTGATGAGAAGTGGTCCAGACGCACCGAACAATAGACTCAATCCATAAAGCGGTGCGATGAAGACGAGCCGGGGCACGTTCAGCAATGTCGTCGTGCTCCACCGTTCATTCCAGGCACCAAAAATTTCTTCGATATAACGGTCAGACGATAGACCGAATGCGATGTCACTAAAGACGACCATCCCTGATGAAAAGAGTGGGTACGCATAGACAAAGATGCATGACAGCATAATCGTCAAGGCGATGAGGTCGTAACGGTACGTATGCAGACCATTTCGTAGTGTAGATAAGATGCGTTGCAAACCCGATCTGCCTCCTTTCATCACGTATGTCATCTATTTCGCCAAACGTCGGACTATCCCTGTCTAATCAAAAAAGAGACAGCCGATTCCGGCTATCTCTTTACAATATAGGACGAAGCAATGCGCGAACGGGGCTTCCATCCCCTTCGACAATCGGGAGCGGAACAGCATTCAAGTCATAATCTCCCGGTAAGATATTGTCTAAAACGAGTCCTTCTAGGATATGCACACCATTTCGTGCTAACGCGTGATGGGCATCCATCTCTTTACTGTCAATCGCATCAACTGACGGTAAGTCGAGTCCAATCAAGAAGATTCCGAGTTCTCCGAGACGATCGGCAAGAGAGGGTTTCAGTTCAGGGATCGTCTCGGGGAAGACACGCTTATCGGGCCAACCATCCGTTTTTAAGATGAGGCGTTCCACCCCAGTCAAATCATGACCATCCAAATCAGATGCTTCAATCTTTGCCTTATGCGGTAGATGAATCACACGGGCTGGTCCGATATATACGGACGGATCGAGGTCGATCACGCGCTTCCCATGGTCGTCAAAATGAAAAGGTGCATCGATGTGGGTCCCGAGATGTAAACTCAATGTCATCTTCCCGACATTGACCGAACCACTCTCTGCCATCGGCCACGCGATATCATACGAAAATTTTGTATCTCCCGGCCATGTCGCAACATCGGCATGGAGTGGCTGTGATACATCAATCCAAGTCATTGCATTCAGCTCCTCTTATAGTGATGTCCGGACCGTCCACAGTTCTGGGAAGAAGCGATGGTCGAGCACGCGACGTAAATAGTTCACGCCAGACGAGCCGCCTGTCCCCATCTTCTGTCCGATAATGCGTTCCACGGTGCTCATATGGTTAAAGCGCCACATCTGTTGCTGGCTCCCGATATCGAGTAGCTTTTCACCGAGCTCATATAAGTCCCAATACGTATCGACGTCTCGATAGACTTCGACCCATGCCTTCTCGACACTTTCATTCCATTCCCAGTCCTGGGTGACATCACGTTCGAGCACGCTCGCATCAATCGATAGACCCCGACGATGCATTTCGCGGACCGTCACATCATAAATGCTAGGAGCTTGTAGCGAGCCTTCGAGCAATGGATACAATTTTTCATCGTGTGCGTAAACACTGAGCGTCCGTGCGTTTTTGAAGCCGAGTGCGAATTCGATTTGTCGGTTCTGGTAAGACTGAAAACCAGAGGACGAGCCGAGTTGGTCTCGGAACTCTAAATACTCGGCCGGCGTCAACGTCGCGAGGACGCCCCATGACTGGATGAGTTGTTGCTGAATCTTCGAGACGCGGGCGAGCATCTTGAACGAACGTTCGAGTTCGCCGTTCGTGATGGCCGTCGTGGCTGCTGTCAATTCATGCAAAATGAGTTTCATCCACAACTCGCTCGTCTGATGGATGATGATGAACAGCATCTCATCGTGATGGTCGGAAAGGCGATGCTGACTCGATAAAATCGGGTCGAGCTGGAGATAGTCCCCGTACGACATGTCTTTTGAAAAGTCCGTTTGAATCGATTTTTCTACTTTATGTTCCGTGCGTTCACTCATGACAGTTCCCCCTTATGCGACCACTTCGCGGACGTTCTCGAACGCCTCGTACTCTTTGTTGTCCATGATTTGCTTCAACGTCACGATCACGTCATATACGTCGGTAAACGTATTATATAGTGCGACCGGCGCGAGACGGATGATATTCGGTGCGCGGAAGTCAGGGATGATGTGATGTTTCTTCAACGCTTTACAGATGCGTGCCGCTTCAGGATGCTCGAGGCTCAAATGAGCGCCGCGCTGTCGTGTGTCAGTCGGGCTACCGATGAAGAATCCGTGAGGTGCGAGCATCTCTTCGATCAAATCCATCATATACGTCGTGAGCGCGAGTGATTTTTGACGAATCGCTTCCATCCCGACCTCGTTGAACATCTCAAGCGCACCAAGTTGAGGAGCGAGGCTCATAACGTGTGGTGTTCCGATTTGGAACGCACCGGCATGTTCGGCTGGTGTCATCGTATGGTCCATATCGAATTGCTTATCTTTGCGCGAACCGAACCAACCGGCGAGTCCAGGTGTCGTGCCGAAGTGACGTTTATGAACAAATAAGCCCCCGACCGTTCCTGGACCCCCGTTCAAATGTTTATAGTTGCACCAGTATGCGAAGTCGACACCCCAGTCGTGGAAGTCATGAGGAATGGCGCCGACGGAGTGACAGGCATCGAAGCCAATCAAAATTCCACGCTCGTGTGCCGCCTTCGTTAGACGAGGCATATCTAAAATCTGACCACTCCGATAGAGGACGGTCGGCAATACGATCAGGGCAATCTCGTCGGTCATCGCGGCAATCAAGTCGTCTTCTACCAAGAAGCGCCCATCCGGACTGTCGACTTGAACGAGGTGCTCAGAAGGGTCGAGTCCACGCAATTCGAGCTGGCTCTTTAAAGCGTAAATGTCAGACGGGAACGTGAGGGCGTCTGCCAAAATCTTCGTGCGTTTGCCATCCGGTTTGAAGAACGATGCGACGAGTTGATGCAAGTTCACGGTCGTCGAACCAGTGACCATCACTTCTTCCGGCTTTCCACCGATGAGCGGCGCGTTCAGTGCGGCCAACTCTTCGGACAAGTTGAACCAAGGATGGCGACCTGACATCCAGCCGTCGATCCCGAGCTCTCTCCAGTCCGCAAGTGATTCAAGGAGTGTGCGCTCGGCTCGTTTCGATAAGAGACCGAGTGAATTCCCATCCATATAAATCCCGTGTTCCGGTAAATAAAATTCTTCCCGATACGATGCGAGCGGGTCTTGTTTGTCTAGTTGTTGTACGTAAGCACGTGTGAAATCGTTCATCTCCCCATATTCCCCCTTTAAAGCTTGTACGTTGTCAAAATCGTAGCAATCGGACATAAGGAAGTCAACAAACAACGAGGGCAGGTAGACATCATACACATTGGTATTCCCTTCATCGTGTTTTACGCAGTTGAATCGGGAAAAGAACTAAGGAGGAGGGAACGATATGAAATTGATTGCGATTGATTTAGACGGGACGCTGTTATCGCGCACGGGCGTGATAACAAAGGCAAACCAGGAGGCGATTCGTCGTCGGCAAGAACAGGGTGATATCGTCACGATTTGTTCAGGACGTTCGATTCATGATATCGAGGAGCTGTTGAAGCGAAGTGACCTCGTCTGTCCGATTTTGTCAGGTAACGGAGCAATCGGGTTTTATGAGAACGAGCGAATTTACTATCATGCGATGGATCAAACGGTTGTAGACGAGCTATGGGAAATCGCGAACGCAGATGATGCGTACGTCGAATTTTATACGAATACGGGAGTGAAAGTACTCCGTTCAGGGAGTGATTTATTAAAACGGGAACTCAATGAGGTGTTGCCACATGATCAATCGTTCACCCGTGAGTGGGCGGAACGTGAGATTGAAATCCAAAATGAGCAGTTCGGTCTGACATATATGGATTCGATGGCAGACATCGACTTTGAACGAGATGAAGTGTACAAGGTGTTTGTCTATTCGTTCGATCGCCGAAAGCTACACCGGTTGCGTAAAATCTATGAACCACGGAACGATATTTTGATTACGACTGCGGGGTGGACGAAAATTGAAATCGGACATCCTCATGCGAGTAAAGGCGCAGCCTTGAAACAGCTAGCTGAGCATTATCAGATTCCGATGCGTGATGTCGTCGCCATCGGAGACAATCTGAATGATGTGTCGATGTTCGAAGTGGCAGAAACAAGGATTGCGATGGGGAATGCTGTGGATCCGTTAAAAGATTTGAGCACGCATATTACAAAGGATGTAGAAGAGGACGGGGTCGCTTATGCGCTGACGCATTATGTATGAATTGGATTATGGAGAAATCGTGAACGAGGATTGAATCTCACTTAAAACGGATATTGTATACATGTAACCATTCACTTTCTGAAATGAGTCGGGGAACGGGGAGGCACTTTCGTCACCTGTCGCTTATGGATGAAAGGGATGGGCAAAGTCCAGATGAACGTGAATCGTGTATTCCAAACGATGATACGTCGGCCTCTGCTTGCCATCGGAGCAAGCATACCAGACAGACTGTTTGTATACGGAATTCCACATGATCCGCGTCAGAAGTGGACATCATAGGTGCCAAGTCCTCTCGTGCCCATTCGATCAAAATGTCTATGAGTCACCTATTCGATTTCATGTTTTCGAATGAAAAACAATTGGTGAACCAATGGACGATGAACGGATTGGAATGATGCGTCACGTTGGCTTGGACATCTCTAGTCGAACCAAATCATGGATGGGACGGTCAATCGAGCAAGGGCTTGGTTGGATGAAAGTCCGGGGACTAGAGAATCAAGAAAAGCGCCGAGTGAGGGCGCTTTTCTTGTGGTATCCTATTGAGTGAATGCAACCGATGGAGGGATCATATGCCAAAGCTATATTGGTTCGGAACGTTCCTTAGTGGAGTGATTCTTTTGACAACGGGAACGATGGAAGGTCTTTACCGCATACTCCCAATGGGGTTGATGGCTATCGCGGTCATCGGCTATTTCATACAGATTCGATTCGAGCAAAAGAAGCGGCGCCCTTGATTGGGTGCCGCTTCTCTATATTAGGTTATAAAGATTCGAGCAAACGTGTCATCACGTCATCGATTTCTTTTTGCAATGCATCAACTTGTCGTTGTAACGCCATCAATTCATCAAGGTCATCCAATTCATTCATCCGTTGGAGCAGTGCCCGATGTTCTGTCTCTAATTGGGTCAGGTGAGTTTCCTCATCAACCGTAGATGGAGCGGGTTTCGTCTGCTTCAGCGATTTTGATCGTTTGATGTGTTCCGTTTTAGGTTCATCTTTCGATTCCTGTCCACGTTTATCGAGGGCATAGGCGACGTTACCTTCGAAACGTGTCATCGTCCCGTCGAGCCAATACGTGATAGGGAACAGCTTATTCAAGAAGTAGCGGTCATGGGAAACCGTAACGACCGTTCCAGGGAAACGTTCGAGTGCCTCTTCAAGTGCCTCTCTCGATTCGATATCGAGGTGGTTCGTCGGCTCATCTAGGACAAGGACATTGATTTCTTCATGGACGAGGATGGCAAGCATGAGTCGCATCTTCTCCCCGCCGCTCAAATTCGTGACCGGTTTAAACACACTCGCGCCGTAAAACAGAAATTGAGCGAGAAGGTGTCTCGCTTTGCCTTCATCGACTGCAATCCGATCCCGAAACGCCTCGATTAAGCGATGAGATTCGTCGAATGTGATGTGTTGCGATAGATAGCCGATTTTGGCTTGGTCGGCTCGCCTTACGGTTCCGGCTTGCGGGATAACTTCACCGAGCAATATTTTCAAAAGCGAAGACTTTCCACTCCCGTTCGGTCCGACGATGGCGACGCGTTCCCCGTGCCCTGTGTAGAAGTGCACGTCTTCAAATAGAGGACGATCATAGATAAGTGTCACGTCATTTACTTCGAAGACGTCGCGCCCGGTTCGCCCGTTCGTCGTGAACTGGATATTCGGTTGCTCGGCTTCGAGTTGTGGTCGCTTGATTCGTTCAATTCGTTCGAGAGCCTTTTCCATCGATTTGGCGCGACGATAGAACTTTTCATTAGGCGGATTGCCCTCGTTGGCCCATTGCCGCAACTGCCGGATCGTTTCCTTCATTTTTTTGATTTTCTTCTGTTGCTCCGTGTAAGCGTGAAACTGGTCAAGCAACTGTTTTTCTTTTTGGGCAACGAAGTCCGTATAATTCCCAGGATAACTCGTCAATTCTCCATCCTCGCACTCGACGATTCGCGTGGCGACCGCATCTAAGAAGACCCGGTCATGGGAGACGATGAGGAGCGCTGAATCGTAATCCTGTAAATAGGATTCGAGCCACGTCATCGCTTCTAAATCTAGATGGTTCGTCGGTTCGTCCAAAATGAGTAGTTCTGGTTCTTGAAGGAGCGCCAGGGCGAGACCGATTTTTGTACGCTCGCCCCCGCTTAGCGTATCGAACGGTTGGTCCACGAATGAGGTCAATTTGAGTCCATCAATCATTGCGCTGATTTTTGACTCGTAAACATATCCACCCGCATGTTCGAATTGTTCTTGAATGGCACCGTATGATTCGAGAAGGCGTTCTAGCTGTTCGGACGTCGCCATCTCTTGCTCGAGGGAAGACATTTTTTCACTCAGGCGAGTCACTTCCTCAAAAGCAGTATAGAGGACGTCACGACCACTGCGTCCAGGGTAGTCAGGAAGCTGCACCAAATAGCCGATAGAGAGTCGTTGTCGGCGGTAAATCGTACCGGCGTCATGCTCTTCAGAGCCGACAAGGATTCGTAACAGCGTCGTTTTGCCACTGCCGTTTCGGCCGACAAGACCGACTCGTTCGTTTTCGTTCAAGAATAAATTCGCATCTGTGAGAACGGCGTGCCCGCCGTATTGTTTTTGAATGTGTTGAAGATCGATCAACATAATAGGTTCCTCCTAAGGTTAGGGCCTATCAAAAAACCGAACGCAAAGAAGCGCTCGGTTTAGAAAGAGAGAGGCGCTTTGTCGTATATTCAGCAATGTCTAAAAAAGGACAGACGGGTCCCTTGATTAAGCGACATCGTGAAAAATCGCACGCAAAATGTACAAATGTTCAGTTGTCCAATGCGTACGTCCGACAAATTTCACCTTTCTCCCTCCTTTCATTCATCTATGTCTTGATTGTAAGCGTTTTTCTTACGACTGACAATGAAAATAAAGGAAATGGAAGCAAGGATGTCGTATATAGTCGCCATCGAGGAGGCGAAGAAATGAGGAAAGAATGGTTAGGAGCACTCAGTTTGACCCTTGCGGCGAGTATATGGGGCGGGATGTATGTGGTCAGTAAATATGCGCTCGCATATATTGAACCGTTCACGTTCGTCTGGTTACGATACGCTGTTGCATTTATGGTCCTTTTCGTCGTTTGGTTTCGGTTTGGACGGGAATCGATTCGACGGGCGGATTGGAAGTGGATCGGACTCGTCGGCGTCATTGGATACGTCGCTTCGATTTCGTTTCAATTTATCGGAACGAAGCTATCGGATGCACATACCGGCTCCCTTGTGACCGCAGCGACACCAGCTTTCATGGTCTTATTTGCCCGAATCTTATTGAAAGAACGACTGACTCCTGTCAAGATTGGAGCGCTTGGGCTGGCAACGGTCGGTGTTCTCATCGTCGTTGGTTGGGAAGGGGAAGGGACGTATCGAGTAGGCAGTATCATACTTGTTCTAGCTGCCGTGACGTGGGCACTCATGTCGATTTATGTGAAAATCGGGACACAGACCTTATCGACGTTGACACTGACGACATTTGCGATTGGAGTTGCCTGGTTGTTGATGACCCCTTTGATGAGTATAGAGGTCATGCAAAACGGCTTTCCAGAATTGAATGGTGTCCTTTGGCTCAGTGTCCTATATATCGGTGTCGTATCGACGGCAGGAGCGTTTTTCTTCTGGAACAAAGGACTCGAGTTGATGGATGCGAGTGTCGGGTCACTCTTTTTCTTCTTCCAGCCTTTGGTCGGAGGGACGCTCGGATGGCTCGTCTTGAATGAAACGCTCCATCTGAATTTTTTTATCGGTGCCGGTTGTATCATGACGGCTGTGACGTGGTCGACGCTCGCGGAACGAAGACAACAACTGCCCATTTCAGAACGCAATCTTTGACGACAAAACGGTCCCCCTCGTGTTTAGAGGGCGACCGTTTTTGATTAAAAGCCGCGATGCTCGAGCTTGTCTTGTTCGCGTTTCATTTCGAGTTGAAGACGTTGAATCGCGAGTTTTTCTTCTTCAATCTTCAAGCGACGTTCTTCGACACTTGTTTTCTTCATCTTGATGATTGTATCTGAACCGATTGCGGCGACAACAATGACCATGACCATGATATAAACCACACATACTCCTCCTTTATGCGAATAACTTCGAAACAAGCCGCTGCGTTTCTAGCGCAGCACGACCGTCTGTTTGAATGGGTGTATCCTCGATGAGTGCGGAAATGAAGTGGTCAATCGCGCCTTGGAATCCTCGTTGCACGAGTGTCGTGTCCCATGAACCGAACGTTTCGACCTCATGCCGACCTTGCTTGAAACGATGCAGCGTGACCATCTCTTCGACAGACAATCGTTCGCCATCCCGGACGATCGAGACGTGCTCATGGTTCACTCCGGACGTGCGATGCATCGATGTCGTGTGCATTCCGTGCTCATCTTGCCACACGTGGCGGGCGAATCGAAGCTCATGCTTTTCATTGACGTCGACGTGACCCGAGACGAGTGTTAGCTTATTACCAGCGAGGAAACGTAGCGTATCAATGACATGTAAGTAATCATCGAGTAAGGTGAAGGTCGCATCCTTAGGGCCGACGTCATTCTCGCGATGTTTTACCACATCAATCATGTGAGCAGAGGACTCGTTTTGTAGACGCATATACATCGGAGCGAAACGTCGATTGAACCCGACCATCAATTTACGCCCAAGACGTTCGGCTTGAATGACGAGCTGCTCCGCTTCCTCGATTGTTGCGGCGAGGGGCTTATCAACATAAACATCGACGCCGTGTTCTAATAAATACAATACGATGTCATAATGAGTTTCCGTTGAACTATGTACGAACGCTGCATCGATGGATGAGGCGAGTTCATTCAACGTGTCGAACGAGGTCATTCGATACGTTTGGCAAATCATGTCTCGCTTAGATGTGTTCGGGGAAAAGGCACCGACTACCTCGATTCGGGGATGAATCGAAAGGATGGGTAAATACGCTTTTTGAGCGATATTTCCAAGTCCGACAATACCGATTTTTGGTTTTTGCATCCCATTCACTCCTTTGGTTCATCATAACAAAAAACCGGACAGCGGATGTGTCCGGTTCAGGAATTAAAGACTAGCACTTAAGACGATTTCACCTTGTGGCGTTTCATTGCCACGATTCGGTTCTTTTGTGACGGCGACGGTATCCCAGTCGACGTCGACTTCATCTGAGTCGAGCGTGTAGATAACCGTCCCGTTCCCTTTGTCATCGGTGACAAAAGCGCCGGTCGGAATCGGGGCACCATCTTTTAATAGCCATACTTGATATACCTCATTGGCATCGAGTGAGGCTAGACCATTCGTTTGGACGATCAGTTGTGTCGCACCGTCCTGCTCTGCAAGGTAAGCGGTCCCTTCCGATTCGCCGTCGAGTGGAATCGTTTCGGTTAACGCGATGGCAGGGGCATCAGGCTGATTGGTAAGCAAATATCCATTCCCAATCAAGGAGAGGAGGAGTGCCGCTGCTAAAGCGACCGTTCCCCAGACCGGTACGTTCCGTTTCTTCTTCTGTTTGAACGGTGTCACCGGTGGAACTGATGTAGAAGTGTCGGTTGTTATGACGGGTTCATTGTCTTCTTCTTCGAATACACGATCGAGGACACGCGCTTTCATGCCTCGGGGTGGCTCAGTCGGAGTAGACAAGAACGCGACGCCACCGACAAGAGCTTCAAGTTGTTCGAGCTCTTCTTGACAGTCTTTACACGTTGCCAGATGTTGTTCAAATTTCATTCGTTCTTCTTCCGTTAAATGTTGGTTGAAGTAGTCAATCAATTGGTCGCATGCGTTCATTGTTCTACCTCCTTTCCGATGAATTCATGGGATAACTGTTTCCTCAGTTGCCTTAGCGCCAGTCGAATCCTTCCTTTTACCGTTCCGAGCGGGATGCCGCATGCATCAGCAATTTTTTGCTGGCTCAATCCTTGAAAATACATGAGTCGAACGACCTGCTGTTGTTCGGCTGGTAATGTGGCCATGGCTGTCTCGATTTGGGCGCGCTCTTCTTGCCACTCGACTTCTTTCTCGACGGACGGTGAGTCGGAAGGGATGGCCTCAGCGTAAGATTCATCTAATTGTAAATCCGGTTTACGCTTCCGAATTAAATCAATGGCCACATGACGGCTCATTGTGAAGAGCCAAGAACGAAATTTTCCTTTTGACTCATCGTAAACGCCTCCGCCACGCCAAAGCTTGATGAATACTTCTTGCATGGCTTCTTCGGCCAAATCACGATCTTTTGTCAGTTGTAGGACAAATGCGTATAAAATGCGTTCGTATCGATCATACAATATTTCGAGCGCTTCTTTGTCCTTTTGCCTGACACGCTCATATAACTCTAAGTCAGTCATAACATACTCCTTTGCGCAGAAGGGATGTCCCTTGTATTGATCTAACGTATAAAATCGAAAAATGGATGCCTATTTTGTGTGACTATTTATTGAACATGTCACTGCTTGATCCGGAAGCTTCGAATAGATGAATAATCTTAATTTCTCTGAAAGCTGGTACGTGATGAAGCTTAGTCCAATCGCCGTCATCAGCATCAAGCCAATCGCAGTTAAGGGAGAGCTCATCGTCGTCCATAAGAAGTATGTGCGAATGCCAAAAAGAAAAGCAAATACAATAAAAAATCCGGTAATCAAGCTACTCATTTGGCAATAAGCTCGAGAGATTCGTGAAATCATAAGATGCCTCCTTTGTTTCATTGTACTATAGGAGGAAGAGAAAACGATAAGGAGACGATATCATGAAGCGATTTACGAATGAGGGACACATCCTCATATGTTTTGATTTTGATGAGACCTACTTTCCTCATGCATGTACACCGGAACAATTGGCATCCGTTCGTCGGCTCGAAGATTTTTTGGAACAATATTCCCATCGATTGTCAACGATGTGGGTGACAGGTAGTTCACTCAAATCGCTACGTGAAAAAGTTGAACAGGCAAACCTTCGCTTTTGGCCTCACCGTATCGCTTCAAGTTTAGGTACGGAATTGTATCATATTGACGTAGACGGAACGTTTTCTTTAGAAGAATCCTATCAAGCGTTATTCCCGAGTGATTTTATATCTCGTGTGGAACGTGTTGCGTCACAGATTGAACAGATGCGGATTGAACTAGAAGCGCAACCGGGTTTTGGGACGAGTCCTTGGATCCGTAGCTATTACATCCGTGACCAAATCGGGTCTTGGAGCGAAACGCTTCGCATGCTAGCTGATCAAGAAGGTATTGCTGTCAACATCAGCCAATGCAATCCGCAAGCGGGTGATCCGATGGATGCATGGGATATTGATTTTTATCCAATCCATGCCGGAAAAGAATCCAGTGTTCGATATGTATGCACCACTGTTTCCTTCTTACGCAAAGAAACATATGCGTTCGGCGACAGTGGGAATGACCTTGGGATGTTAGCGCATGTAGGAAAAGGCTATTTAGTGAGCAATGCGACCGAACAGGCAAAACAGATGTATCCGGAGATGACAACAAAACCTTATGCAGAAGGGATTTTAGAAGTATTGGAATCTGATTTGTCCTCTTTCATATAGTGCATGATTTCCTCTAATGAACGGATGAGGGTCGCACGAATCGTTTCGGAATGTGGATTGAAGTGAAGACGTTGTTGCCAAATCCGACAAAATAAATCGGTCAAGGCCGCCTCTGCAGTTGCAGGATGGTCATTCAGATGAAGCGCATATCGATAAAGTAAACTTTCATAGCGTGAGTATAAATGTTCTAAGGCTTGGCGATTTTTAAGACGAATTTGATCGACCAGGCGTTCATCGAGTGTAGGAAGCATATGCAACTCCTTTCGTATGGAATGAAGGTTTCAACGATAAAAGAATCAGGAACTTTACTCAGATAAAGCATCCTTTCTGTTCTTTCACTCATTTGCTCCCATTTAAACCAAGGAATATGAAGAATTGCGGTCGAATATGCATGCCCCTCAACGATTCAAAAAGTGTGATAACAATTCGGACAAGTTTGTGCGTCTCCCGGCGCGCGTTTGAATGATGTTTTACACTTCGGACAAGTGACGGTTTCACTCTGTTGATTGAACAAACTGCCACGATTGAATAAAATGTTGCGAAGGTTTGGTAACGCGAGCGCAGCGAAAATCATTGCCCCGAATAAAAAGGCAGCCAAGATCAGTAATAATACATAAGTCATCGGTTTTTTCCTCTCTCATTTGATTTCCTTCATCATAATCGAAATTTGAATCAGCGAACAGCTTATCAATAGAAATAGGAACAAATGTTCTGTATAATGAAAATAAAGGAGGGAAAACAGGATGAGAGAAGAATTGTTACGATGGATGCGTTCGGGACAAGTCACAGAAATGGTGTATGTCGATCGACATGGGACATTTTCAGAGCGGCGGGTCAAACTGATTAAAGTGCAAGGAGAGTACGTGGTGGCATGGGATTTGAATAAACAAGCGAGACGAACGTTTCGAATCGAGCAAGTTCTTGCCTGTCTTCCCATCAACGAACGATTTAGAAAGCGAAAGGCGGAGATTGGATGATTGCCTTACCAACGTTAGCAGCGCCAGCTAAAAGAGCCTTAGTTGCCAAAGAAATCGAATCCTTACATGACTTGTGTCCCTATACACGCCGTGAGGTTGCGAGTTGGCATGGAATCGGACCGAATGCCCTTTTTGTCCTTGAGGCGGAGCTACTAAAATACAATTTAGCATTCAAAATGGAGGAACCTAGTACGTGAGTGCAACGTCTAGGTTTTTTTTTGTGAAGTGATTGCTTTTCTTTGAAAACGGGAAGTAATATATTTGTCATCTCAATTGCCGTTAAAATCTAGTAACATGACGATAAGGTTTTATGAACCTAGCGACACCCATGAGAAAGGACGTACACAGCATGAGAACGAAACGTTTATCCGCCATTTTACAAAATGAGATGGATGACATTTTTGATCCATGGGTGACCGGAGTCGAAACCGATTCCAGGAAGGTCAGTTCAGGGAATGTCTTTATTTGCATTCGCGGTTATACGGTTGACGGTCATAAGTTCGCGGAGGACGCCGTCGCCAACGGTGCGAGTGCGGTCATCTCAGAATATCCACTCGATCTCGATGTTCCGAATGTGGTTGTTGCCGATACGAAACAGACGGCAGGAGAGGTTGCGAGTGTATTTTATGATCACCCCTCTCATCGGATGCGTATATACGGTGTGACAGGAACGAATGGAAAAACTACGACGGCGACATTGACTTATGACTTGTTACGTCTTTCAGGACGTCGTGCAGGAATCGTGAGTACGATTGGCGCGCGTTTCCATAATCAAACGATTGAGACAGCCAATACGACACCAGAAGCCGTCGTCTTACATCGCATCTTAGCAGAGATGGTCGATGCAGGCGTCACGGATTGCGTACTTGAAGTATCATCGCATGCCTTGATGGAAGGTCGCGTAGCGGGAATCCACTTTCATGCGGCCGCGTTTACGAATTTGACGCATGACCATTTGGACTACCATCGTTCGATGGATGAGTATGCCCGGGCCAAGGCGCGATTGTTTGAACAGGTGGAAGTGACGAACGGTGAGGCGATCGTGTTAAATGCGGAAGATTCGGCTAGTCATGTCATGGCTGAGTTTGCGCCGACACGTCGAGCGATTATGTATAGCACGACAGTAGATGTAGAGGCGGATGTACAAGTCATCTGGCGTGACGAGACGGTACTCGTCAGGATGAAGGAGTTCAAGCTCGAAGTGCCCGTTCGATTCATGGGGGCGTTCAATGCGGCGAACTTAGCAGCGGCAATCGGGCTCGTGTCGACTTCGGATATGGCGCTACGGACCATCGTTTCAAATGTTCCGGGACTCACTTTGCCAAAAGGGCGGTTGGAACGTTTGGCTACAGAGGATGCTGAGATTTATATTGACTATGCCCACACACCAGACGGGCTAGAGAAATGTCTATCCACATTGCAACAAGACGACCGTGCACTTGTCGTCGTGTTAAGTGCGGCAGGAGACCGTGATCCTACGAAACGTCAAGATATGGGACGTATCGCAAGTCGCTATTCGAACGAGGTGATTGTCACCGTACATGATGTCCGCATGGAAGACCCGAAACAAATCATTCGTGATTTAGTAAAAGGTATCCAACCGGATGTGAAGTATGTGACGTTTGAAGCAAGGGAAGAGGCCCTTCGACATGCGGCCACGCAAGCTTTAGAAGGAAAGCGTGTCGTGGTCGTCGGAAAAGGACATGACCACATCGAACGGATCGGTCGCCAGTCGATTCCATTCAATGAATCGAACATTTTATTAGAAGAATTGAAAAAGCGAAAAGGGCAGGAACCTGCCGTTTAACAAAACGATGACGTTTGTCATCGTTTTTTAATGTGTGAAGAACAGGAAGGAAGGTAATAACTAATAATGTAGTAGAATTGAAGGAGGAGAATAGACATGTCAGTTTTGTACAAAGAATTTACAAATGATGAAGAAGTCGTTACCGCCGTTCAATCGATGAAAACAAATGGGATTGATGAATCCAACATTTACGTCATCACACATGACGATGACCGGAGTAAACGTGTCGCGGACAATGCCGATGCGAACACCGTCTCGGCAAGTGATGTCGGTTTGGGGACAGCCGCCAAAAACGTGTTCCGCAAAAAAGGGGACGAACTGCGAGCCGATTTTCAAGAGCTCGGCTTCACAAAAGAAGAATCAGAGCGTCTCGAAGAAAAGTTAGATCAAGGCAAAGTACTCGTCGTCGTGAAAGACGCACCTGCCGGATTCACTATCTGATTCCACACCATGGAGAATAGAGAGGAAAGAGGCTGAATCGTGAATGATTCAGCCTCTTTTGATGGGCTTAGCGAAGACGAACGATGGTGCGACCGCTCAATTCACCACGCATCATCGCTTCGGCGTGGCGAAGGACGTCGTGTAACGGAATCTCATGGATCATCTCATTGAGGACTTTCAGGTCGATGAGTTCTTCGAGACGTTCCCATGCGTTCGTACGACGAACCATGGGTTGCATGACCGAATCGATGCCGATGAGCTTCACGCCGCGTAAAATAAACGGATAGACGCTCGTTGGCAACTCTGCGCCTCCGACGAGACCGCATGCGGCGACAGCACCTTCATATCGTATCTGACTCAAGATGTTGGCGAGTGTATTTCCACCGACCGAATCAATGGCGGCATCGAAACGTTGCTTGGCGAGGGGACGGGCAGGGCCTTCTAATTCGCTTCGATCGATGATCGTCTCGACACCGAGTGAGCGTAAGTATGGTGAATCTGTTTTGCCGGTGGAGGCGACGACATGGTAGCCGAGACGACGAAGCAACGTAATCGCGAAGCTTCCGACACCACCTGTCGCGCCTGTGACAAGTACTTCTTCACCCGGACGCACACCTGCGTGTTCGAGTGCATCAATGGAAAGCATGGCGGTAAGTCCTGGTGTTCCGATGGCGATTGCATCTCGCATGCTCATTCCTTTCGGTAACTTCACGAGCCATTTCCCCGGTACTTGCGCATACTGGCTAAATCCACCGAAGTGCCGTTCCCCAATCCCGAAACCAGTGGCGATTACCTCGTCGCCAACTTTGATGTCGAGGTAGTCTGATTCGACGACAGTTCCAACGAATTCGCATCCCGGAATGAACGGATAGCGATTGACGATTTTACCAGAAGTCGTTAATCCGAGCGCGTCTTTATAGTTCAACGCAGAGTAGTGAACTTCCACTAACACATTTCCGTCCTCTTCTTTCGGAAGGACATCGGCTTGTACTTCTTTTACTTCGGCATGAAGGCGTTCCTCGTGCTGGTCGAGCACGAGTGCTTGGAATGATTCATTCATCTGCTTAACCTCTTTTCCTATGGATGTCTTCACTCTAACAGTCTTTCCCTCGCAAAATGAAATATATGCACGAATCTTTAGGGGGAAACGGGTAGAGAGTGGTACAATAGAGGGGATTCAAATTGCGTAAGGAGGAATGTAGTATGCGGCACGATGACTATGAGTTTGACGATGTAGAAGTAGAAGAAGGCGAATTGTTCAACGTATACGATATTCTCCCACCGGACGGGACGATCCTGGAGATGGCGACAGCTGAGGAAATGGTTCGAGCGGCCGAATTAGAAGCGAAGCATCATGCGCTTCAACGGCTCCAAGATTCAAACTTCCAGTTAACAGGCGTGTCGTTCAAAGAACTTCTGACAGAATTTGAACAGTATGAGCAAGAGTCAATGGAGTTCTGGACAGGTGTTTATAACCGATTACGCATTCCTTGGGCGTGGACGATTCGAATCGATGTGGCCAATGGTCCGATTCATGTCGTGAACGATCGCGATATCTTTATCGATGAAGATGACTTCGAAGAATACGATGTTGATGATCTATTAGAGGAATACGAAGAAGATTGAATCGAAAACGTCTTTCCCTCATTCAGATGGGAAAGACGTTTTTTTGTCGTGGAGCAGGTCGTGACGGATCCGACTGAGTTCAGTCGCTCCAAATAATAAGCCGACACTACATAAAATTGAAACGCCACTCACCATCGCCCCGACGACGGCGGTATCTCCAATCATTGTGAATGACATGGTGAGGCTGAACAGTCCAAATAGCAGTAATCCTCCAGCGATTGTTTTCATAGAATTCACCCTTTCACGTATCTATGCATGTAGTGTAGACGGTTTGATGAGAGAAGGGTGTTTCTTTTTTTGACCTGGTAAATTATTTAATCAAGTCGTAAATCGAATACGTCTTGCCATTTTCTAGAGGGCGGTCAATCAACTGTTCAGCAAATACACGAGCAGCCGTCTCAGGAGAGCGGAGTCGTCCTTCTGTTTCGTATGAACGGAATTGTTCAAGGTCAGCGAACGCCTCTTTCGAAGAAGAACGAATCTCCGTCTGCATGGACGTATCCATCACACCTGGATTGAATAGAGCTGCACGATGTGAGGTTCCTTCTAGCTCTAGTGCAAGCGTCTCTGTGAAATGATCGAGTCCTGCTTTCGTGCCACAATATGCGCTCCAACCTGAGATCGGACGCTTAGCAGCGCCAGAAGTCACATGAATCAACTCAGTCGGCTTATCGAAAGCAAGGACCGCATTCGCCAGTAGCATCGGCGCAAGCAAGTTAGCGTGGACATGAGCGGTCACTTTCTCGCCATCTAATTGTCCGACACGATGAATCGGTTCAATCCATGCTGCATTTTGAACAAGAAGAATCGAATCGGCATTCTCTAGAAGTGGAGTGATGTCTTTGATGGTTGTTTCAATTCCTGAGATGTTTGAGAGGTCGACAGGTAGTTGTTGATACGTAACGTCTTCTGCCTGTGAGCGAGAGAGACCGACTACCTCGTAATCTCTAGCTTGTAGTTCCTGAGCGATTGCGCGACCGAGACCACGTGATGCGCCGGTAATGAGAGCAAGTTTCATATCCATTCCTCCTATTCGTGAATCGTTTTTCGAAACCCATAAAACGGACGGAACCGTAATTTTTCATAATATGTGTACGAGTTTTGACTTGCGAGCATCTCAAGCCGTGTGTCTGGATAAAGTGTATGGACGTGTCGGAGTAGCTGTTCACCGAGGCCGCGTTTCCGATATGCGGATGCAACCAACAGTTCACAGACATACAAACTGACTGTCGTATCAGTCAATCCGCGCAAATAAGCGATTATCGTCCCCTCTTCAGATTCCATTACATAGGCGACGTTGGATTGACGCCATGCCTCACGGGTCAATGCGTCACGTTCTACCAATTGGTTCCAACCTTCGTCGTGATTGAGTTGTTGAATCGAGTCAAAGTCTGATTCCATATAATTCCGAATGTTCATTCGAGCCGCTCTCCAATCTGTATTTCAATCTGTTTCATCATGTCGAACGCCCCATCTGATTGATTTGAACAAATAACCGAGATGGTATCGATTTCTGGATAGTAACCCGAATGGAAACTGACACCGGGGTCATATCCCATCACATGATATTTATAGACGTCTCCCGACGCGTGATGTTGAATCCAAAGTCCGTATCCATAACTTCCGCCGCGGTCATTGATCATCACATGTGGTGTGAGAAGGAGGGAGGTGGATGCGGCGTCCAGTAGCTGATGTGAAAACAATGCTTTCCAAAAACGGGTCATATCTTGAACGGTCACATAAGCTCCGCCATCTGCTCCTCCCTTGATTGGAATCGCATATTGGTTTGTACGCCATGTGCCGTCCGGGTGGTCGATATAACCGAGTGCTGTTTTAGAAGGCAAGGCATCGAGTGAAAAGTATCCGGAATCGGTCATACCGGCAGGCTGAAAAATCGATTGTTCGACGTAATCGGTGAAAGATTGACCGGTCACTTCTTCCACAATCAACCCTAACAGAATATACCCCGCATTGTTGTAGGAGAATCGAGACCCCGGCTCGTCTTTCATGGATTTTTGTTGAAACAGCGGTAAAAAATCACGTAACTGTTGAAGTCGATACATCGGAATATCATGCCATAGCGCTTCAAAGTCATCAGAGACGGATTCATCAAAATAGTCAGGGATTCCCGACGTGTGCGTCAACAGTTGATGCACGGTGACGTTTGGTGACAGATGAGGTAAGTCGAATGTTTGAAACGAGTCAAGCGAGGTGGAGAAGGATAGTTTCCCTTGCTCGACTAACTGAGAAATCGCGATTGCTGTAAACAGCTTGCAACCGGACGCGATTCCGAACCGTGTCGTCACGTCATGTTGAATCTGTTCTGAGCGATTCGCATAGCCGTATGACTGGTGGATCGATCCGTTTCGATTCGTGACCAAATAGACACCCGAACATGTCTCGTCGATCGGTGGATGTGTGAAATGTGTCATGAGAAACCTCCGTGTATTGAGTGATTCAATAAGTCGACTATATCATGTCCGTCACAATCTCTCTGAAATTTACTCAATTTTCAAAAAAACATTTACCAAATAACAGGAATTGAGACAGGTGTCTGACCTCGAACGTGGTACGATATGGGCGAACAGAGAGGAAGTGGATTCAATGACGTTATTCTTCTGGGGGATACTCGTTGGATTTTTGATTGCCTTGTGGCTATACAAACGTCCACAGCCACATGCACCGTCTCTTTCGTTTATGCATTTCGGGAATCAAACGAAAGATGTCATTTACATTTTTGAAACGAAACCGACTTGGCGTTTCCGATACATCAGTCCTTCTTTAGATTTATATCTTGGAGAAGGAACGGTGATGCGAAGTTATTCAGATGCACAAGAGTGCTTTCGGAGAATCCACCCGGACGATCGGCGACTATTACTCGATAAAGTGGCGGGACGCGTCAACTACGAAGAAGCGATTCTTCAGCGATGGCGCACGAATGACGGCGCTTATGTATGGTTCGAGGAATATACGACTCCAATCTATGAGAATGGTGAAATCGTAGCGGTTCAAGGTGTGATTCGGAACATCGAAGCAGCCATGACCGAGCGTGAACGTCTCATGTACGAAAGTCGCCACGATAGTTTGACCGGTGTCTTCAATCGTCGGGCGTTTGAAGAGACGATTGCTCAAGCTGAAAATGTGTGTAACGTCGGAATCATCGTGCTGGATGTGAACGATTTGAAAGTCGTGAACGACGAGGAAGGACATTCTGCTGGTGACCATTTGTTGAAACGAGTCGGGACAATCCTACAAGATATCGAATCCTCCGTATATCGGTTAGGGGGAGATGAATTCGTCTTGTTTCTAGAGATGATGCCTGAGGATGCATGTGAACGAATGGTTCGTCAAATCGAAGCGACTTGTCAAAAAGAATCGATTTCTGTCGCCATCGGGTTGGCGTGGGCGTCTCGTCCAGAAACGATTGAGGCGCTTTGGCAACGTGCGGACGATGCCATGTATGAACGGAAGCGACAACAAAAAATAGACCTCCTCGACGTGTAAGTTCAAGGAGGTCTATTGGTTTAGCTACTTTGTTCTTCTACATCGGACGGCTCTTCACCCAAATTGTTTAGATAGCGTTCATAACGAGAAATGCCGTAGCGGTATGATGCCCAGATGAGTACGGACGTGACGACGACAAGTCCTGCTGTCAGTGGAACAAACCATCCGGAAACGATGCCGTTCGCATAAGCGAGTCCAATTGGCGAGAAGACAAGGTAAACGAAAATCATCGAAGCGACGAGCAAAATGGATGTCGAAAGGGCATGACGCCATGGTTTGACCCTCCCTAGTTCGATTCGGATAGGATTTGCTTGAAGCATCGGTCGCACACGCGCAAATACGAGCATGATCCCCGTCTCGATGACGAAGAGGATTCCGTAAATATGGATAAAGTTGATACCGATTTCGACGCCGAACCATTGTTTCGTCCCCCACACGAGGAAATAGTAGGCGATGACGTGGAAAAAGACGACGGTCTTCGCGGCGATTGGCGGCACACGTTTGACAAGCATCCCGATTAAGACGATGACGAGAATCGGAATGTTAAAGAAACCGGTGAATCGACGAATCAAGTCCCACAAGCCATCTGGCGCATACATAAGATTCGGGGCGACAAAGAACGAGACGAGTGCGACGAACGTCCCGAACCATTTGCTGACACGGATCAAGTCTTGGTCAGAGGCATCCGGTTTGAACTTCGGTTTGTAAATGTCAAGAACGAAGAGCGTCGCGATACTATTCAAAAGCGAGTTGAACGAGCTGAATACGGCACCGAGTAAGACAGCGAGGAAGAAGCCCATGAGCCACATCGGTAACAGCTCGGCGATCAAACTCGGATAAGCGAGGTCGGCCTTCTCAACGTTCGACCCGTACAAGTGAAACGCGATGACACCAGGTAACAACATAAAGATTGGAACGAGTAACTTTAAATAGCCGGTAAAGAGAACGCCTTTTTGACCTTCTGCTAAGTTTTTTGCACCGAGGGCCCGTTGAATCACGTATTGATTCAGTGCCCAGTAGAATAAGTTCGCAAAAATCATTCCGGTAAAAATGGATAGGAACGGGACCGAGTCGTTGGCTGAGCCGATGGCGTTCAACTTTTCGGGATTCGTCGTCGCAATCGTCTTCATCCCGTCCAACAGATTCCCGTCCCCTAGTGCGAGGAAACCGAGCGTCGGAACGAGGAATCCAATGATGATGAGTCCGATTCCGTTCAACGTGTCCGATACGGCGACGGCACGAAGGCCTCCGAAGATGGCATAAATCGCCCCGATGATGCCAATGAACCAGACGACGAGCCAAAGGGACTGCTCAAAGCTGATGCCGAGAAGGGCCGGCACGTCGAACAGTTGCAGGACGGCCAATCCACCTGAGTACAGCATCGATGGAATCGTGACACACATATAGCCGAGTAAAAATAACAAGACGGTCAATCGACGAACGTCTTCGTCATAGCGCTGACTTAAAAATTCAGGAATGGTCGAAATTCCGATGCCAAGAAAACGGGGCAACAAAAAGAGCGCCATGATGATGGCGGCGATACCGGCCGTCACTTCCCAAGCCATGGCCGACATATTGCCGGCGAACGATTGGCCATTCAAGCCAATCAATTGTTCCGCTGACAAGTTGGTCAACAGGAGCGATCCCGCGATGAAGACACCCGTTAAACCGCGACCAGCCAAGAAGTAATCGTCGGCGCTTTCGACTTTTCCTCTCGTCATGCGATACGAGACGTAAGCGACGAGCGCCATGAACAGGGCGCCGGTCACGAGTATGTAGAGTACTTGTTGAAATGTCATGAAATCCCCTCATTCCTTACTTATGTTTTATATGTATTTTTAGGAAATACCCTAAAATGTTGTACTGTAGTCATTTTGATCAGAGAAAATAAAAAACACTCGATGTCTCGAGTGTCAGCTTGTTGACAAATAACATGTTCGAACTCGTCCTTCCGGCGCCCACGCTTTCCTCAGGCAATCCCGGAGCCGCATCGCGACCTAGGTCGCTGCTGGGTCTCCGTCGGATTGCTTTCCTGTAGGAGTCGGGGCGCCGTCGGGCGAGCAACGCAAACGGTCGTCATCTGGCGGCCGTTTGTCTTTTTCTAAGGCCACGACGGCCGAAGAAAAAGCTCGATACTTACTTCGAATCGATGTATCAGGGGAAAGGGAAGGGAAACACCGAGCCCGCCCGTCATCAACCTCGAGATCATCCGCCTCGGGCCGCCGTTCAACATCCGTTCCGTTCGTCAGACCGTGAAGGATGGATCGTGTCGGCTTGTTAATCATCAGATCCACCCCTATGTGTTCTTCTCACACCATTATATGGGATGAAGGACAAAAGGTGACCAAGAACGGGCAGGCGAGACTCCTGAGGGAATAGCAAGCAAAGGGAGACCCAGCAGTGACGCAGTCGCGATGCGGCTCCCTGCTTGCCTCTAGGAAAGCGAGCCATGTCCGGATTGGGCATAAGACTTATACTTTGTCTACAGTCTGACACTCGATGTCTCAAGTGTTAAAAGAATTGGAGCATGGACGTCGCGACCGTGAAGTAGATGATGAGCCCTAGATTGTCCATCAATGTCGTGATGAATGGTCCAGAGGCGACAGCGGGGTCTAACTTCAGGCGATTGATGAGAAGCGGGACAATCGTTCCAATCATCGTGGCGACACTGAGTGCGGCGAAGATAGAAACTCCGACAATGAAGCCGATCAGCATATTGTCGTATAGCAGCGAGATGACGCCAAAAATGACAATCATACACGCAATCCCTAAGATGATGCCGGTTCCGAGTTCGCGTCGAATCATCTTCATGACGTTCTTTCGATTGATGGTCCCGAGTGCAATTGAGCGCACAGCGACGACGAGTGATTGCGTGGCTGCGTTCCCGGCAGAGCCCATGACAAGTGGCATGAAGACAGCGAGTAGCACAATCGTCTCAAGGGTGTCTTCGAAACCGCCAATCGTCGAAGCTGTAATCATGCCGAGAAACATGAGGCTGACAATCCAAGGGGCACGTTTTTTCGCTGCTTCAAGCGGACTCATGTTGATATCAGACGAACCTTTCGTCGCGGAGAGTTCTTCAAAGTCTTCTGTCGTTTCGCGCTCGATGACATCTAATACATCATCGACCGTGATGATGCCAAGTAGCTTTTGCTGATCATCGATAACGGGAAGGGCCAACAAATCGTACTTCTGGACAATCCTGGCCAAGTCTTCCTGGTCGGTCATGACGTTTGCCGAGATGACGCGGAACCCCATGATGTCTTCAATTTTCGCCTCGAGCGGTGCGACAATTAAATCACGTAAGGAGACAACACCAACCAGTTGGTGCGCTTGGTCGACCACATATAGGTAATAAATTGTTTCGGCATCTGGTCCGAGTTCACGCAACTCTTCAAGGGTCAGTCCGACCGTCTTATCAGCTTGAAGGACGACAAACTCAGTTGTCATGAGCGATCCGGCCGTTTCTTCTGGATACTGCATCAAATCTTTGACTTCTTGTTCCTCGATATCATCCATCTGCTCAAATAGCGTGTCCATGAACGCATCGGGTAGTTCCCGCATCAAGTCGGCCGCGTTGTCCGAATACATTTCATTCAAGATTCGGACGGCATACGACTGAGGTGTTTCTTGGATGAATGTACATTGCTCTTCTAACGTCAGCTTTTCAAATAGATCTGTGAATACCTCAGGGGAGATGGTTCGATACACGAACGACCGCTCATGTTGGTTTAGTTCGATAAAATGATCCGCCTGTTCACCCGGGTGGAGGGAGAGGAATAGATCTTGAAAATCGACCGGGTCTCCCTTTTGAATCAATGTACGAAGCGCTGCTTCATGTTCGTTGTATTCCGTTTCTTCAATTTTCATATGCTCACATCCTGATCTCTCACGTTTTCAATTTATTTTACGGTGAATAAAAAAAGTTTTCTGCTTTTTTTAGGGCGATGCTATACATCAGCCATACATCTTATTTCCCCTTGTCATCGTCCTGATTTCTGGGGCATTGTTTGTTCATTCACAAAGGTGAACATTTATTCATATCGATGCGGAATCGGCAACAGATGAAGTGCCGGATTAGACATTCGCAAATTTGGTAAAGTGATAAGGTAAGGGTAGTCACACACCCGAATCACAAGGAGGAAGCGAGATGATCTCAATGACGAATCAACCGATTTCACAAGATACGACGCTGAAACATCCGATTCATGTGTATTCAGAAATTGGAGAATTAAAAACGGTATTACTGAAGCGACCGGGCCGGGAGTTAGAGAACCTTACTCCAGAATATTTAGAGCGCCTCTTGTTCGATGATATTCCCCATTTGCCGGTCATTCAAAAAGAGCACGATTATTTTGCGAGTGCGCTTCAAAATCGTGGTGTGGAAGTCCTTTACCTCGAAAAACTAATGGCCGAAACGTTATCACTCCCTGGTGTGCGCGAAAAGTTTGTCGCGGATATCTTATCGGAGTCCAAATCAAATATCAACGGTTCTTACGAAACATTAAAAGAGTATTTACTCGATTTTGATAACGAAATGTTGATAGAGACGGTGATGGCCGGTATCCGGAAATCGGAGATCAAGCCAGAAAAACGCCGACATCTGCATGAAATGATTGAAGATACGTACCCCTTCTTTTTGGATCCAATGCCAAACCTCTACTTTACACGAGACCCGGCCGCTGCAATCGGTCACGGACTCTCCATCAACCGCATGAAAGAACCGGCACGTCGCCGTGAATCGCTCTTCACGCAATACATTATGCGCTATCACCCACGCTTTGCAAAACATGATGTTCCCATCTGGTCGGACCGTGATTATCGGTTTGCGATGGAAGGGGGAGACGAACTCGTCTTGTCGAAAGAAGTCGTCGCCATCGGCATCTCGGAACGAACGACCGCGCAAGGCATCGAGCGTGTCGCCCTCAACCTACTCAAGCATGGAGACAGCTTCAAAAAAGTCATCGCCATCGAAATTCCAAAATCACGCGCCTTCATGCATCTTGATACCGTCTTCACGATGGTCGATCATGATAAATTCACCATCCATCCGTTCATTCAAGGACCGGAAGGGAAGATGAACATTTTCGAGCTCACGCTAAACGCGGAAGGTGAACTTCAGATTGCTCAGCACTCGGATTTGTTGAAGGTGTTAAAAGACGTCCTTGGCTTACAAGAGGCGACGTTGATTCCTTGTGGCGGTGGCGATCCGATCGCAGCGGCTCGCGAACAATGGAATGATGGATCGAACACGCTCGCCATCGCCCCGGGTGTCGTGGTCACGTATGACCGAAACTATGTCTCGAATGAGTTACTTCGTAAAGAAGGCGTCGAAGTAATCGAAATCATGTCGAGTGAACTATCGCGCGGACGTGGGGGTCCACGTTGCATGAGTTGTCCGATTATCCGCCAAGACATCTAAATGTGATAAGGAGGAAGCAGTATGTCTACAACGTTCAATTTTGATTTGAAAGGTCGTCATTTTTTATCGCTAAACGAGTTTTCGGGTGAAGAAATCAACTACTTGATCGATTTGTCTGCTGCATTCAAACGTCAGAAAAAACAAGGTGTTCCACATCGGATTTGTGAAGGTAAAAACATTGCCTTGCTCTTTGAAAAACCATCGACGCGGACGCGGTGTGCGTTTACCGTTGCTGCCATCGATTTAGGGATGCATCCCGAATATTTAGGCAAGAATGACATTCAATTCGGGAAGAAAGAATCGGTGCGCGATACCGCAATCGTCCTCGGGCGCATGTTTGACGGCATTCAGTTCCGTGGCTTCGCCCACGAGACGGTCGAAGGTCTTGCGAAAGACGCAGGCGTACCGGTATGGAACGGCTTGACCGACTTGTATCACCCGACCCAAATCTTGGCTGACTTTTTGACGGTGAAAGAACAAAAAGGAGAACTTGCCGGAATCAAATTCGTGTACGTGGGCGACGGACGGAACAACATGGGCAACACGCTGTTGATCGGTGGTGCAAAAGTAGGAATGGATATGCGGATCTGTGCACCGAAATCGCTCTGGCCATCTGACGAAATCGTGAACTATGCGAAGTCGGTCGCTGCTGAAACCGGTGCTGTGATCACCTTGACGGAGAGCATTGAGAAAGCGATGAATCAAGCGGACGTCGTCTACACGGATGTCTGGGTATCGATGGGCGAGGAAGCGGCATTCGCAGAACGGATTGAACTGTTGCGACCATATCAAGTGAACATGGACATGCTTCAAAAGAGTGGCAATCCAGACATCATGTTCTTACATTGCCTCCCTGCCTTCCACGACTTAGAAACGGAAGTCGGTCGAGCGATTCACGAACAGTACGGGTTGACGGAAATGGAAGTGACCGATGAAGTGTTCCGCAGTCGTCATTCGTTCGTATTTGATGAGGCGGAAAACCGGATGCATACCATCAAGGCGGTGATGGCGGCGACGCTCACGGAGACACGCGAATGGCTTGATCGTTGACGAGGAGGGGATTCCCCCTCCTGCTTTAAAATAAGCGAAAGGGATGAGTAGAATGTCTACGAAGTTGGAGCATGACTCAGGTGGTTCGGCTGGAGTACATCCTGAAAAGAAAGATAAGCGGTTAGGTCTCGGAGCGTTGACGGCACTTGTCGTCGGGTCGATGATTGGCGGTGGCGCCTTTAACTTGGCTGCCGATTTGGCGCAAGGTGCGAATGCGGGTGCCATTCTTATTGGTTGGGTCATCACGGGAATCGGGATTATCGCGCTCGGTCTCAGTTTTCAAAATTTGACGATGCGTCGTCCAGATCTCGATGGTGGCGTATACAGCTATGCACGGGCAGGTTTTGGATCGTTCGTCGGATTTAACTCGGCATGGGGATATTGGTTGTCTGCCTGGCTTGGAAACGTGGCGTATGCCACACTGCTGTTCAGTTCGGTTGGTTATTTCTTCCCGATTTTTGAAGGGGGACAGAATATCGCGTCGATTATTGGCGCATCGATTATGCTTTGGCTCGTGCATACACTCATCTTACGTGGGGTACATGAGGCATCGATGATCAACATCGTCACGACGATTGCCAAGCTCGTCCCAATTTTTGCATTCATTACGATTACCTTGTTCTTCTTTAATCTCGAAAACTTCACCTTCGATTTTTGGGGACAAGGTGGCTTCTCATGGGGAAGTGTTCGTGACCAAGTCGTTTCGACGATGCTCGTGACACTTTGGGTCTTTATCGGTGTGGAAGGGGCCGTCGTGCTATCTGGCCGTGCTCGGAAACGTTCGGACGTCGGGAAAGCAACCGTTATTGGGCTACTTGGAACGCTCGTCATTTATTTGCTCATTTCTATCATGTCGCTCGGTCTCATGACTCCCGAAAATGTAGCGAACGCCTCGCAACCAGCGATGGCATATTTGCTCGAGTCGGCCGTCGGTCCGTGGGGTGCGATGCTCATCAACGGGGGACTCGTCATCTCTGTCCTTGGCGCATGGCTCGGTTGGACGCTGTTAGCGGCAGAAATCCCATTCGTTGCCGCCAAAGATGGAGTCTTCCCGAAATGGTTCACGAAAGAGAATCAAAATCAAGCTCCTGTCAATGCCCTTTGGCTAACGAATGGGTTGATTCAGCTCTTCCTCTTCACATTCTTGATTTCAGATGCCGCATATAACTTTGCCTTTTCTCTCGCTTCGAGTGCGATTTTGATCCCATACGTGTTCTCGGCCTTTTACCAAGTGAAAGTGGCGAAGAACGGAATCGGATACAGTTCCGGTGAACGAAAAACACGCGATTTAGCGATTGGATTGGTCGCTTCCGTTTATGGACTATGGCTCATTTACGCCGCTGGAATCGATTATTTACTTCTCACCACACTTTTATATGCACCCGGAACCCTTCTTTACATGAAGGCGCAACGTGAAAATGGCATCAAGTCACTCACTAAAACGGAATGGATGGTCGCCGGTGTGTTGACCGCACTCGCCATCTTCGCAGTCGTACGCATACTATCGGGTAATATTTCAGTCATCTGATCGGGGGTATGGATATGGAGAAAAAACGAGTGGTCATCGCTTTAGGCGGGAATGCGATTCAACAAGGGAAAGATGCGACAGCCGAAGCACAAATACAGGCGGTTGAGGCGACGGCGGAATCTCTCGCTGCACTCATCGCGGAAGGAGTCGAGGTCATCATCACGCATGGGAACGGTCCGCAAGTGGGAAACCTGATGTTGCAACAAGCCGCATCAGACAGTTCGGCCACACCGGCGATGCCGCTTGATGTCTGTGGTGCGATGACGCAAGGGATGATTGGATACTGGTTCGAGAATGCACTGACCAAAGCGCTTCGTGCACGTGGTCTTGCACAGCATGTGGCCTCTCTCGTGACACGAAGTATTGTCGATCCGAACGATAGTGCGTTTCATCATCCGACCAAGCCGATTGGTCCGTTTTATACGGAAGAAGAGGCACTCCATCTCGAACGGACGACAGGTTACGTCTTCAAAGAAGATGCAGGACGAGGGTATCGTCGTGTGGTGCCGAGTCCAATCCCTATGAAAATCGCCGAACACGCCGTCATTCGAACACTCGTTGAAGCGGGGCACATCGTTGTCGCTTCCGGTGGCGGTGGCATTCCGGTTATGGAGACAATGGACGGATACGTCGGCATCGAAGCGGTCATTGATAAAGATTTCGCGGCTGCGAAACTGGCTGACCTCGTCAACGCAGACGTCTTACTCATTTTGACGGCTGTCGAACATGTGTATGTCAATTTTGGGAAGCCGGACGAGATGGCACTTCAAGAAACATCGAAAGAACAGATGGAGACCTATATCGCGGAAGGACAGTTCGCACCAGGCAGTATGTTGCCGAAAGTGAGAGCGGCGCTTCAGTTTGCCGAATCCGGTACGAACCGTGTCGCCATCATCACGTCGCTCGATCAGGCTTTAGCAGCCATTGACGGAGAAGCGGGCACACGTGTCCGCCTAGCTCCATCGCTCCAACAATAAGAATGTGTCGCAGACGTGAAGCGTTTGCGACTTTTTTGTTTTCTGCTCCGGTTCAAGGGGAACGAAGGTTGTATGCCAAAAATGAGATTGCTATCATATTCAGTGTAAACGTTTGCACTAATTTCAGGAAGGAAGTGACGGAGAGCGGAAACGCTCGAATGTATGCGCCTATTCGAAGAAAATCATGTGTACCAGTCGTGGATGAGACCAAAAGCAAGAGAAGAAGCAATCGTACAAGGAAGCTGCTATCGCTTCACCGTATTGACGAGTCAGTTGATTCGAATGGAATACGCGGAAGACGGTGTCTTTGAAGACCGTGCCACCCAAGTAGTATGGAATCGGGAATTTGACGTTCCGCAATTCCGAGTGATTGAAGATGAGACAGAACTCCAAATCATCACAGAACATGTCCATTTGTATTATACGAAAGGTCCGTTCGCACCGAACACACTCTACGTAGACGTGAAAGGGAACTTTAGCACGTATTATAGCCGCTACATGTTCAACGGTCCGGAGCGGACGCTGAAAGGGACGGCGCGGACACTCGACCATGTGGACGGAGCGACGGAGTTAGAAGAAGGAATCCTCTCCAAACAAGGGTATGCGATCATTGATGATTCATCCTCGTTTTTGATGACAGACGATCGCTTCGTCGAGCCGAGACGAAAAGGGATTCATGACATTTACTACTTCGGATATGGCCATGACTATAAACAGGCACTTCGAGACTTTTACACGTTGACGGGTCCGACGCCGATGCTTCCTCGTAAAGCGCTCGGGAACTGGTGGAGCCGCTACTGGCGATACGACGAAAAAGAGTATAAGGCGTTGATGCGCCGTTTCAAGTCAGAAGATGTCCCGTTCTCGGTCAGTGTCATCGATATGGATTGGCACGTGACGGACATCCCGGAAGAGTATGGGAGTGGTTGGACGGGCTATTCGTGGAACAAAAACTTGTTTCCCGAACCGAAGCGTTTCCTTAACTGGTTAAAGGATGAGGGAATGATGGTGACGTTGAACCTGCATCCCGCGGACGGGGTCCGTGCGTTTGAAGATCAGTACGTGGCGATGGCCGAGGCCATGGGGGGCGACCCGGAATCGGGGGACCGAATCCCATTCGATTTTTCAGACAAACGATTCATTCAAGCATATTTTGAGCAGATGCATCATCCACATGAGGCGGATGGCGTTGATTTTTGGTGGATCGATTGGCAACAAGGGTCGACCTCGAAGATGGAAGGACTCGATCCGTTATGGATGTTAAATCATTATCATGCCATCGACATCGCCCGTGACGGTAAGCGTCCGCTCATTTTCTCTCGTTACGCAGGACCAGGGAGCCACCGTTACCCAGTCGGATTTTCAGGAGACACGATCATCTCGTGGGCTTCGCTCGCCTTCCAGCCGTATTTTACAGCCACAGCGACAAATATCGGTTACGGGTGGTGGAGTCATGACATCGGAGGCCATCATCGTGGGAAAAAAGACGATGAGCTCGCCGCGCGTTGGGTCGCATACGGGGTATTCAGTCCAATCATGCGCCTCCACTCGACGTTCAGCACATTCAACGGGAAAGAGCCTTGGCGTTTCGGGATCGAAGCCGAACAGTCGATGAAGCGATTCTTACGTCTGCGTCACGAGCTCATTCCTTATCTATACACGATGAATTATCGTAACCATGCCAATGCGTTACCGCTCGTGTTGCCGATGTATATCGAACATCCCGATGACGAAGCGGCTTATCAAGTGCCGAATCAGTTTTATTTTGGCAGTGAACTCATTGTGTCCCCGATTGTCACGCCGATGGACCGAAAGCTCCACGTCGCCGGAACGAATGTCTGGCTACCGAAAGGAGAATGGTTTGACTTCTTCACAGGACATCGTTACGAAGGCGACAAGTCGATTCGTGTGTTCCGTGGACTCGATGGACAACCGGTCTTCGCCAAAGCGGGTGCCATCGTTCCCCTTATGCCGCATCAACCGCATGAGAACAAGACGGGGAATCCGAGCGAGCTAGAAGTACTCGTCTTTCCAGGTGCCTCGAACACGTTCACGATGTATGAAGATGACGGGGAAAGCCGCGATTATGAGACAGGTGCCTCACTTGAAACGACGTTCACGCTCGACTGGGAAGCGCGGACGCTTCGCATCGAGATGTCAGGAGACCTGACCCTCGTTCCGGCGAATCGGACATTGACCGTTCTTGTTCGAGGCGTTGTCGGGGAAGGGGACTATGACGCTGAGACGCAGACGTTACACATCCCGATTGGTGAATTGAAGCAGGAGCAGACGGTGACGCTCCCCGTCGATGTGACACAGAACGCCCATCGACTTGACCGTCTCTATCGATTCTTAGATCGCGCGGAAATCGCCTACGATTTGAAAGATCGTTTGTACCAGATGGCGACGACGAAGACGCGTCTCGAGGCCTGGCTGTTTGACCTCCATGCGTTAGAACTCGATCGAGATTTGCAAGACGCCCTATTAGAACTGATATTGGACTGAAAAGGGGGGAGACCCCCTTTTGTCATGTCAGAAAACTGTCGGATTTTGAAAGCGGTATCATTCTGAATCGTTTTATACTTAAGGTAGGGGATTTAACTAGAAATGAGGGGATACAGATGCGACATAAGTGGACGATTGATGATTTACGCCAGTTGACACTGTTTGCGAACTGTTCGAGTCGAGCGCTTGAACAGCTCGTCCCGCACGTCTATTGCCGAACATATCGAAAAGGACAGCTCCTGTTCATGGAAGGAGACCCGCGAGAGCGCGTGTATTTCTTAATGAGTGGATACATCAGACTCGAACGGATGAACGAGCATGCGACGCATCAATATGCGGACTACGTGAAGCCCAAACAGTTCTTTCCGTACAATGGTTTGTTCACGGAGGAAGACTACCGTCATACGGCCGAAGCGGTGACGGATATTGACGTCATCTACATCCCGACCGAACGGTTCGAGCGGTTTGTATCTACACAGTCGAATATGCTGCTCTATATCATCGGACAGATGAATCGTATTTTAGATTTACATGAACGACGTGTCCAAGAGATCATTACCCCGAGCGCGAAAGAACGTGTACTCAATACCATCCATTTTTTGATTGAAGATTTAGGTGAACCGGATGAGCAAGGGGTACGTGTCCGCTGTCCGTTCACGGCGATGGAACTATCTCGTCTATCTGGAACGTCCCGAGAGACGGTTTCTACGATTTTAGCGAAGCTTCGTAAAGAAGAGGTGCTTCGAATGGATGACCACCAACTTGTCATCGGGCATCCTGAATACTTTGAGCAAGACTTCGATTGACGCCACTCAGGAGAGGGCGTCTTTTGCATGTCGGAACGAGCGGAGCGTTCGCTTCAAGACGTGTCATATTGTATAATTAGTGATGAATCTCACAAAGCAATCGGATTGTGAATAGAGAAAGGATGAATGCAGTGAAACGACTGCAAGCCCTTGCGTTCGCCGAGCGACGTCACATCATCGGACTGGTATTGTCTGCGGTCATGATTGGACTATCGATTTTGGCGCAAGCGTATTTAATCGTCGACATTGTCGACCGAATCTTTTTAAAAGATGAATCATTTGAAACCGTCGTTCCGGCGTTACTTTGGCTCGTCGTCGCCCTATTGGTACGAGCATTTTTTGGATACGTCTCCGGACGAATCGGAGCGAGTTTATCGGAAAAGGCGAAACGGGCGTTACGTCTGCAATTACTAGATCGCTATGCCACGAGCCCGGTCGAGTCCTCTTTGACGGGACAATCTGGGAAGAAAGTCAGTGTGTTCATGGATGCTGTTGACGAGGTCGACGCCTACTTCAGTCAATATTGGCCACAAGTGATTCAAACCTCGATTATCCCGCTTCTGATTTTGGTTGTCGTCTTCAGCCAACATTGGATTTCAGGTGTCATCATGATGGTGACAGCGCCGTTTATCCCTTTGTTCTTTATTATCATCGGGATTGCGACACAGAAAAAATCTGAGGAACAGATGGAGAAGATGAATCAATTTTCCGGAAAGTTTTTGGATGTCTTACAGGGTTTGACGACACTCAAACTCTACAATCGGACCGAACAAGAAGCGAAAGCGATTGAGAAGAGCAGTCTCGACTTTCGGGATGCGACGATGGTCGTCTTAAAGACGGCATTCTTATCTGGCCTCATGTTGGAATTCATCTCCATGCTCAGCACCGGCGTTGTGGCATTAGAAGTCGCGCTACAGATGGTCGTTTGGGAGAACCTGACGTTCTTCTCAGGATTCTTGATTCTTGTGTTGGCGCCAGAGTATTACTTGGCCATCAAAGACCTGGGCAGCGCCTTTCATACAGGACGTGGCAGTATGGGCGCAGCAGACCGGATCTTTGACGTATTAGACGCCCCGGATGATCGCATTCAGTGGGGGACGAAGTCGCTTCGTTCACGGACACCGGACCTTGAGCTTGAAGAGATATCGTTTGAGTACGCTGGTGGACGCTTTTCCCTCCAGCCATTGAGTGGTCGCATCTCGTCCGGCACCCACCTTGCGTTAGTCGGCGCGAGCGGTTCCGGGAAGACGACTGTCCTTAACGTGATCTCAGGACTTTTGCAAGTGAAATCAGGGCGCGTCCTCGTGGATGGCGAACTCTTGCATACGTATGAGGAATCTTCCTGGTATGGAAATATTGCGTATATCTCTCAAAATCCGTATCTGTTCGCCGGGACACTCGCCGAAAACATTGCTTTAGGTGAAGTGGCTGACGAGCGTGCGTTACTCGAAGCAGCCGAGGCAGCTGGACTATCCGAGGTGATTGACCAGTTGCCGAACGGAATCTGGACAGAACTCGGAGAAGGTGGGTTTGGACTATCTGGTGGGGAACGACAACGCCTTGCACTCGCACGGGCTTTCTTTAAGCGACCTGGTATTTTATTGTTTGATGAACCGACGACCGGCCTTGATTTGAAAACAGAGCGGATTGTCAGACGATCGATTGAAGAGCTGTCGAAAGGTGCGACGTTAATCACGGTTGCGCATCGTCTGCATACAATCAAAGAGGCGGACACGATTTGGTTCATGGATGACGGGAAACGAATCGCAGAAGGGACGCACGAAGCGTTACTCGCTGTCCCAGAGTATGCAGAACTGTTTGCACTTCAGAAAGGGGTGAGCCGATGAACTCGCTTTGGACCATCACAAAATGGATGATGCGCGAGAAGAAAGACATTCTTCTCTCCATCTTCTTTGGATATGCGGCAGGGATTGCAGCGGTCGCCCTCTTTGCGGCAAGTGGCTATCTCGTATCACGCGCCGGGCTCGTCCCGCCCCTGTATGCGTTGATGGTACCCGTCGTCTTGATTAAACTGTTCGGTGTCATCCGGGCAGGAAGCCGTTATCGGGAACGCCTCGCCTCACACCGGGCGACGTTTACGATTTTAAGTGAGTTGCGCGTCCGGTTCTATCGTCAGTTAGAGCCGCTCGTTCCGTCCATCTTCGCGAAATATCGGAGCGGCGATTTGCTCGCACGCGTCGTCGGGGACGTTGAGAGTCTTCAAAACTACTTCCTTCGCGTATTTTATCCGCCGATCATTCTCGTACTCGTCTTTTTGAGTACCATCTTCTTTGTCACCTTCTTCTCGTTTGCGGTCAGCCTATGGATCTTGTTTGGTGTACTCGTTACAGGATTCTTGATTCCGCTCGGATTTGCACGAATTCGTGCCCGTCATGACGAGACGATTCGTGGATTGCGTGGAGATGTGTCGATTCAATTGACAGAGATGCTGTTCGGATACCGGGATTTAAAACTTCATCACCAACTCGACCGCACGAAACAAGCTGTCTATTCGCACAGTGAGCGTTACATGGAGGCGGAGCGGAAAGACACGACGAATCAGTTCTTCAATTCGGCGCTCGTTGTTGCCGCTTCCTTACTCGTCTCATGGGGCGTCTTGGCCATCGGTGCGTATCAGGTGGTAAATGGAGACCTGAACGGGTTGTTCTTGGCAATGCTGATCATGATGTCGCTCACAGCGTTTGAGAATACGACGCCGATGGCCGTGTTCCCTGGTCACTTTGCAGACAGCAAGCAAGCAGCGGATCGTTTGTTTGAAGTGATGGAGCCGAGTGAAACGATTGAGGCGCGTGAGGCGAAACGTCAAGACGTGACGTTTACGGATGCACCATCCATTTCATTTGACCATGTTCGCTATCGTTATCCGGATACGTATCGAGATGTCATCGATGAGGTGACGTTACACATTCCAAGTGGTTCGAAGACGGTCATCGTTGGACCGAGCGGGTCAGGGAAGTCGACGTTACTTCAACTGCTCTTGGCTTTCGTTCGGACGGAAGACGGCACGATTCGGTTGGATGAGTACAACGTGAACGATGTCAAACAGACAGCCATTTGGCAACATGCGAGCGTTGTTTTGCAAGACAATCATTTCTTTTATGGAACTGTACGGGACAACTTGGCGTTAGCCGGTGACTTCACAGATGAAGAGATGAGCGTAGCGCTTGAGCGGGTCCGTTTGGCGTTCACGCTAGACGAACCGGTCCTTGAGAAAGGGGCGAACTTGTCAGGTGGAGAACGCCAACGCCTGGCCATCGCACGGGCACTTCTGAAAAACGGACTTCTCTGGTTGCTCGATGAACCGACATCGGCACTCGATGCAGGAACGGAGGCCCATGTCTTTTCTGAATTGTTACAGCAAGCCGGAACAGGCACACTCATTCTCGTCAGTCACCGTTTGACGGGTCTCGAAACGTTTGATCAGATTATCGTTATGGAAGCCGGAAGAATTGTTGAGGTCGGTTCTTATGAGGAACTGATGACGAAACGTGGCATGTTCTATGAATTGAAACAAATTGAGCAAGAAGTGTTCGCATCATGAAAAAGACGAGCAGCCCCGTCGGTGGGCTGCTCGTCTTGTTTTTGGCAAATATGGGTGCAACAAATGGGGGTTGTCGCAATGCTTTCAAAAAGAGTGTCGTGGAGGGGAATCCACGTGACGTGATATGTTTGGGGAACGTGCACGTCAAGCTTTTGGGAAGCTACAACTAGAGTATAGTTGATAACGATTCTCATTGTCAATGAGAATAATGAAAAAAATCCATACGTGCGAACACGTATGGATTGGGTCTTCAATTAGTTCGAGGCTACACCTTTTTGAACCGTGAATCGAATCAAACTGAACAAGTATCTCGTGAAGAAGAGAGCGAACGCATAGAATAGCGCGATGAACGGTGACTGAAGATCAATCCCCGGGATGTTCATCAAGAACTCCAATACGAGAATAGAGAGTAGGAATACGTAGAGAGCGGCATCTAAATAAAGTGGCATGAGACGACCGCGTTGATGCCAAAATGTGCGGACGAGTGGAGCCACGGTCATCCCGATGATCCGTTCCGCAAAGCCGATACTGAGAACGGCGATGATGAATGCTGGGATCGTGTTAAAGCTCACTAAATCCGAGAACACGAAACCTGAAATCAACAAGAGCGGACCGATGATAATCATCATCGAAAGTGAGGTCCGGAAGAAAATCCACATGTTGTTCTGAATCGAACGAATCCCCCCGATTGCCGATTGTTGAAGTGTCTTTCCACGTCTATAGTCAATCGCGAACGAGCCGATAAACATAATTCCAAATAAAGATAACAAAACTGACATGAACGATGTTTCCCCTTTTCTGAATAAATCATGATGTATCGATCTGAATCAAAGTCTAGCCTAGTTTAACGATTCATTTCGAGAAAGTAAAGCGAGAAAACGCGCTCAAGTGTGAAGAGTTTGACACATTAAGAGGCGAGGATGAAACGATTTCGACCGGACTCTTTTGCGTGATATAACGCTTCATCTGCATGTTTTAACACACTGTCGATTTCAATATCATTCGAATGGCAAGCTCCAAGCGAAACAGTGATGTGGAGCGTACCGGCACTCGTCTCGAATGGGAACGTTGAAACCTTTTCTCGAATAGATTCAGCAAGCCGTGATACTTCGTTACGTGTCGCATGTGGCATGACGATTAAAAATTCTTCGCCACCGAAGCGGCCGACCAAATGGCGCTCGTCGCTCTCGTTGACGAGGAGCATGCCGAGCTCGCGCAAGACATCATCTCCGACGTCGTGACCGTATGTGTCATTTACCCGTTTGAAATGATCGATATCGACCAAAATCAATGCGTATTCTTCTGCCTCGACCGTCAAGTTGGCCATCGCTTCGTTCAAGAGACGCCGATTGGCAATCCCGGTGAGCGCATCCGTACGCGCCAGTTGCTGTTGATGCTGGACGTTCTCGAAATGGCGGCGCAATTCGAGCAACAATCGATAGGCGGCGCAAGCTCCGCCGTAAGACATTAACGTGTAGACGATTAAGACGGGATAGAACAAATTTAGTGGAAGCGCGGCATAAATCGCTGCTCCAAAAATGGCGATGCTGATCGTAGTGAATATAAGTAAAGTTGGGCGGGTATTATCCATGCGTTTTCGAAGGATGCTGATTGATCCCACGAGAACGAACATTGTCGCAAACGCTAAATAGAGACCAATCATAGCGCCGTTTGTGTACCAAACGACAAACGCGCGACCAATCAAATAGATGATACCTGCAACCGTCCCACTGACCCAACCACCAAATAAGACAGCCAGCATGATTGGGATGGCGCGTAAATCAATGAGTACACCTTCAAGAGGTAAGGCATTCGCTAAAAGGAGGATGGCAATCAATCCGGTCTGCACCCCGAGTAAAACCCTTCCTTTCAAAGGAGACTGTGGGGTTAAACGAGGTCGATTGCGAAACGGTAAAAAGGAAATCGTGAAGAGCGTGAACAAGATACACAGGTTGATAAAGAACGCATTTATGATTGTGAGCATCGGAGCTCCCCCTTATCCCGTATGGAAATATTTAGTTACAGTATATAGCATATAGTTGGAAACAAACAGGAATAACCTGCTTGCGGAAAGAAGCTCTCTTGAATGATTATTCAAGCAAATCGTTTTGGAATCCTTTTGGATTTGTTCAGGTTCTCCTCATCTTTTATAACTTTCGTTATGGAAAATCGAAAGTTTGGTATGATAAGAGAAAAGGAGGACTGTCCGTGCGTTACTGGGATCATTTTAAACGAGCGTTTATTCCGATTGCGCTCATTTTGATTGGATTAGCGATCTTTTATACTTTATCGGCTCGAGATAACATGGTGTTGACGCTATTAGGGGCTGCGATTGTTGGAGTCATCTTATTTTTGGTGATGCGTCATGTGAATCAGGTGGAAGAGGACTAAAGCGAGAACACATTTTGTGGTTCTCGTTTTTTGTTGTCTTGCCACATTTTTGGGTACACTACAAAGTAAGGAGGGATTTATCATGGCAAAAGCTACATTTGCGGGAGGCTGTTTCTGGTGCATGGTCAAACCGTTTCATAAATATGAGGGAGTGGAGCGTGTCATTTCTGGATATACAGGAGGACATGTCGACAACCCGACGTATCAACAAGTCTGTTCGGAGACGACAGGACATTTAGAGGCGGTTGAAATCACATTCGATCCAGAAGTCATTTCGTATGAAGAGTTGCTACGTATCTATTGGCGTCAAATCGATCCGACAGATGGTGGAGGGCAGTTCAATGACCGCGGTGAATCGTACCGTCCAGCCATCTTCTATCATTCAGAAGAGCAACGGGCTGCAGCGGAGCGTTCGAAACAAGAAGTGGAAGATTCGGGTCGCTTCGATCGTTCGATTGAAGTCGATATCCGCCCTGCGAAAACGTTCTGGGAAGCGGAAGACTATCATCAAGACTACTATAAAAAAAATCCGTTCCGCTATGAGATGTACCGTGTCGGTTCAGGGCGCGCGAAGTTCATTAAAGAGGCATGGAGCGATCGTAAACAACAACAAGCACTTCGTGAGCGCTTGACACCGATGCAGTATAAAGTGACGCAAGAAAACGGGACAGAGCCACCGTTCCAAAATGAATATTGGGATGAAGAGCGGGAGGGGTTGTACGTCGATATCGTCGACGGGACACCACTCTTCACATCGCACGATAAGTTTCAGTCGAATTGCGGATGGCCGAGCTTCTCACGTCCAATCGAGGAGAAGCGCGTCGACTTGAACATGGACACGACGCATCACATGGTACGGACAGAAGTCCGTTCAAAACAAGGGGACAGCCACCTTGGTCACGTGTTTGATGACGGTCCGAAAGAGCTTGGCGGCTTACGCTATTGCATCAACTCGGCCGCTCTCCGATTCATTCCTGTAGAAGAGCTTGAAGAGGCGGGGTACGGGGAATATAAACACTTATTCAACAAGTGAAGGGGAGAGCCGTATGTTCACAGCCGTCAAACAACAAATTCGGTGCGAGACGATTGGGACCGTCCTTGATTTTTATGACCAGTCGATTCGACAGCTTTCGGAAGAGGCGAGACAAGAGAAGTACGCGAAGATGAGTTCAAGCCCGTTCTCGTTCTTTCGAGGGAGCTCACACTTGTTCTACTACGACTTTGCGAAAGTACCGATCGCCTTTGACACAGGTCCTGACCATCCGACGTTCATTCAAGGAGACTTACACTTTGAAAATTTCGGTGTGTTCGAAGACGGGGCCGGCACCATCATCTATGACGTAAACGACTTTGATGAGGCGTATATCGGGTCCTATCTGTTCGATTTGTTGCGGATGGCGGTCTCTGTCGATTTGTTCGCCGCCGAGTCAGGATTCGACGGCAAGGCAGCCATTCAAGCGTTTGCTGAGTCCTATGCCAAAGCCATTGAAAAACATGCGCTTGGACGGAGTGAGCATATTCAATTCACGAAAGAGAATACGTGTAAAGCGGTCAAAAAAGTCATTAAAAAAGCGGAGAAGAAGAAAGGCGAATTCATGTCCGAACGGACGGAGGTACGGGACGAGGAACGTTATTTTTCGACGAGTGACGACCTGCTTCCCGTCTCTTCAGAAGTACGGGAGAAAATTGAAGCGGCATGGGGCGATTATCTGTCTTCATTGTCAGACCAACACCGACATCATGCCGATCACTACGAAATTAAAGATATCGCCATCAAACTTCAGAGCGGCACGGCTTCAATCGGTTTAGAACGCTACTATATTTTGATTGAAGGTGCCGACGAAGAACATGATGAAGATGTTATTTTAGAGATGAAGCAAGCACAGTCCGCCGTCCCGTCTCTCTTTCTTCCGACACATCCGCTGTTTGAGAACGGATTGTCGCATCAAGGCGCTCGTGTCGTCGCCGCACAACGAGCAATGGTCCACAGTCGTGACCCGTATCTCGGCTATTTAACAATCGACGATAAAGAATATTATGTGAGGCAACGTTCTCCGTATAAGCGGAAAGTGAAAGCGAAACACATGAAAGATGAGACGTCGCTCATTGAGACGTTGAAAGTGCAAGTGCAAATCACGGCGAAGATTCACGCACGGGCCGATGCGTCATCGAATGTGCTCGATTATACGGCAAGCGAACGAATCGCGGCGGCAATCGGTGATTCTCCGTCCCTGTTTATTCGACAGTTATCGAGATGGGCTGATTTTTATGCAAATCAAGTTCGTTTTGACTATGACGCCTTTTTAAATTGGGTCGAGTCAAGGAATCGTTAAAGATACTTGCGAATCGAGGATGAAATCCTTCACAATGGAAGTGTAAAGGATGTGTACGGACTATGATTACAGAACAACAAGTCATCGCCCAAATGCGTCAGGTGATGACACAGATTGAGTCGTCAACCGGTGAAGCGCAAAAGCGTCATTTGGCAAAGTTGATGGGCTTTTGTGAATTACTTCTAGACGAGACGTCAGAAGCGAAAGCGGTCGGTGTGCCGCAAACGTCGACACCTACGAACGAGACAAAACCTCCGCTTGATCGACAGATGGCTGCCTTTCTCGGCATTCCGATGGAGGAAGACGAACAACCGAAATCGGATTCATTGCTCGATTTTTGAACCACATGTCATGAACATGTGGTTTTTTTGTGAATTCATATTCATTGACTTAAATACCATAGGGGGTATAATGAGTATAAGAAATGAATGCAAATGGAGGCGTGAATATGTTGGACTTTCTTTTTGTGGCGGTCGTCATTGGACTTGTGTATTTCTGGTGGAGTCGTCGAAACAATGTAAAAACTGTCTCGACGGACGATTTAAAACGGAGAATCGCAGAAGAACGAAACATTCAATTGTTGGATGTGCGTGAGCCGCATGAATACCGCGGGGGACATATCAAGCAGGCGAAAAACGTACCTTTATCCGGATTCGGTAATGCTCAAGCGAAATATCCGAAAGAAAAGGAGCGTCCTGTCTATGTCATCTGTCAGAGCGGGATGCGTAGCCAACGCGCGGCAGCGATGCTGAAGAGTGCCGGATATACCGACGTCTATTCTGTAAAAGGTGGCATGAACTTCTGGCGTGGATAATAGAGGCGACTGGACGAATCGGTTCAGTCGTTTTTTTGTCATCACGTTTTCTCTTTTGCATTTTCGGGGATTCTGCTACGGTAAGGAGAGAGTGAAAGAGAGGGGATCAATCCAATGGCAGTGATTTTATTTGATATCGATGGCACGTTAGTAGATACGACCGGACCGATGACGAAGGCGATTCATGAGGCACTCGAGGAGCTTCCTCATCTTCCGAAACCGAGTGAAGAGGCGGTCCGCTCAGGATACGGCTTGGCAGGTAACGCGTTTTGGGAGCATGTCATCCCAAAGGCGACGCTCGAAGAGATTCGTCTCATTCGCAGACTCCGTCATACGACGCTTGAGCAAACGATGGAAGGGCAAAATGTCTTGTTTGACGGAATTCGTGAGATGTTGGAGACGCTTCATGAGCAAGGTCATACGCTGACGACAGCGAGTAATTGTGGTGTTCATTACATGAATTTGATTTTAGATACGCAACAAATTCGTCCATATATGACGGCACCCGAATGCTTAGAGTCTGTTGGAGGCGAGAAGAAGGCAGACATTCTGACAGCACACCGTGTCCGGCACGGAGAGGCGGACTATATTATGGTCGGCGATCGTAAGTCGGATGTCGAGGCGGCTCGTGCACATGACTTCCCGGTCGTCTTGACAGGGTTCGGATTCGGCAATGAAGAAGAGTGGGCACTTGCGGATCACGTGATCCAGTCTCCGCATGATTTAGTCGAGTGGGTCAACCGATAAGAAAAGGCTTGTCGCATATGTCGACAAGCCTTTTGTATACCTACACTTACAACCCGAGTGAGATGTATTTTACTTCTAAAAATTCCTCGATGCCGTGATGTCCACCCTCACGGCCGAGTCCGCTCTCTTTCCAACCACCGAAAGGCGCTTGCGGCGTTGATGGAAGTCCGTCATTCACACCGACAATCCCATACTCTAGCGATTCAGCTAAATAGACCGCCTCATTGATGTCTTGCGTGAACAAGTAAGCGGCTAAGCCGAACGGCGTGTTGTTCGCCCGTTTGATGACTTCATCGAGCGAATCGAACGTTGCAATCGGTGCGACGGGTCCGAACGTTTCTTCGTTCATGCAGAGCATGTCTTCATTCGCATAACGGATGACAGCAGGACGGATGAATAAGCCGTCTAGCACCTCGCCACCGTACACTTCACCGCCACGAATCTGCGCGTCCTCGATATGCTTTTCGACTTTGCTGAGCGCATCGTCATCGATGAGCGGACCGATGTCGACACCTTCCTCTAGTCCGTTCCCGACTTTCAACGCTTCGACTTCTTTAATGAAACGCTCCGAGAATTCATCGACGACGGCGCGTTCGACATAGATTCGGTTCGCGCAGACGCACGTCTGTCCACCGTTTCGGAACTTCGTGGCGACCGCTTGCGGAACAGCCTTATCTAAATCCGCTTTGGCCGTGACGATGAGCGGGGCATGTCCACCGAGTTCGAGTGAAATCTTTTTCATCGTGTCCGCAGCGTCACGCATGAGCATTTTTCCGACTTCCGTGGATCCTGTGAACGTCAATTTTCGGACCCGTTTATCTTGTTGCCACGCTTTGACGATATCTGACGCTTGTCCAGTGACAAGGTTGATGACCCCTTTTGGGAATCCGGCCTTATCCGCTAATTTGACCAATTCGATGGCGGTCAACGGAGTTGCCGATGCTGGTTTCATGACGACCGTACAGCCTGCAGCGAGCGCTGGAGCGACTTTCCGTGTGATCATGGCAGCTGGGAAGTTCCAAGGTGTGATGGCTGCGATGACGCCGACCGGTTGTTTGATGGCAAAGATCCGTTTCTGGTTTGATGAAGCAGGAATCGTCTCTCCGTACACGCGTCGTCCTTCTGCTGCATACCAGTCGATGAATCCATTTGCATAGTTGATTTCACCGATTGCTTCCTTGAGCGGTTTCCCTTGTTCCTCGACCATGGTTCGGGCAAGCTCTTCTGTATGTTCTGCAATCAAACGATGCCACTCATTGAGTAGTTCCCCTCGTTCTTCTGCTGTTTTTTGTTGCCATTCTTGTAACGCCTCATGCGCAGCGTCGACGGCTTGTGTCGCTTCTTGTGTACCACTTTTTGTCACGACGGCCATCACATTGCCTGTAGCCGGATTGCGTACCTCGATCGTTTGTCCCGTTTCTGTCCATTCCCCATTAATGAAGTTTTTCTCTTCTCTCATCTTGATTTCCCCTTTCCAAAAAGTGCACAGTTAATTAGAGGATACCCGTTTTTCTGAAACGCACACAAATTTCCAAAAAATGAGGGGATACTATGTGGATTATCATCATTGGCTATTTAGTCGGAAGTCTGCTCGGAGGTAGGCTGTACGGGGTGCTAAGTGGACGTGATTTAGCGACAACTGGTTCGAAGAATACCGGTGCACGCAATGCACATCGCATCGGTGGAGTGAAGGCGTTTCTATTCGTCTATGGATTCGACGTGCTCAAGACGATTCTCGTCCTACAGATGAGTGGATTGTATTTTTGGCAGACGGCGTTCGCACTCACGCTCGGGCATATTTATCCATTTTGGCGAATCCGTGCGGGTGGGAAGGGATATGCCGTTTTTTCTGGAATCATATGGGCATATGACCCGTGGTGGTTTATTGGGGGTCTTGCTATCTTGTTACTCTTAATCAAATTAACAGGGAACTCTCGCGAGACGGGACTGGTCATGCTCATTTTACTTCCGCTCGCTGCACTTTGGGATGTCAAAAATGTCATCTGGGCCACGCTGATTACGATTCTTATCATCTATCATCATGTGAAGGAGGAAAAGGCATGATTGTGTACCGAAAAGCCGAAGTATCAGATTTTGAAGCGATACATCGGTTGAATTACGAAACATTCGTCGAAGAGATTCCGCAACATCCACCGAATCCGGAAAGGCGACTTGTCGACAAGTTTCACGAAGAAAATACATATTGGATCGGGGAAGCGGACGGTGAAGTGATTGCCATGTGTGCGTTACGTGGTAAACGACCATTTTCATTGGAACAAAAGGGTGTGCGCATTCCTGAAGGGAATTGGATCGAGATTCGTCTGCTCGCTGTGACTAAACCCTATCGGCGCAATCGGACGTTCGCTGGATTGATGCGCGCGGTCATCGACGATGCGACAGAGCGTGATGTCGATGGTATTGTCATCAGTGGGACGACACGTGAACAAGTGCTCTATCGTCGATTTGGGTTTGTCCCATTTGCGGATCCAATCGGTCCAGAGGAAGCACGATATGTACCGATGGTGTTAACGCGTTCGGCTTTTTATGAATCCAAATCAGCGTCGACCCTACGTCCGAAAAGTTTACTAGCAGGACCCGTTGAATGTTCAGAACGCGTGAGAGGACGACTCTCGATGCAGCCGCGCCCACATCGTTCAAACGAGACGGGACGAGTGCTTGACGCGGTGCAACAAAAACTGGCGGAACGAATCGGACTCCCTCATGTCTATACGCTTCTTGGAAGTGGGACGGTCGCCAATGATGCGGTCGCGGCTCGATTGGACGGACATGGGCTCATTTTCAATGCGGGTGAATTTGGAGAACGTTTGATTGACCACGCCCGGCGTGTCGGTCTGTCTTTTGACGTGGTCGCAGTGGACCAAGAGGGGCAGTGGGATCTTTCTCAACTCGAGCGCATTGCACCAGACTGGGTATGGACGGTTCACTGCGAGACATCGTTAGGGATTTTCATCAACCTCGAACCTCTCCATACATGGCAAGGCATTGTCGCCATTGATGCGATCAGTGCCGTCGGGACGCTCGTCTATGATTATTCATTTGCGGACTACGTGACCTTCTCTTCGGGAAAGGCGTTACGGAACGCACCGGGTCTCGCGTTCGTCGCTATGAAGCATCCGGCGATTGCGACACCACATACAGCGCGCTATTTGGATTTATCGCTCTATCAGCCGATTGCCTTCACACAATCGGAACCACTTCTTGCAGCGATGGCGATCGCGCTGGATGAGTTGACAGAAGAAGAAGTCGTTTCGCATTCTGTGAAGATGACTACGTTGCTTAATGCCTTACAAGAGAACGGTTTAACGGTCGATGTGTGTCCTGCTCAGTCACCTGGCATCATCACGATTCGAGTACCGTGCGAGCTGTCCTCGGTCGAGCTCGGGCGCCAACTGTCGTATCAAGGCTATCTCGTGCAGTATGAGAGTGACTATTTGAAACGGGCGAACGTCATTCAAGTATCGACCATGGGTTGGACGACACCTCGCATGATGCGTGACGTCGGTGCTTATATCGCACAATGGATTCAACAAAAAACCGCCACTTCTGAAAGTAACGGTTCGCTTATACTCGAAAGTCTTGGCGTGCCAAATGACGAATCTTTCGTCCGAGGCGTCTCCAATTGAAATAAGCTAAAACGGAGACGACGCCACCTGACCAAAAGAGCCATTCATCCGGTCGGATATAACCGAGTAGCCCGACGAGCAGGCCGAGCAAGATGACGATGGCATTGAACGTCTGGCGGTGCAAGAGTTCCTTGGATTCTAGGGTTCGTTGGAACATGGCTTGCTCCGACAGGCGTTTTCGTGTCGGTTCTTTTAAGTAATTATCGAGAAGCGGAGGAACGTTTAACAGTTTCTTTGCATAGTTGATTCCGGTCTTCACGTAACGATTTTGAAGCGTTGTCCCGTCCTCCTCGAGCCATTCGATGACAATCGGTTTACCGAGTGTGAACAGGTCGATTTTTGGGTCAAGGATTTGCAAGATTCCGAGTAAGGTCGAAGCGGCACGACCGAAGAAGGCAAATTCCGCCGGGAGCTGAATCGGCTCGTTTTTGACGAGCAATTGAATGTCCTGTAACACCTTCTCAATCAACTTCGTATCGACGGTATCGATGTCCGTTTCTAAGTAGAAGGTGACCGCCTTCTCTAGCGCTTGGCGAATATTTTGTTTGTTCGCCGTTGGTAAGAGGAATCGCAAGTCTTCTAATCCATCGACGATGCTGTCATAGTCGAGCGAGATGAACGCCTGTAAGATATTCCGAATCGTGGCCATGTCTTGTGCCGTCGTCTGTCCGACCATACCAAAATCGAGGAGGATGATGGTTCCGTCTGCCCGAATCTGGACGTTTCCGGGATGTGGATCGGCATGGAACTGTCCACCAAACAGTAGCTGTTCAGCAGCGAGTGTGAAGAGTCGTTCAGCAAGTGCGGAACGGTCGATTCCATTTTCCTTTAAAAAGGCGAGGTCGGTGATCCGGCGTGCATCGACCCAGTCCATCGTCAAGACGCGGTTCGTACAGAGATGCTCGTGATAGTCCGGGATATAAACGTCTCGGTTATCCGCGTATTTGGCTTTAAAATACAGGGCATTTTTTAATTCAGTTTGAAAATTTAGTTCATCCCCGATGACAAAAATCATCTGGCGATATAAGCTATCTAAGTCGGTTGATTTAGCGAGGGATGTCCGCTTTAACATCGACGTGACAATTCGCATGGCACGGAAGTCGGTCCGGATGATTTTTTCGATATTCGGACGCTGGATTTTGATGGCGACCCGCTTGCCGTTTTCGAGCAGCGTGGCACCATATACTTCCCCGATGGAAGCCGAAGCGACGGCATCGATGCCGACGTCTTTGACGACTTGTGAGTAAGGCACGCCCCATTCCGCTTCTAGAATCGCGCGCGATTTCTCCCAACCAGACGTCGGGACACGGTCGACGAGCTCTGATAGCTCGTTCAAGACGGCGGGTGGCAATAAGTCCGCACGAATCGACAAGAATTGTCCGAGTTTGATTAACAAGCCCTCGAGCCGTAGCGCGTTGCGTTTGTATTCACGCGCGAGCTTGAGCATGAGTGCTTCATATTCTTCTGTCGTGGCGACGCCTTGTTGTTGTTTGCGTGAAAAGGCGTATAGCCGAATGATGAATCGGGCGAACATGGTGACGATAATCCATATGCGGAACAAAGCGATACGTTTCATTGTAATACCGACATCCTTTACGACAGTCGCACGACTGACCTGAATTTTTGTAACTATACTTTACCATACAATGCGTTGAAGAAAGGGCAAGGGATGTTCATGGAGTGGGAATTGCTCAACGTCGTCGGAACGATTGCGTTCGCGGCGAGCGGAGCCATCATTGCGATGGATGAAAAATACGATATTTTTGGGGTATGGCTATTGGCGTTTATCACTGCCTTCGGAGGTGGCGCGATCCGAAACGTCCTGTTAGGAAACCCCGTCAGCTTAATTTGGCAACAGAATGATTTATTTATTTTATGTTTTCTTGTCGCACTCCTCATCTTCCTGCTCCCGAGTGTCGTATTGCCACATTGGGAACGCTGGGGTGTCATTGTCGACGCCATTGGTCTCGTCGCGTTTGCCTTTCAAGGGGCACAAGTCGCCATCAAGCTTGATTTACCTTTATCTGCTGCGATTGCGGCAGCTGTCTTGACCGGCGTTGGCGGAGGTGTGGTTCGGGACTTATTGGCCGGACGCAAGCCTCTCGTCTTACAGTCTGAGGTGTATGCAATTTGGGCGATTCTCATTGCGGTCATCACGTATTACTTCAAGCTCGAAGGCGGCCTTGCCGTCTATGCATTATTAATTGTCGTCGCGACACTTCGAGTGATATCCTACTATCGGAAGTGGAATTTACCAGCACGTAAAGTTAGATAAGGGGGAACGGAAATGAAGATCTTATTAATGATTGGTGCCGGATTGATGGCACTCGGCGTAGCACTCGGTGCGTTCGGCGCCCATGCGCTAAAAGAGAGATTGGCTCCAAACATGTTGGCAAACTGGCAGACAGGTGTGCTCTACCACATGGTGCACGCACTCGGAATCATCGGAATTGCGTCACTGCTCATGCGTGTGAGCATCAGTCAATTTAACATTGCCGGATGGCTCATGTTTGCCGGAATCATCTTCTTCTCAGGAAGCTTGTATGTCATGGCATTGACGGGAATTACAAAACTCGGAGCCGTGACACCGATTGGCGGAGTCTTGTTCATCGCCGCTTGGATTTTTGTGATCGTTGGCGCAACCAAGTTATAACAGAAGACTAGTCAAACCGACATCCATGTCTTTGCTCATGTGTACATGAGGCGAGGACGTGGATTTTTTTGATGGGTCGTTCCATCAATTGGAAACTTATCAATGATGTATTCAAAATATTATTTGGAAATAGGGTAAAGCATTCTCTATTTACATAAAACATTACAGAAAGATGTCAAATCGAACAGTCTGAAAAGGTATTGATAAATAATAAGTTCTATGCATTCGCTGTCCGCATCTTTGTTCTTGCGTAATAAAATTGAAATATAACTTTAACAGGAAAATATCTATCAGTTAGATATAATTAGTCGTGTTGAAACTCAACCAAATGATCGTTTTTGTTACATACTGAAACGGCTTTAAATATGTAGTGTAGTAGGTACTCACGTTTGTCATTTAAGAAAGGATGTACCCCATTCATGAATTGGAAACGCACAGTCTCGACGTTGACGCTCGGTGTGATGCTCATCAGCACACATACAGTTGCGGATGCATCGACTTCGATTAAAGAGAAGCAAGAACAACAACAAAAAGTAAAAGAAAAGCGCGACAGTGTGAAAAAAGACCAGTCAGAAACATCTTCAAAAATTGAAGTGAACAAGGAAGAGATTTCAAAAGTTCAGGCTGAAGTCAATAAAATGGACGCGCAATTGCAAGACATCATCAATGATGTCGCCATGAAACGCCAAGAAATCAAGCGCACCGAGATGAAGATTGAGGATCTTGAAGCCGACATTAAAGATTACCAAGAAAAAATGAAGGCGCAAGAAGCGATGATGAAAGAGCGTATGGCCACGATGCAAAAGAACGGTGGCGGATCAATTAACTGGGCTGAATTCATCTTCGGTTCAAAAAATCTCTCTGATCTCGTCACGCGTATGATCACAGCTGGAACGATTCAGCGTAGTGACCAAGAGTTGTTCGATGACTATGAAGCGACACAGCGTTCGTTGAAAGAAGCGCAGGCTGACTTGAAAGCAGAACGTGCTTCACTTCTCCAACAACAAAAGGCACTCGAAGTGCGTCAAGCCGAGCTTGAGAAGAAAATGAAGCAGCGTGAAAAGCGCATCAAAGAGCTTGAAGAGAAGAACATCAAGTTCGAATCACAGATCTTTGACCTTCAAGAAATTGAAGCGACATTAGTCGCACAAGAACAGGCGATCGCGGCTGAAATCGAAGCGCAACGTCGCGAAGAAGAGGAAGCCCGTCGTCGTGCGGAAGAGGCAGCTCGTCAAGAGGCGGCACGTAAAGCGGAAGAAGCCCGCCAAGCAGAAGCTGCACGTCAAGCTGAGGCTGCCCGTCAGGCAGAGGCAGAACGAGAAGCGGAAGCAGCTCGTCAAGCTGCTCAACAAAAGCAAGACAATAAATCGAATACCCCGTCTTCGTCGTCTTCAAACAACACGGCGGCATCAACGCCAGCTCCAAAACCGGCACCGGCTCCAACGCCAGCTCCGAAACCAGAGCCAAAACCGGCGCCGACGACATCGACGCCAGCTCCGTCTAGTTCGATGTTCATTCAACCGGCTTCAGGACGCTACTCACAAGGATGGGGTCCGGCGAGCGGTGCGTTTGGTTACACGTTCCATAACGGTGTAGACATCGCTGGTCCAACAGGGACACCGATTCGCGCATCTGCGACAGGTACGGTCATTCGTGCAGGTTGGGGTGGCGCATACGGGAACCACGTCATGATCGCACACGTGATCAACGGTCAAGTTTGGACCACGGTCTATGCGCACATGAACTCGGTATCTGTCAGCTCTGGACAGCGTGTGACGCAAGGGTCGAACATCGGGACACTTGGAAACACAGGGAACTCTTCAGGTCCGCACTTGCACTTTGAGATTCATAAAGGCGGCTACTCATACTCGGCAACGAGCGCAGGTAGCACGGTCAACCCGCGTCAGTTCTTCTGATGCATCAAACAGAAAACTCCTTTCGATTGCGAAAGGAGTTTTTGTGCGTAAAAAAATCCCTCCGCGATTGCGAAGGGATACTCGTTAGTTGGCTTGTTCAATATCGCTTGGACGATCTTGTTTTTTACGCATTTGTTCACGCACGTAATAGATGATCGTCAATCCGATCAACCAAGGTACGCCGAATTTCAGCAAGATGTTGAAATCCGTGAACCATGTCGTGATCATCAGGCTGAGCAGTAAGACCGCCCCGAGCAATGGGAGAAATGGATATCCCATCATGCGGACAGGGAGTTTTCGCCCAGTCCATTTCTTACGGAAGAACAAGTGGGAGACGAAGACCATGAACCAAGTAAAAATAGCTCCGAACATCGAGATTCCCATCAAGAATGGATACGACGACTCCATGAATACTTGTAGCAAAGCGGCGAGGACGATCCCGCCTGTTGAAACGAGTAGCGCGAACATCGGGATCCCATTTTTGCTGATTTTTTTGAACGCTTTCGGTGCATCGCCGGCTTCCGCGAGCGAGTACATCATACGTGTCGACGCGTAAAGCTGCGCGTTCATCGCAGACAAGGCGGCGATCAAAATCACAAAGTTGAGGATGCCTGCCGCGAACGGGACATCAAACTGTTCCATGACGAGCACGAACGGACTTTGGTCGATCCCGGCTTGCTGCCATGGGATCAGCATGAGCATGATCGCGAGCGTGACGACATAGAAGAACGTCAAGCGGAACACGGTCGCGCGTAAAGCGCGTGGTACGGCCTGGTCCGGGTCTTTCGCTTCTCCCGCTGTCACAGCGACGAGTTCGGTTCCAAGGAAACTGAAGAGGGAGATGAAAATCGTCACCCACATTCCGTAAAAGCCGAACGCGAAGAAGCCTTCGTTTCCTGTCGTGATTGACTCAATCGGTGATCCTGGTTCGCCGAACAATGTGGCGGCACCGAGGACGATGAATAGGATGATGGCAGTTACTTTGATGAAGGATAACCAGTATTCGGTCGTTCCGAACGTGTGAACGTGACGGGCGTTGACGTAAATGAGTAGTCCACCGAAGAGGGCGACCCAAACGAACCCGTTCACATCTGGGAACCAGTAGCGCATGTAGATGGCGATGGCACTGACTTCAACCCCTACAGCCAGTACGTTCGCGACCCAGTAAGAGTAACGGACGAGAAAACCGGCGAGTGGATGAACGTATCGCTCGGCAATCGTTCCGAATGATCCGGATGTTGGATGGGCGACCGTCATTTCGGCGAGAGCACCCATTAGTAAGAGGACGATGAACGCCCCGATGGCATAGCTGACGAGCACGCTCGGGCCAGCGGTTTGAATCGCGAGACCGCTTCCGAGGAACAGCCCGGTTCCGATGGCGCTCCCGAGGGAAATCATCGTAAGTTGCCGGGTGGACAGCTCGCGCTTTAGTTTATTTGTTTCCAAAATCGATTCTCCTTTAGCTGAGTGAAATGTTGTTGTGGACGACTATAGCAGACGAAAAAAAACAATGTCAATTCGAAAAATCGATGAAGGTTTCTCATTTTTGGATGCACATATAGAGGCAAAGTTTTTATAATTTTTTTATTTGACATGGATTCATCTGCCCTGTATAGTACGAATTAACTTAACTGAAACGAATAAAGGCGTCGACGAAGAGAAGTAACGACGAATCCTGTATGACAGAGAGCTGATGGTTGGTGCGAATCAGTATATGGGACGTCGCGAATGGACTTCTGAGCTCTAAACCGAACTTTGAGTAGGCTTTAGCGGGTTACCCACCGTTATCACGGGGAAGCGGATGATTGTCCGTGAAGTGGGTTCTTTGGAACCAACGAAGGTGGCACCACGGGGTTACTCGTCCTTCTTATAGCGCAGGCTATGAGGAGACGGGTGACCCCTTTTTCGTTTCAATAATATAAATCGAGGATTGAGAAGAGTAGCGCGAGAAGACGTTTCGTCCAGAGAGTCAGGGATGGTGAGATCCTGACCGAGGCGTCCGCGTGAATGGGCTCATGAGAGCATGGCTGAAGAGAGTAGGTCGTGACGGTTTCCCCCGTTATCGGGATACGATGTGATTGCATCGGAGAGTGGATTCTTTTGAATCAACGAGAGGTGGCACCGCGGTCTTGAACCGTCCTCCATACGACGACTGTCGTGTGGAGTTTTTTTATACACATTTTTAGAGGGGGAACCGACGATGATTCAACAATTGGAGACAAACGCATTATCAACAGCAGATATGAAAGTGGCGGCAAGCGAGATGTTCCAAGCGGATGAAGCGCAAATCGAACGAGTACTGCTGGCGATGAAAGAGCGTGGTGAGACAGCAGAAGAGATGGCAGGTCTCGCGGCATACATCCGTGAAGCGGCACAGTTCCCTCAAAGCGATTTACCCGTACTCGATGTTTGTGGTACCGGCGGCGACGGGGCGCATACGTTCAACATCAGTTCGACCGTCGCCTTTGTCCTAGCCGGTCTCGGTATTCCGGTCGCCAAGCACGGAAATCGAAGCGTCTCGAGTCGATCCGGGAGCGCGGACGTCTTAGAGGCACTGAACGTTCCAATCGTGAAGACGGCAGCGGAAGTACATGCTGACTTGAAACGGACGAACTTGAGTTTTCTCTTCGCCCAGCATGTCCACCCGATCATGAAGCACGTCATGCCGGTCCGGAAACGGCTCGCGACGGCGACCATCTTCAACCAAATCGGACCGTTAACGAACCCGCTTCGTCCGAAACGACAACTTGTCGGTGTCTATCATCCATCGTTACTCGAGAAGATGGCGACCGCGATGCGTCATCTCGGGGTAGAGCGCGGTATGGTCGTCCATGGAGCAGGTGGACTCGATGAAGCGAGTCTCGCCGGTGTGAACGACGTGTACTTCTTTGATGGGGAACAGACGGCGCGTTATGCGGTCGACCCACGAGATGTCGGCTTGATGCGGGCACCGCTTGAAGCGCTACGTGGAGGCACACCAGAAGAGAACGCTGCGACACTTCTTGCCGTATTGAATGGAGAGTCGGGACCGGCACGCGACGTCGTCTTATTAAACGCGGCACTTGCCCTTTGCACGTATGGTACGACCGCGACGCTTCGTACAGGAGTGAAAGAAGCAAAACGTAGTATCGATGAAGGACACGCCTTACGGGTATTACAAAACTTACAACGTACGGAGGTCGAAGCATGAGTTATTTAACGAAAATCATCGGAACGAAAATAGAAGAGGTTAGCGGCATGCAGCCCATCGATGTCCCCGTGACGAAGCCAATCTCTCTCTTACATGTGATGAGCGAGGGATTCCATATCATTTCAGAGATCAAACGGTCGTCCCCCTCGAAAGGAATGATTCGGGAAACGGTCGACGTCGCTAAACGGGCACGTCAATATGAAAAAGCTGGTGCGACGATGATCTCCGTTTTGACAGACACGACGTACTTCAATGGATCGTTTGACGACTTGCGACAAGTCGCCGATGTCGTCACCATCCCGGTGCTTTGTAAAGATTTCATCATCGATGAACGACAACTCGACTATGCGAAGCATTACGGCGCGAGTGTGGCACTTTTGATCGTGGCGGCACTACATCCGACACGTCTCCATGAGTTGACGCGATACGCTCGCTCCATCGGTCTCGACGTCTTAGTGGAAGTACATGACGAGGCGGAGTTACGCATCGCGCTCGAACTTGATGACGTGTTGATCGGCATCAATAACAGAGACTTAAAAACGTTCGAGGTATCCCTCGAGACATCAATCGATTTGATGAAACGCTATCCTGAGGTCACATTCGTCAGCGAAAGTGGTGTCAGTACAGTCGAGGCGGCTGCACGTTTACAAGAAGCTGGGGCAAGCGCCATTCTCGTTGGGGAAGCACTCATGCGTGAAGAGGACCCGATCCGGTTACTCGAGGAGTTGAAAACATGTTCGTTAAAATCTGTGGACTAAAGACAACGGAAGCTGTTCAGGCGGCGGTCGAGGCAGGAGCGGATGCCATCGGGTTTGTCTTCGCCCCGAGTTCCCGTCAAATCGACGTGGCGACTGCGAAGACACTGGCCGCACACATCCCGGAATCGGTTCGAATCGTTGGTGTGTTTTTAAGTCCTTCAATGGAAGAGATTGAGGAAACGTTGAATGTAGGACTGACGGATTTACAAATTCACTATCGGACGCAGTCAATGGAACAACTCCGTATCTTCGGGTTACCGATCATCGATGCGTCGACCGAGGAGATGGCAGATGTACGATTGATGGATCATCCGAATCCGGGAAGTGGACAGGTGTTAGACTGGGGCGCAATCGACCGGCCGCAGCGTCCGTTTTGGCTAGCGGGCGGGCTATCCCCGGAGAATGTGAGACAAGCGATTCAAATGATTCAACCAGACGGCGTCGACGTCTCGAGCGGTGTCGAGACGGACGGTGTGAAAGATATCGAAAAAATTCGTGCGTTCATTCAACGCGCCAAGGAGGAACTATGATGTATGCACAACCAGTGAACGGGAAGTTTGGACAATATGGTGGGAAGTACATTCCAGAGACGCTCATGCAGGCGGTCGAAGAATTAGAGGTCGCTTATGAAGAGGCGAAGCAAGATCCTGAGTTTCAAGAACGATTCTCTTCCTTATTACGTGAATACGTCGGACGTGAGACGCCACTTTATTATGCGTCGAACCTAAGTCGTCGCCTCGGGACGAATGTCTATTTGAAACGTGAAGACTTGAACCATACCGGTGCCCATAAGATCAACAATACGATCGGGCAGGCGCTCCTGGCGAAACGGATGGGGAAACAGAAAGTCGTTGCGGAGACAGGCGCGGGACAACACGGTGTCGCGACGGCAACAGTATGCGCACTACTCGATTTAGAATGTACCATCTTCATGGGTGAGGTCGATGTTGAACGCCAAGCATTGAACGTGTTTCGGATGGAACTACTCGGGGCGAAAGTCGTCCCTGTCAAATCAGGCAGTCGCACCTTAAAGGATGCCGTCAATGAAGCGCTCCGTTACTGGGTCAAACATGTCGACGATACGCACTATGTGATGGGTTCCGTTCTCGGACCGCATCCATTCCCGCAGATGGTACGTGATTTCCAAAGCGTAATCGGGACAGAGACACGTCGTCAAATCCTCGAACAAACGGGACGCCTCCCGGATGCCGTCGTCGCTTGTGTCGGCGGAGGGAGCAACGCCATGGGCATGTTCTATCCGTTCTTGAACGATGAGTCGGTCGCACTCTACGGTGTCGAAGCGGCTGGAAGTGGCATCGATACGGATAAACACGCAGCAACCCTCACAAAAGGGGAAGTCGGTGTCTTACATGGGTCGCTCATGTATGTCCTGCAAGACGCAGCGGGTCAAATCGAGGAAGCCCATTCCATTTCAGCTGGACTCGATTATCCAGGGGTAGGACCAGAGCACAGTTTCTTGAAAGACATTGAGCGGGTGCGCTATGCGGCCGTCACGGATGACGAGGCACTCGATGCGTGTCTCGCCCTCAGCCGACAAGAAGGAATCATTCCTGCCTTAGAGTCTTCACACGCCCTTGCTTACGCAGAGACGCTCGCGAAGACGATGGGAGAAAACGATACACTGGTGATTTGTTTATCAGGGCGCGGAGACAAAGACGTCCATACAATCCGAGAGAAGGTGGCGACACGATGAAACTAGAGACAGCGATTCGACAGCGAGAAGGAGCGGCGTTCGTTCCGTATATCATGGCCGGTGACGGCGGGATGGACCGGCTCATCCCGACCATCGTGGAACTAGAGCGGATGGGTGCGACGGCGATTGAACTCGGTATCCCTTTCTCCGATCCGGTGGCAGATGGCCCAATCATTGAGGCGGCAGGAATGCGCGCGCTTGAAGCAGGTGTGACGCTTGAAATGGTATTGAACCATTTAATAGAAGGAAATGATCAATTTAACGTTCCAATCGTCTTGATGACCTACTTGAATCCAGTGTTTCGGTTCGGGGTCCAACCGTTCTTTGATCGGGCGAACGAATGTGGGGTGAGCGGGGTCATTATTCCTGACCTTCCGTTTGAGGAGAGTCTCCAGTTATTCGCAGATGTTAATCGGCATGACGTCGCCGTCATTCCGCTCGTCACGTTGACGAGCAGTGAGGCGCGGACAACGTCCATCTTAGAAAAAGCAGAAGGATTCGTGTATGCGGTCACGCTTAAAGGGACGACCGGGAAAGCAGATGTGTTCCCGGACGAGTTACTCGCCTACTTGACTCGTTTGACAGAGCAGTCACGTGTTCCCGTCTTGGCAGGATTCGGAGTCCATCGTCCGGAGCAAGTGCAGACGTTAGGACAGGCGTGTGACGGTGTCGTCGTCGGGAGTTTCATTGTCGAGGCACTTCATGAAGGACGGACAGAAGATGTTGAGACGTTGATTCAATCAGCAAAACACTTACACGCATAAGAAAACCGGCGCTTCAAATGAGGCGCCGGTTATTCGTTTACTCATAATTCCACTCGGTCTAGCCCATCTTCACCAAATGTTTGGTCGAGTTGATCATGACGATACATCGAGGCAAGCACGTATAAGAGGTCGCCTTCTTCGATGGCTGTCTGACCGTTCGGTGGAATCAAGTACTCGTTTCGGACGATGGCGTTCACGACAGTGTTTGGTGGGAGCGTGATGTCCGCAAGCGTCTTTCCGATCATGGATGAGCTGGCTGTGACCGCATAAGGAACGAGCTTATGTTGAGACTGTTTGCTTGAGACGAGGGCGATTGTGTATGGGGAACGGATTTTATCCGGACCGAGCAACCCTAACTTCTCGGCAAGTGGCGTCAACGTCGTCCCTTGAATCAGGGCGCTCGTCACGACGACGAAAAAGACGGCATTGAATAACAGTTGGCTATTTTCGGTACCGGCAATAAGCGGGAATGTCGCAAGGACAATCGGCACGGCACCTTTTAGACCAGCCCATGAGATGAACAACTTTTCTTTTCTCGTAAATGCCATACCAAGTGTCGATAAATAGACGGCGATCGGACGTGCCAGGAACATAAGGACGAATGAGATAAGTAGTCCCTTCCAAATCAAGTCCGGTTCGATGAGTTGACGAGGGAAGACGAGTAACCCAAGGATGACGAACATGATGATCTGCATGATCCATGCGAGCGCCTCTGAGAATTGGACGATTGTCACTTCATGCGCCGTGTCCGCATTTCCGACAATCATGGCGGCGATATAGACGGCGAGTAATCCGCTTCCCAATAAGTAAGCTGTGACACCATACGTGAGGAACGCCATAGAAATCATGAGGACGGCATGCAATCCGCTCGAATCAAGTCTCAAGTGATTCAACATGAGGCGAGACAGTTGTCCAAGGATGAATCCGATTAATGCCCCGACAACGATTTGAAGGACGAACATCCAAATTCCGTCCCAGATGGTCGTATCCGGCTTCATCATGAAGTCGAGAGCGAGAATCGTCAAAAACATCGCCATCGGGTCGTTCGTGCCGGACTCGGCTTCGAGAGTCGCACCGACTTTCGGTGAGATATTCTTTCCTTTAAATGCGGCAAAGACGGCCGCTGCGTCGGTTGAACCGATAATCGCACCGAACAAGAAAGATTCAATCCAATCGAAACCAAATACGAAACGAACGGCCACGGCGACCACGGTCGTGGTAATCAATACCCCAAGCGTCGCCAGCGAGGCAGAAGGGGCGAGGACGCTCCGAATCGATGACCATTTCGTTTGAAGACCCCCTTCAAACAAAATGACAATCAAGGCAGCGACTCCAATCAACTGCGCCAGATTTGAGTCGTCAAAGAAAATGAGACCGGTAATATCGCTTCCCATGATCATGCCGATTCCCATAAATAAAATCAAGGCGGGCAAGCCGAATCGAGTCGAGATTCGTGTCGCCATGACACCGGCTACGAGAAGTAGACCGAAGAGTAAAATGAGTACATCAGTACTTATAACAGGTACGGGCAAACACAACACTTCCTTTCTGAAACAATACTCTTAAGTTCATTATACCATGAAATCGTCTGATATTTCAGAATTGAGGATTAGGCAAACCATACACATTGGAATTGTCGGTTATGAATATGGTAAAGTAAACACATCATAGAAGGAGGAATGATGATGTCTAAAATTCACGTCATTCATGAAAACGAAGAATGGACGAACCACCTTGTCCACCGTTTAAAAGAATTGAACTTGCCATATGAATTGTGGCACTTGGACCAAGGGACGATTGATCTCGAAGCAATGCCCCCGGAAGGTGTCTTTTATAATCGGATGAGTGCCTCCTCGCACACACGTGGGCATCGGTACGCACCAGAATTGACGGAAGGCGTCCTCGCTTGGTTAGAGGCAAACGACCGGACCGTGTTTAACGGCACACGTGCCATCCGCCTCGAAGTGAGTAAAGTCAATCAATACACGGCGCTTCGACGTGAAGGGATTCGCGTGCCGAAGACGATTGCGGCAGTCGGTAAGGCGCAAATCATCGATGCGGCTGAGCAGTTAGCTTTGACGCCATTCATCACGAAACATAATCGTGCCGGAAAAGGACTTGGGGTCCAATTGTTCCATACGATCGAAGGACTCAAAGAATATGTATATGGTCCCTCGTTCGAGGAATCGGTTGACGGCATCACGCTCATTCAACAGTATATCGAATCCCCAGAACCATATATTACCCGCTGTGAATTCATCGGTGGGAAGTTCTTTTATGCGGTGCGTGTCGATACGTCGGAAGGATTCGAGCTCTGTCCGGCAGATGCCTGCTCGATTGAAGACCAGTTCTGTCCGGTCGGGGAGACGCCACCGGCGAAGTTCGAAATCGTCGAAGGATTCGATGACCCGATCATTCCAAAGCTCGAACAGTTCCTGAAAGCGAATGCGATCGATATTGCGGGGATTGAAATCATTCGAGACCGAGACGGAAACGTCTACGCCTATGACGTCAATACGAACACGAACTACAATTCCGATGCTGAAGCGAAAGCGGGACGCTACGGGATGCTTGAATTGGCTACGTTCTTAGGCGACGCACTTCACGTCACTACGACAAAATAAGGGTCAGGCGCTCGCCTGACCCTTTTGCTGTGTATGTTTGAGTTGCTCTTCAAATCGATGTTGGACTAATTCTGCTGTCGGTGCCATTCGTTCGATGAACGAATCTAAACGTTCCGCAGTGTCACGATCGGTTTCTTTAAACACGCGCATCGTTGTTCACCTCATTAATCAGGATAACTTGCTTACATCATCCTTAATTCCCGAGGTGTTATACGCGTAAACCTTTTACACGCTAAAGAATGTGTTCAAATTTTCTTTTGGTAAGATGTTCCCAACGTAGAAGTCGCCGAACTCTCCATACTTCGCACTTACTTCGTCGAAACGCATCTCGTAAACGATTTTCTTAAACTGAAGTGAATCTTCAGCGAAGAGCGTGACGCCCCACTCCCATGCGTCGAATCCAGTCGACCCACCGATGAACTGTTGAATCTTACCGGCGTAGCTACGGCCAATCATGCTGTGACGATACATGAGGTCTTTGCGCTCATCCATCGATAACATGTACCAGTTGTCGCCGTCGCGACGAGCTTTACTCATCGGATAGAAACAGATGTGTGCGGCTTTTGGAAGTGTCGGATAGAGGCGTGAACGGATATGAGGGTTTTGATACGGGTCCCCGTCTCCAGATCCGCGATACATCCCGAGCTCGATGACCGACACGTATGAATACGACGGAATCATATAGTCGTATAGCGCTGTTTTGCGGAATGCGCGCTCGACGTCTTCAAGTTCGTTGAATGTTGGACGAAGAACCATCAAGACGAGGTCCGCCTTCTGGCCGAGAATCGAGTAGAAGGCGTGGCTTCCTTCACCTTTTGCTTCCACTTCTTCAAGTGAGGCGAGGAACGCAGTGAACTCCTCAATCATCTGTTCACGCTTTTCAGCATCGACGAGTTTCAAACGAGCCCAATCAATCGTGCGGAAATCATGAAGTGTATACCATCCGTCTAATGTGGCGGCGGCATGTTGTGTATCTGTTGTAGGTACTGGACGTTCTGACATAAAAAAATCTCCTTTCGGGACTTGGCTTCGCCGTCTATTTTACCATACACGCTTCACTGACTGGCAACTTTGAGGCACTGTGAGGGTTATCACGATTCATGACGGGTAAAGAACAGAGGACAGAAACATGAAAACGGCTACAAAAATGGCTGTATCAGTCGATTTTTCGGAACTGTTCTATTCATATAATGATTGATTCTAAGCGATTTATGGCGAAATGGGCAGAATAGTTTATTTTGAAAAGGGTACTGTGTATAATTGAAATCGCGTAAAGACACAAGTCAACGGCAAAACCATTAGCAGTCATGCTGTAAATTGAGAAAAGGGGTTCATTCGTTATGAAATTATTTGAAACGTTGAAGCAAAAAGTTAGCCCGGTTCGTCCGACCATCGTCTTCCCGGAAGGTATCGATGAGCGTGTTCTTGGAGCCGCTGTTCGATTGAAAGCAGACGGTATGGTAGAACCGATCGTCGTCGGTGCGAAAGCAGATCTCGAAGCGGTTGCGGCGAAACACGGTTTCGACATCTCAGGTTTGACACAATATGACCCAGCGACATACGAAGACATCGACGTTCTCGTCGAATCATTCGTCGAGCGTCGTAAAGGGAAAGCGACGGCTGAACAAGCACGCGAACTCCTTACATCAGACGTGAACTACTTCGGAACAATGCTCGTTCACACAGGCAAAGCAGAAGGTCTTGTCTCAGGCGCGATGCACGCGACGGCTGATACGGTACGTCCGGCACTACAAATCATCAAAATGCAACCAGGCATCAAAAAGACGTCAGGTGTGTTCATCATGGTACGTGACGACGAGCAATATGTCTTCTCGGACTGTGCGATTAACATTGCACCAGACGCAGCGGACTTAGCAGAGAACGCGTTCTTGTCGGCAGCGACAGCGAAGACGTTCGGCATCGACCCACAAGTTGCGCTCCTTAGCTTCTCGACGAAAGGTTCTGCGAAGTCACCTGAAACAGAGAAGGTTGTGGAAGCGACACGCCTGGCGAAAGAGAAATCACCGAACCTTCCAATCGACGGAGAACTTCAATTCGATGCGGCATTCGTCCCTAGCGTAGCGGCGAAGAAAGCACCGGGTTCTGACGTTGCTGGTAAGGCGAACGTATTCGTCTTCCCAAGTCTTGAAGCAGGGAACATTGGCTACAAGATGGTTCAACGTTTCGGTGGATTCGAAGCGATCGGTCCAATCCTTCAAGGTCTCAACAAACCAGTGAACGACTTGTCACGTGGCTGTAACGAAGAGGACGTCTACAAATTGACGCTCATCACAGCAGCACAAGCAATCGACGAGCGCAACGAAGCGTAAGTCCGGAGCATCCTTCTTATAGAAGGGTGCTTTTTTTGTGTTTTTTTGAATGGTAGCTGAGGTAAACTAAAAGAGGAATCCATGATTGAAAGGGGAACTATGTATGCAAAGCATCCATGCGACAGAATTAAGAGAAAAATTAGAGAACGGGGAGTCTCTCCATATCATCGATGTGCGCGAGCAAGATGAATATGAGGCAGGGCATATCCCGAACGTACCACTCTACCCATTATCGGAATTCCCACAAGTGACAGAAAAGTTGGCACAAGATAATGTCTATCACGTCATCTGTCGTTCAGGTGGACGGAGCCAGACGGCGTGTGATTACTTAGAATCGCAAGGTTATAAAGTCGTCAATGTTGACGGCGGAATGCTCGCTTGGGACGGCGACATCGAGGCGTGATGCTAGAGAATCCTTGGGTCGTCGTACCGCTTCTCATTGCGCTCTACCTCACGGTCTATGCAGTGATGAAGCGATTTGACTGGGAGAAGTGGCGACTCGTCTGGGCAGTGTGGGTGATGCTCATCATCATCCTGTTGACAATTGAACTCGTGACAAGTCTATAAAAAATGCGGAACCTTCTTTAACAGAGGTTCCGCATTTTTTATGCGTCTTGACGCTTATCGAATGTGATCGATGCGATGGCATCGTGTTGGTGAATCGACTCTTCGTTACGGCATTCGACGAAGAAGTTCACGACTTGTTTCATCTCGTACAAGTCAGCCGCGATCAAGCGGACCATGTCCTCGACGAAACGTGGATTTTCGTATGCGATTTCAGTCGCACGTTTCTCATCCGGACGTTTGAGGACAGGATGAAGTGGTGCTGAGGCGTTTGACTCCGCTGCATCGAGAAGGGCTGCACGCCAGTCGAATCCGTCCATTGACGTCTCGTCAAGACCTGCTTCGATCGTGATGTATCCACGTTGGTTATGGGCACTGTATTCACTGATTTCTTTTGAACATGGGCAAAGCGTCGTGACGTTGATGACGAGACCGACTGTCACGTTTGCGACGCCTGTTTCAAGGTTGTAAGTCACACGGTGCATGACATCGGCGTTCATCAAACCGCTAAGACCTGTCGCAGGTGCTTTACGCGTGAAGAACCATGGGTAACGGATTGTCAATTGACCTTCCGTTTGTTCCATCCGCTCGGCAAGCTCCTGTGCGAACTCGATTAACGAACGGTTCGATACCGTCCACCCTTGTTGATGGTACGCATCGAGCTGTTCCGTCAAACGAGACATGTTAATCCCTTTACGATCTTGAACGAGCGATGTCGTCAATTCGAATGTAGCGACCGTAGATTGGACTCCTTCTGGCGTTTCGACGTTCACAGGGTGTTTCACGTTTGAGATGCCGACACTGTCGAGGGCGAACAAGAAGTTTTTCGGTGTATTTTGTAAATCGACCATTTGTTCTTTCTCGGTCGGCTTTGTTCCTTTAATCGGTGGGACCGACCCGAACAATTTATGTCGTTCTGCTTTAGTAGGTAAAGCGACATGGCTTGTAGACATAATCGGATTCTCCTTTTTTCGAGCGGTTCAAAGGACCACTCGTTCTTGTTAGGATTTTATCACGAAATGATGGCTGAACGGGTATGATTTTGCTCTCATAACATGTTTTCAATATGCAATCGCAAAAAAATCCTTCAGATATTGAAGAAAGAGGATTGATTTACTTTGTGAACGGGAATAAAATGGTCCTGTGAACTTAAAAAATAGATCACTATTAAATATGAAGGAATTGAAAGAAAAAAGGAGATGTTTTTATGGATTGGCAGTTAGTCCTGCAGTATGCCTGGATCGTCGTCGTACTCGTCGGTTTGGAAGGCTTGTTATCTGCAGACAACGCGCTCGTCTTGGCCGTAATGGTCAAGCACTTGCCGCGCACAGAGCAGAAGAAGGCATTGTTCTACGGACTCTTAGGAGCGTTCGTATTCCGATTTATCGCATTGTTCTTGATCTCGTTCTTGATCAACGTATGGCAAGTTCAGGCACTCGGTGCGCTTTACTTAATCGGGATGAGTGCGCGACACCTGTATATGACCTATAAGGCGAGAAAGATGGAGCCGAAGCAAGATTTGGCGGCTGAGGCGAAGGAAGAGACGGCTGTCACGGAGAAGCCGGTATCGAAGAAAGAGTTTTGGCTCACTGTTGCGAAAGTCGAGTTTGCGGACATCGCTTTTGCCGTCGACTCAATCTTGGCAGCGGTCGCGCTTGCGGTCAGCTTGCCACCACTCGGTCTAGGTGAAATCGGTGGGATTGACTCGGGTCAGTTCTTCGTCGTCTTGACAGGTGGACTCATCGGGGTCGTCTTGATGCGATTCGCAGCTCGGATTTTCGTCAAGTTGCTTCATCAGCGTCCGACACTTGAAACGGCCGCTTTCATCATCGTCGGTTGGGTCGGGGTCAAGTTGACGGTGCTCGTACTTGAACACCCTGGTTTCAAGGAATTGATTGCCGGAACACCATTCGAATTCATGGGACTCCCAGACGGGTTCGTCCACTCGACAGCTTGGACGATTTTCTTCTGGTCAGTCATGGTCGGGATTGCGACATGGGGCTGGTTCTCATCGAAACCGACAGCGGTCAAACAATAAAAAGTGGTCTCTCGTTTTTAAGCGAGAGACCTTTTCTTATGCAGTTACATTCTCTTTGTCGTAAATCGGTACCCAGCCTTCAGTCGTCACGAAAATACGAACGGCGACGACTTGGCGGTCTTCTTGTAACGTGAAGTAATGACGTGTGTTGACCGGCACGGAGATGAGATCACCTGGATTGAGTTCGATATTGAAGTATCCGCGTTCTGCATCGTCGATGGCAAAAATGCCGTGACCACTGACGATGAAGCGAACTTCGTCATCCGTATGGTGATGCTCTTTTTGAAAGTTGACGAGCAGTTCATCTAAATTCGGTGTCGCGTCGGATAGTGAGATGACGTCAGCCGTCTTGTAGCCGCGTCGTGCCGACACATCTTGAATCTCGTCACGGAACGTCGCCAAGATGGCTTCTTTGTCCTCGTCTGTCAGTTGATAATTTTCTTGAAGGGAAACCGGTAATTTCGTGATGTCCCACGCTTCGTAAAGAATGTCTCGTGATTCTAAAAAGTCACGTACCTCTTGTTGGTCGCTGACACGTTCTTCGGTTTGTTGAAAATAAATCGTTGCCATGTTGAATTCCTCCTTATGAATGGACGCCTAAGGCGCGTAATTTTAATGAATAGCTAAACAAAAATTCATATGCCTCTAAGTAACGTTTTGCCGCAGCGGGCGTTTCGCCCCAAACGGTGATCCCGTGGTTCCGGATGAGGACGGCACCGGCATCGCCTGTGACATGTGGGGCGAACGCGCGAGCGAGTGTCGGGATATCCGCGTGATTTTCGATAATGGGGATCCGGACACTTGCCGTCTCTTCCCAATAGCCGAGCGCCTTGATAATTTCTTGACCTGTGAACGTCACATGGCCTTGTGCTGCATACAGTTCCGAGATGACGTTATTGTCGACCGTATGCACGTGAAGGGAACAGGTTGCGTTCGTGTTGTTAAAGATTTCGACGTGTAGCAACGTTTCCGCGGACGGTTTGCCTGACTGTTCTCCAATCAATTGACCGGTCGCATCGACGAGGACGAAGTCTTCATTGGTACGCTTTCGTTTATCACGACCGCTTGCCGTCACGAGGAACGTCAACGGGTCGTCCGATACGCGGATCGCCAGGTTGCCACTCGTCCCGGGGAACCAATCTCGTGCGGCGAGCTCGTCTTTAATGTCGGCAAGTTCGACCCATCGTTCTTGTACGGTCATACGTTCACTCCTTTCATGTAAGCTGAAATGTCATAGAATGTCTCGAACGGAACATGTCGAATTCCTTCCGCCTCACAAAGCGAAATCAGTTGACCTCGTGCATACACGACATCGGCACGTTTGGCGATTTCAAAATCAGTGACAGAGTCCCCGATGACAATCAACGTGTCGGTAGGTGAGACAATCTGTCGAGCAATCGTCGGCTTGCAGCATCCGCAATCATTCAAACAATGAACATCGCATGCATGAGGCCATGTGACGCGCGCTGTCTCTCCTGAAAAATCAACGTGATTGCAGAAGATGTGTTCCGGTGCGACGTGACCTTCTAAAATCGGATGGACGAAAAAGTCCATGCCCCCACTGACGACATCAAATCGAAAGCCGTGCGACTGAGTCTCTTGCAAAAACTCGACAAACCCCGCTCGAAGCGTGATGGTCGACTGAAGAAACTCACGATACCGCTCTTGCTGGTTACTTGGGAGCAAGCTGAACATCTGACCGACGCCTTCGCGAATGGAGAGCGTTTGGTTCAACACACTATCTTTAAGTTCGACCCATTCAGGTGGGGCGAACCGTCGCATCAACGCGATGATGTTATCTTCTTCCGTGATGGTCCCGTCGAAATCACAGATGACGTGCGTACTCATCGCGCACCCCACGCATCTAATGCAGTCGATAATGCATCAGTCTCGCTCGTCTTACCGATTGCCTGATCGATCGCTTGGCGGAACGCCCTCGCTCCGGCAGCCGCACCGTCTGGGTGTCCGTGAATCCCGCCGCCGGCATTGATGACGACATCCGTTCCGAAGTCACGAATCAAATCCGGGACGAGTCCTGGGTGAATCCCGGCAGATGGGACCGCCAGAATCGGTTTCGTCCAATGGGATTCCGTCGCATACGTTTGAATCTGTTGTGTTTCGTCTTTCGGTGTCGACAGTGAACCGTATGGCGAAGGGAAGAGCGTCAAGTCCGCCCCGGCGAGTCGAATCAGTTTCCCGAAGAGTAAGGAATGACGAATCGATCCGGTCAACGCTCCTGCAAAAGCGGGATGTGCCAAAATCGGGACGTGAATCTCAGAATCTTTGGCGAGCTCTCGCAACGCGTCAAGCCCGTACGTATACACGTTGAATAAGAGTGCGGTCGCGCCTGCCTCGATCAATCGCTTCGCCTGGTCGCGTAAGGTGAAAACGGGTCCGCTCAACGTGACGGCGTATAGAACGGAACGACCCGTCAATTCTTTATGTTCTTGAATGATCGATGACCCGATCCGAGCCCGTTCGAGCGATGGGGTGAGCGGATTGTCATATAAAATCTCATCGTCTTTCACGAGATCGATGCCACCTGCGAACTGGTCCCGGAGTTGTGTCGCCAAAAAATCAAGGTCCCGTCCGATGACGCCTTTGAAGATGCTCATGGCGAGCGGTCGGTCGTGTACACGAAGGATGTCGCGGACACCTTCGACTCCGAATGCGGCACCCGGAAAGTCCGGTGCGAGCTCCTCTGGAAGCGAGAGGTCGACGAGTTGGACGTTTGGGTCGAGGGAGAGCTTACCGAATGTCGTCGTCAGAATGGACGAAAAGTCCGGTGTCACGTTATGTAGCGGGTAGCGAATCGAGAAGCGACTTGTCGTTTCTTGTTGGGACGTGGCGATGACCTCACCTCGGAACGCTTGCAGTTGATATTGTTCGAGATGGTTCAACTCGGTCCATGTCCCGACGGTCAGCTCATGTGCGATTTTCTCAGCTACACGCTCGATGTGATCGGTATGTTTGATTTCATAAGTAGCGATGATTCCCATAAGTTCCTCCTTTCAGGTCAAACAAAAAATGACCTCATGCCAAGGCAAGAGGTCATTCAAAAAAACAATGAACTCTTATCTCTCAGCGTTAGCTGCAAGAATTAGCACCGTGCCATTTCTGGTCGGTTGCTGCGACATCATCGGGCTTGTCCCTCCGTCTGCTCTTGATAAGAATAGTTGTGAAGTTGTGAAATTTAATTGAATTTTTACATAGAATCGCTCACTCGTCAATTCCTTTTTTTGAGAAAAAAAGTTTGAAAATAATGTTTCTATATATGCGTGTCAAAAATAGGGAGGCGACTGAAAATAGAGGATTGACAACTAGCGTGCATAGTCCGTAATATTCGTCTCAACACGTCAAACACAATTACATCATTTACTCTTATCGCGAGTTGGCAGAGGGAATTGGCCCTAAGACGCCGCAGCAACCGACCATTTGGCACGGTGCTACATCCACCAGACACATGTCTGAAAGATGAGAGGAACAACCAATTTGGGTGTGCCTCTTTCTCGCGGAGAAAGGGGCTTTTTTCATGCATAGAGTTAAGAAAGGGGAAAATCATCATGGCTTATGAGGCGTTTACAGAACAAAGTGTCGTCGACCACGTTCGACAGTTGGGGTTACTAGAAGAGGGGATTGCAGAATGTGAGGAGATTGGGGATGGCAATTTAAATCTCGTCTTTCGCATTCGTCAAGGAGAGACGTCGTTGATTGTGAAACAAGCGTTACCGTACGCAAAAGTTGTTGGAGAGAGCTGGCCGCTCACGCTTGACCGGTCGTGGATCGAACAACTGGCACTCCGTGAATTTTCTAAGGTCGTTCCTCAGTTCGTACCGGATGTACTCGGTAGCGACCGTGAACTCGCCTATACGATTTTGGAGGATCTGTCAGCGTTTGAGATTGTTAGGACTGGCTTCCTAAAAGGAGAGAGCTATCCGAATTTAGCCCGCCACGTCGGTACGTTTCTCGGTGAAACCCTGTTTGCGACGTCTGACTACGCGAACGGACCGCTCGTGAAGAAACAAATCGAAAAAGAGTATTACAATCCAGAGCTATGCGATATCACGGAAAAGCTGATTTTCACCGACCCGTATCGCGATGCAGATTCGAATCAAATCGAAGCGGCCCTTCGTCCGGATGTGGAGCAACTGTGGTCAGACCTCGCCTTGAAAATTGAAGTGACGAAATTGAAGGTTGGGTTCGTGACCAAACATGAAGCGTTGCTACATGGAGATTTACATACAGGAAGCATTTTTGCGACCCGTCAAGAAACAAAAATCATCGATCCCGAATTTGCGTTTTACGGTCCGTTCGGCTTTGACATTGGTCAAATCATTGCTCATCTGGTGTTCTCAACGTATGCGCATCCGTTGAAACGGTTCGAACGCTTCACAGAAGTACTCACCGTCTGGGAGACGTTCGAGAAAACGTTCCGTACCCGCTTTACACAGGCCGCAGAGCCGTTCAACACAGTAGGATTCGTGGACGAACTGTTGCCATCCATTTTGAGTGACGCCATCGGCTACGCAGGCTGCGAATTGATTCGGCGGACTGTCGGTCTGGCTGGAGTCGCCGACTTAGAGACATTACCAGACGACCTTCGCATCGAACGGAAACGCCACGCCTTAGAGCTCGGTACGCGTCTCATCAAACAGCGCCATCAAATTCAATCCATCGATCAATTGATTCCAGTCTTGTCGGAGGTGCGCGTATGAGTGTGCAAAGTATTCATTTCGATGCCGACACGGAAGTGTTGACGATTTTAGATCAGACGCTGTTGCCGCAAGAAGAGCGCTATGTCGAAGTGTTGACGCTCGAACAGGCCGAGCAGGCAATCAAGTCGCTTCAAGTTCGCGGTGCACCGGCCATCGCTTATTTCGGAGCGTTTGTCCTTGCGAAAGAAGCGTCACGTCTGCAAGACAATCCATATTTTCATCTCCAATTGAATCAAGTCGGTCAACGGTTGATTGCGACAAGACCGACCGCGGTCAACTTACAGCATGTCATCGAATCACTCCTTCGATTGAATGTGGGGGAGGACTTTGAACAGATTGCAAAAGCAATCAAGCAGCGTGCGATTGAAATCTTTGAACAAGACGTGGCTACGTATCGCACGATTGGGGAACATGCGCTCACCGTGTTACCCGCTGGTGGCAACGTATTGACGATTTGTAACGCCGGTGCCATCGCGACGTCACGATACGGTACCGCGCTCGCGCCGTTCTATGTCGGGAAAGAGCGTGGCATCCCGTTTCGGGTGTTCGCGTCCGAAACGCGACCGCTGCTTCAAGGGGCACGGTTGACGGTATGGGAGCTCGACCGGGCGGACATCGACGTCACATTGATCACGGATAATATGGCGGCGTGGACGATCCAGACGAAACAAATCGATGCCATCATCGTCGGGGCGGACCGCATCACCCGTACCGGTCATACGGCCAACAAGATTGGAACACTCCAGCTTGCGATTTTGGCGAAGCATTACGGCATCCCATTCTATGTGGCAGCCCCGCATTCGACGTTCGATTTAGAGGCGGACGACACGATTCAAATCGAGGAACGGGACGCCCATGAAGTGACCCATATCGGAGGACATCCAACGGCACTCGTCGGCATCACCGTCTTCAATCCGGCGTTTGATGTGACCCCACCCGAACTGATCACCGGTCTGATCACAGAGACTGGTGTGCTCGAACCGACTGAGTCGGTCATTGTAGAACATGTAGGAGGAAACACATATGTCTAAAAAAATCATCTTCTTCCTGTTGACCGTCATCTTAGCACTTGCCGGATGCACGAACGAACAGGCGCAACCGAAAACGACTACGACAACAAGTAAAACGGAAACGAAAACCGTCAACGTCTCAAATGAAACACTTCCGAAAGATTTAGAAGTCGCCCTCGTCATGCAGATGTCGATTGGGACATTCTCTTCGCAATATATCGAAGGGGTGACCGAGCAAGTCGAAGCGTTCGGTGGCAACGTGAAAGTGTATAACGCCGAAAATGATTTGTCGAAAATGGCGAGTTATGTCGATACGGCCACGACGCAAGGAGTCGATGTGATCTTGATTGACCACGGACGTGCCGATGCCTTAAAAGAGCCTGTTCAACGGGCGCTCGACAAAGGCATTAAAGTTGTCGCATTCGATAACGATTTGACGAATGAAGGCGTGACGGTCATCGATCAAGACGATTATTCACTCGCATGGCGCTCGCTCAAAGCACTCGCGGAAGATTTGGACGGGGAAGGGAACATCGTCACGATTTGGGTCGGTGGATTCACACCGATGGAACGCCGTCATACGATTTATGATGCATTCTTGAAACGGTATCCGGGCATCCAGGAAGTCGCGAAGTTCGGTTCGGCGACGAACAACACGGCGCTCGATACGCAAAGCCAGATGGAGGCGATTTTGAAGAAGTACCCGGAAGGCGAAATCGATGCGGTGTTTGCGATGTGGGATGAGTTCGCCAAAGGGGCGAGCCGTGCCATCAAACAGGCAGGACGTGACGAGATTGCCGTTTACGGGATTGACTTGAGTGACGAAGACTTGCAACTCATGCAAGAAGAGGGGAGTCCGTGGAAAGTGACAGCTGCCACAGATCCAGCCGAAATCGGCCGCATTCAAGTCCGATACGCTTATCAAAAAGTGGTCGGGGAAGAGACGCCTTCCATTCATTCGGTCGACCCATATCTAGTGGACCGTGATGTCTTGCCGAATGAGCCTGTCACGATGGATGACCTTGGACAGTACGTGCCAGGTTGGGGCGAATCGAATGCGGCATGGTCGGATTGGATGAAGGAGACAGACTGATGATTCGCTTGGAACGAATCACGAAACAGTATGGTGACGTCACGGTGCTCGATCAACTATCCTTCAGTTTAAAGCCGGGAGACATTCATGGGCTTCTCGGTCTGAACGGGGCCGGTAAGAGTACGCTCATCAAACTGCTAAACGGAACGGCTGAACCAACGTCCGGCGAGTTGTCCATTGATGGAAAATCAATCCGCCTCACACCAGCGGAAGCGATTCGTCATGGCATCATCACGGTGTCACAAGAAGTCGATGATGCGCTCTATTTGGACTTGCCTGTATATGAGAACGTCCTTCCATGGCAGACAGTGAAACGGATTCGTCCGCAACGTTTGAAACAGCGAGCGAAACGTGTGTTGTCCCGAGTCGGTTTAGAGGTCGATCCAACGCGTCCAGCCGGTCACTTCCCGCTAAGCGTGAAACAGCGCCTTCTCATCGCTCGGGCACTCGAGAGCGATGCTAAGTATTTGCTCCTCGACGAACCGACCGCTGCCTTATCGGAAACGGATGCCGACGCCTTACTTGAATTATTACAAACGCTGGCGGCAGAAGGGGTAGGCATCGTGTTGGTCACGCATCGTTCAAACGAGCTCACACGGGTCACGTCGACCTCTACGTTTCTTCGAGACGGACGTGTCGTGTACGATGGACCGTACCAATCGCTCTCTTCTGAAGCGGTGCAGACATTTTTAAGTGGGACAACATTTGATGCGGCGTTAGAAAAGGCGGTGCCGGAAGACAAGATTTGTTTGTCCGCGCAGTTGACCCTTCCGGCGTTCCAATCCGAGATTTCGATTGAAGCGTATCGCGGAGAAGTGCTCGGGATTGGAGGATTGACGGGGAGTGGGAAGACGGAACTGATGGAAGCATTGTTCGGTCTTTCTGGGATTCGTCAATCCATCACAATCGATGGAAACGAACATGTGATCAAAGAACCGACCGATGCCGTACGTGAAGGGTTTGCACTCGTTCCAGAGGAGAGACGTCGTCATGGATTATTTTTAGACGAGACGATTGAACGGAACGTGATTGCTGTCGCAGGAAAGGCAACTCGCGTTTCGGACGTATTGGCATCGCTTCGCGTCCGTTATGCGAACGTGAAACAACCGGTAAGTGAGCTGAGTGGTGGAAATCAACAGAAGGTCGTCTTTAGCAAATGGTTGCTCGATGACCGAGACATTTATCTGCTCGACGAACCGACAAAAGGAATTGATATCGCAGCGAAACAAGACGTATATGAACGCGTCATTGCACTCGCGAAACAAGGGAAGACCGTATTGTTCACGTCAAGTGAGCGACATGAACTCGAACGGGTCGCCAATCGAATCGTTTGGCTCGACCGTGGACAAATTGTAGAGAAAGGAGGCGTGTAAGATGGCACAATTGGTGGTCAAGGAACGAAAACGAATCAGCGGTCATATCGGTCAGTATGGGACGTTACTCGCAATCCTTGGTTTGATTGCGGTCTTTACCGTGACGAACGATCAATTTCTGACATACGCAAACTTTAGTGACATCATCAAATCGGTTTCAATCGTTTCGCTACTTGCCCTCGGCGTCACGTTTTCGCTCATCGTCGGAGGATTCGACTTGTCGGTCGGCTCGACGGCGAGTCTTGCGACAATCGGGGCAGCGGCAAGTCTCGTCCTTCATCGACAAGAGCTTCTCGTCGCCCTGCTGATTCCACTTGCACTCGGGATTCTCGTCGGGCTGTTGAACGCGCTCGTCACAATCAAATTCCGATTACCGGATTTACTAGCGACACTCGCCATCATGTACGTCATTAACGGGATTCAGTTGACGTATACGAAAGGATTCTCGATTTATGACAACATGCCGATTGAAGGGGGGACGGCGCCAGGGCGTTTCATCCCGTCATTTCTATTCATCGGTCAAGGGACGATCGGTCCGATTCCGTTCGTCGCCCTGCTCATGCTGGTGTTCTTTATCGGAGCACATCTATTCTTGACTTATACGCGGACCGGGCGTGAATTTTATTACGTCGGGTCGAACGCCGAAGCGGCCCGTCGTTCCGGGATCGCCGTGAATCGCATCAAGTTGTACGCCTACGTACTCAGCGGATTGTTTGCAGCCATCGGCGGAATCATTCTTGCATCTCGGATTGGTACGGGACAAGTCTCGGCTGGAGCACCTCTTTTGATGGACGCTGTCGCGGCTGCCTACATCGGCTACGCCGTCTTTGGGACAGGGCGCCCGAACGTGATCGGGACATTGATTGGAGCTATTTTGATTGGAATTCTCTTGAACGGACTGACGATGTGGGACGTGCCGTATTATGCGCAAGACATCGTCAAAGGAACGATTTTAATTGGAGCGCTCGGTCTTTCTTATATTCAGAAGAAACAGCGGACATGACAAAACCCCCGGACATCAGTTGTTCGGGGGTTCGCTTTGTTCACGTGTCATTGAAAGAAATGGATACACACCACCATTCGTCTCCTGCATGAACGTGTCTTGTGGGATGAAACCTAGAGACTCGTATAATCGGATGGCCCGTTTGTTAAACGTGGCGACGGCAAGACGCACTGTGCGAGTCCCATATGTCGCCTCAATCCAATTTAGGATTGACGTGAGGAATCGATGTCCGTTGCCGCTCCCCGTCAAATCAGGGCGCATGCCGAGACCGATAGAAACAGCGTCTACTGATTCGAATTGCAACGTGACGAAACCGATGAGTTCGTCGTCAAGAATGGCGAACGTTGTATCACCTCGCTCATCTGCATCTAAAAACAAGGCGAGATCTTCTTCGTCGGCATCCATATTGTAAAACGCGTATTCGCCTTCATAGCGCCACTCGAAGGCGATCAATTCGGTTTGCTCTTGGGTGAGGGGTTGAAACGTATGGCTCATTAAAATTCCTCGTCTCTGATCGAATTGGTCATGCTACACTCAAATCGTATCATGAAAATAAGGGGAGGGAACATGATGGCAGTCAAATTGGACATGGTCGGGATCGTCGTGACGGATATGAAGCGGTCGCTCGACTTTTATCGGGCGCTCGGGTTTGAGATTCCAGAAGCGATGAACGGGGAAGCACATGTAGAGATTGACGAAGGAGGCGTGCGTCTCGCGTTCGATACGGTAGAAGTGGCCGAATCGGTATACGGGGAATGGAAACAGGCAGACGGGCATCGGATCGAGCTTGCCTTTTTATGTGACAGTCGTGAGTCATTGAATGCTTTGTATGACTCAATCCTTGAACAAGGTTATGCGTCACATAAAGCCCCGTGGGATGCGTTTTGGGGACAACGTTACGCCATCCTGTACGATGCGGATGGGAATTTGATCAGTTTATTCGCCTCATAAAAATAATCCCGGGCCATATGGCTCGGGATTATTGATTGTCATGGCACTCTCCCCATAAACAAAGGGCATTCATGGCAGGCTGAAGGCCGAGGGCGTCTTCAGTCAATGAATACTCGACATGGAGGTGCTTCTCGGTCGAATAGTCGACACGGCGAACCATGCCGAGCTGCTCGAGTTCACGCAATTGGTCGGTCAACACTTTTCGGCTGACGTCAGGAATCGCCCGTTGAATATCAGAAAAACGAAGCGGTCCATCTTGAAGCGTACAATACACTTGGGGGCGCCATTTGCCGCCGATAATCTCGAGTGCGCGGTTGACGGGGAACGATGTGGTCATGTTCAAAGAGCCTCACTTTCGGGTAGTTACTTCAATGTGCGTACTTTTTTTCTTGCTTCAATGACAGTATCTTATCGTTATCCGCTAATTTGAGCAAACAAAAAGGAGTAGATGAAACATGACGTATCCAAGAACATTTTCCCACATCGGTCTTTCTGTACCGAGCGTAACCGAGGCCGTTAAATTTTATGAGGACGTGATGGGGTGGTATACCATCATGACACCATCAGACGTCGTCGAGGATGATTCGCCAATCGGCGTGATGTGTACCGACGTCTTCGGACCAGGCTGGGGTAAATTCCGCATCGCCCACATGTCAACAGGCGACGGAATTGGGATCGAGTTATTCGAATTCCCGAATAACGAGACACCAGAAGATAATTTCGAGTTTTGGAAGACAGGGATCTTCCACTATTGTGTACAAGACCCTGATATCGAAGGACTTGTCGAGAAGATTGTCGCCCATGGCGGCAAACAACGGATGCCGATTCGCGAATACTACCCAGGCGAGAAACCGTATCGCATGGTGTACTGCGAAGATCCATTCGGTAACCTCGTTGAAATTTATTCACACTCATACGAACTCACATATTCGGAAGGAGCTTACTAAACATGAAAGCATGGCTACTCGACCAACCCGGTCTAGAACATCTGCATATTGGAGAAATCGACCGACCGACACCAGGAACGGGCGAACTGTTGATCCGTGTCGAAGCGGTCGCCTTGAACCCGGTCGACTATAAAGTCGGTTCAAACGGAAACCCGAACTGGGCATATCCACACATTCTCGGTGTCGACCTCGTCGGAGAAGTCGTCGAGGTCGGTTCGAGTATCGCCAACATCATTACGGGTTCACGTGTAGCCGTGCATACGGATCTGTCGAAATATGGAGGGTTTGCCGAGTACACGGTCGTCGATGCTCGGGCGTGTGCGGTCGTTCCGCAAGGTGTGAGTGATGAGGCGGCGGCTTCCATCCTATGTGCCGGAATGACGGCTTATGAAGCGGTCATGCAGAAGCTGAACACGCGAGATAAGGAGACGATTCTCGTACACGCCGGAGCGGGCGGTGTCGGTGGCTTTGCGATTCAGCTCGCAAAACGCCTCGGTCTGAAGGTATTCACGACGGCATCTCCGGAGAATTTTGAGTGGGTAGAATCACTCGGGGCGGACGTAGTGATTGATTATAACGTCGAGGACGTGACGGTACGAATCATGGAAGAAACGGATGGACGTGGTGTCGACCTGATTTTGAATACGGTCGGACGAGATGTTGCGACAGCAGACCTAGATCGTCTCGCATTCAGCGGACACCTCGCCTATATCGCCGGGCCACCAGACATGACGAACATGAAAGGCTTCACGTTATCTCCTTCGATTCACGAAGTGGCACTCGGAGCGGCACATGCGAGCGAGGACGAACACGCGATTCGCAACTTGGCGTATATGGCCGAAGAGATGATGAACTTACTCGATGCCGGTGAACTGAACGATCTCGTCACAGAAGTGTTGTCGTTCGACCAGTTAAAAGAAGGTCTCGAAAAACTACAAACGCGGAAAGTACGCGGTAAACTCATCGTCCGAATTCGCGACTGAGTAGAGGGCTCCCTGTTATACTGACAGGGAGTTTATTTGTCGAGGAGGGGAATAAATGGAGCGATTGTTAGATACGTACCGTCAGACAGCTGTTCAGTTGAGCGGTCACGGCAAACGGGAAATCGGGGTGTTGAAACGCGCGTTTGAACAGGTGCGTGACGATGAGCCGAGTGACCAGTATGGACAGGGGGAAACGATTCGCCAGTTCGAAGAGAAGATGGCACAAGTTCTTGGGAAAGAGTCAGCGGTATTCTTTCCGAGCGGCACGATGGCGCAACAAATCGCACTACGCATTTGGTGTGACGAAACAGAGAAGAACACGGTCGCGTATCATCCACTCTGCCACCTTGAAATCCATGAACAGGACGGCTTGAAAGAGTTGCATCAGATCGAACCGATTTTAGTCGGGGACGAAAATCGGTTGATGACGCTCGAAGAGATTCAAGCGTTACCGGACATCGCGTGTCTGTTGCTCGAACTGCCACAACGAGAAATCGGCGGGGAATTGCCGACGTTCGAGGAACTTGTGGCGATTCATGAACACTGTCGTGAGAAAGGGATTCATCTACATCTGGATGGTGCACGACTGTTCGAATCGCTTCCGTATTATGAAAAAGAGGCATCTGAGATTTGTGCGCTCTTTGATAGCGTATACGTCTCGTTTTATAAAGGAATCGGTGGCATTGCCGGTGCCATCCTTGCTGGACCGAAGGCATTTTGTGACACGTCGAAAGTATGGAAGCGACGCTACGGTGGTGACTTGATCAGCTTATATCCATACATCATGTCCGCGGATTATTATTATGAGCTACGAAAAGACAAGATGGCCGAGTATCGAAACGAGGCCGTCCGCTTGGCAGCGCGCTTCAATGAACTCGATGGCGTGTGGACGACTCCACGCATCCCGGTCACGAATATGTTCCATCTTCATTTTCAAGGGGAGAAGGAAGAAATTGGTGAGAAAATTGCGCGCATCCAAGAAGAAACAGGAGTAGGCATTACGGGGTATCTTGTTGAAAAAGACGGACACTGTTCAACCGAAGTAAGCATCGGAGATACGTTTGAACGGATTACGCGAGAACAGCTTGATAGATTGTTTCGGCAGTTCAGATGAATCAAAACATGCACCATTCCTTTTCGGGAACGGTGCATGTTTTTTACTGGCTTACAATCGCTTCGAGACGATCCAGTTGGGAAGTGAACCCTTCGACAGCGCCCATTTCGACGACTTGTTGGAGAGCCTCTTCATTCGGGAATTCGGAGCGACTAATGAATAACGTGCCTTCCGATGTATCGAGAAATTCATTTGTGATCGTCATGACAGGCAAGTCCGGATTGACGTGTCCGTCCGCATCCGAGAATGCATCCGTATAGACGATTCGGGAGTATGGATCGATGTCGATAAAGGTTGATTTGCCCCATGATTCCATACCATAAAAGTCACCTTGTTCTTTGTCGACACAAGTCATGCAATAATGCCAAATCCCCCCCGGTTTGAAGTCGAAGCTGTATACTTTCGTCTCCCATCCGGACGGTCCCCACCATTTCTCTAAATGTGCAGGTGTCGAGAATGCTTCAAATACAAGTTGGCGTGGTGCCTTGAACAGACGTTCCATAATCAATGTCGTGCCCTCTACATGTGATTTGACCGTACTCATGATCCATTCTCCTCTCGCTGTGACTCCGCTAAAAACGTCTCCAATCGATCGAGTCGCTCTGTTTCCCGAGCCATATAGGTCCGCCAAGCATCTAACGGTTCGAGTGCTTGAGACTTGAGTGCATAACGTCTTCGATTGGCATCAATGGTTACTGTGACGAGACCTGCATCATACAGAATTCGCAAGTGCTTCGATGCCTGCGGTTGACTGATCCCAAGCTGATTTGCCATCATTACGACCGTCCACTCTTGTTTCCGTAACAATTCGATCATCCGCAACCGGTTCGGGTCGGCTAACGCTTGAAACAAAGAAGCCAATCTCTCTTCCATTTTTCGTCACCGTCCTCTTATTTCGAATATTCCCAATTAGGAATATTCCGAAACAGGAATACTCAATATTTAAACAATAAATCAAGTAGCATCTCACCAATCGGTCGTTCTTTTCCTTCATAAGGAAAAGCGTGGATATGGATGGCGGGATTAAAATTCAATTCGATGATACCGTATTCGATTTGCGCATCATCGAGAGAGGGAATCATCATATCGACACCACAGATGGTTGCCCCGACTGACTTAGCGGCATCGACAGCAATACGCTTATAGATGTCAGAAATTTGATCCGTATAGTCGATACTATCTCCGCCGGTACTGATATTAGAGTTTTCGCGTAAGAAGACACGCTCATCGAGAGCGGGAATACTATCGGGGGTCTTGCCTTGAGCACGTAAAAATGAGATGACGACCTCGTCGATTTCGATTTTCTCGAGCGGTGTCTTGTATCCTTTCCCACGCAACGGGTCTTCATTTTTTGTCGCAACGAGTTGACGGATAGAAGAGGTGCCATCTCCAGTGACGTTCGCCGGGACACGATGGAGGATGCCCGCGACATCATCCCCGATGAAGAGGAAGCGATATTCTTTTCCGGGTAAGAATGTCTCAAGTAAAACGACATCATCAAACGTTTTCGCATACTGAAATGCAGACAGTGCTTCCTCATACGTCGCTCCGTCTTTAAAAATGTGAATACCGACTCCGAAGTTTGTAGACTTCGGCTTTAAGACGATGGGTTGTTTTGAAAATGAATGCCATGCCTGAGATAAATCCGATTCCTCTTGAAGTTCTACCCCTTCAGGGACACGAATGCCATTCTCTGCGAGTACAAACTTTGTCACCGTTTTATTCTCCATCATTAAGACGGAAACATAATTGTCTTTTGATGTTTTCGTTGCCTGTTTGACGTATTCTTCGTGTTTGCCGTTTCGAATCCGAATGAACTGGTCAGAACGATCGATGACATCGACACGATAACCACGTTTAATTGCGGATTTCATTAAGATTTGAGTAGACAGTTCCAGGTCGGCATAACCGTGAATGCGAAAACGATTTGCATAGGCGTCCTCATAAAAGTGTTCTGCTTGGGCGAGGGACCATGCGTGATAACCTGTCTCGATCATAATCGTCTTTAATCGGGAAGCGTACGTCCGGTCCACGTGATCAATTTTTTCGCGTATAGCGGGAAAGACATCTTCGAAGCCGAGGTCATAGTGCGAGTTGAACGAATCGATGGCGTCGAGAAGTTCTGTCGCGTACGTGTGTAAAGGTATGGCGTAACCATCTCGAGTCAATATGCTTGCGGGAGACATGCCTTCTTTGGCGACACGTTGTTGATTATTGTACGCTTCAGCTTGCCAATCGACATGAGATGTCTCCTCAGTAAAGGTCAAGTACAACAAAAACAGATGAAGGAACCGTAAATCTGAACGAGCAATTCCGGTCTTTTCAAACGGATTCAAATCGATATTGCGAATTTCAATGTAATCGATACCGTGTGCCTCGAGTTGATTTAAGTCGTTACCACCTTTCGATGTTTTCAATCGGATGGGGGAGTAGAGTTCGTTCGGATTGGCAATCTCGCCTTTGGCAATGAACCATCTTACATCATCTATATAACTAGAGAGTGTCGCATAATTTGGATAAAGTGGTTCAACATTCGTATACCCACAGTCGCTATTCCGATAGGACAATGCTTGTTTATTTGAAAAAGTGTCTACATGGAGCGCTTGCATCTGACTGACACATCGTTCTTCATAACTCGCATGAACGGCTGGTGTAGCACCGAGCAAATAGACGATGAGCCAACGCATTCGTAAATATTGACGAACTAACTTCAAATATAGGTGATCTTTGAAGTGTCGATATTGTTCAGGGGATCCTTCGTATAATGCGGATAACATCTCATCGGAAAATGAAAAGTTGAAATGGATTCCAGAAATGAGTTGTTTTTTCGCACCATATTTTTGGAGCAGATGCTCACGATAACGGCTAGCCTCTAGTCCGGACACACCAAAATCAGCGAGTGGAATCGTACCACCTTCCGGCAAGGCACATGGCATCGATTGTGGCCAAAGGCGTTCATCGCCTATGTTGAGCGCCGTAATATCGTAAAGCGTTTCTAAGAAATGATGTGCCGCCTCAATCGTCGGAAACGTCGGGGTGACAAGCTCAATTTGACTTTCAGAAAAGTCGGTCGTGATGTATGGATGTGTCGCTTTATGACCGAGTGCTTTTGGATGCTTCGTAACAGCTAGTGTGCCTTCTGACGTGACTCGTAACATTTCTCGCTCGATGGCAAATTTTCCACTTGTGATGAGATGGTGGGGTAGTTGATTAAACTGCTTCTGCAAGGGAAATCACTTCCTTTTTCGTTAGTCGGACAAAGAGGGCAGAGACAAGCCCTTTTGTGATACTTGAGATGGCGATACTCCACCAGATAGCATCGATTCCGAGATAAGGCTCAAGAAAAAATGCGAGCGGGATACGGGCCACTGTGAAAATAATCGAGATGGTCGCGGGGATTTTCGGTAATCCGAGTCCTGAGAAGTATCCGTTTCCGATCATTTCAATCGATGAGAAGACGAGCGAAATGCCGATAATTCGCAAGTAGCTCGCCCCAATTTCGATGGTTCGAACGTCATCGACGAATAGACCAATGAGTAAATCTGGGACGAATAAAAAGAACAACATAATGAATCCTGTGTAAACCATCCCGAGTCGGGTCGTTACCCGGTAACCTTCATAAACACGATCTACTTTTCGTGCCCCGAGGTTTTGACCGGTATAGCTAGCCATTGCTCCGTTCAAGCCACCAATCATCATGTAGGCAATCGATTCGATTTGAAGTCCGATGCGTTGTGCCGCAATCGCTTCCGTCCCGTATGAGCCAATCATGCGGGCAAGAAAAATACTGATTACCGTGAACAAAATCCGTTGGGTTGCCATCGGAAAACCAAGACGGATGATTTCTTTATAGTCAGTTCGAGTCGGCTGAACGACTTCATCCCAATTGAATAATGTACGAGCGCGGTGCCAAAACAATCCGAACATCATGACGTTGGCGACAAGTGTTGCAAGAGCAGCCCCGATCACACCGAGTTGGAATGGATAAATGAAAATCGGGGAGAGAATCATATTGAGGATGACACCTGTCGCATTGATTCGCATCGCTGTTGTCGTATTGCCATATGCACTGAATAGACGAGCAAACAGCAAATTAAAGAAAGAAAAGATGAGCATCGGGGCGCTGACGAACAAATATTCATACGCAAGCTGCTCCACAGCGAGGGCACCCATATTCAAAAAGCCGATGAATGTATGACCGAACATAATTAGTAGTGAGGCGTACGAAAGACCAAGTGTTAGATTCAGACGCCTGCTGGCCCGGACATGACGCTGAACCGAATTGAGGTCACGTCTCCCAACAGCTTGTGATACTTTGATGCCGGCGCCAACGACAATCAACGATTGAATCGCCTGTCCGAGCATGATATAAAAACTAGCTGCACCGATACTTGCCACAGCATCGCTCCCGAGCGCACCGACCCAAAACATGTCGACGAGACTATACGTAAATTGTAATAACGAGCTACCGACGAGCGGAAGGGCAAGAGCCAGAATGACGCGTTGCACGTTTCCAATCGTCAAATCAACGGTTTTCACAAAGCAAGACTCCTTACATTCTTTATATAACCATTTAGTTATATATAAGCACGGTGTAATAGAATTGGCAATCATGATAGCCGAATCGATGAAAAATGGACACAAAAAAAAGGAATTCGTGATGAATTCCTTAATGTCGATAGCCGCGAATCCAGGTCGTCATATAAACGAGTGTCGCGATGATCAATGTAGAAGCAAGGGCGTATATTGGATAGGCAGGGAGCGTCTCTTCAAATAACGGATAGAACATGAACGATCCCATAAGGATTGGGACTGAAATGCCGAACGAGACGTAGGCAGCTTTTGTCGCTTTCGCTGTGATGATTTGTTCACGCTCATCGACCTCACTGAACTCTGTCATCCGGACGGACCATTGGGCAAAGCTCAACTGTTTATTCGGTCGGGTGTTAAACGAATAGACTGTCCAAACGATGCCAAAAACAACGAGTAAAAGTAGTGGGAGTAGATTAAATTCAACTAAGAATCGGTCAGACTCGATGACTGTTTTCGACATATCAGATAAAAACGAACTGAATAGAAAAGCCATCAGGACATACAGGATGATACTTGAAATAGATTGAATGACGACATGTTTCATTGTGATTCCTCCTCGATTGTAAATATAGATTCGACCGGTTCCTCAAACACCCTTGCGATGTGCATCGCCAGCATGAGCGACGGCGTGTAGCTGCCTTTCTCGAGCGAGATGATCGTCTGTCTCGTCACACCAACTTTTTCGGCCAGGTCACCTTGGGTTAACTGGTGCCGGGCACGCAGTTCTTTCACGCGGTTGATCAATGGCATCGTGCCACCTCATTTCTAGTTTCTACCACTAGTGTAAAACAAACTTTACATAATGTAAAGAGGACTTTACTCATTTGGGGATGATACAATAACGATATAGTCGAAAGGGGAGATGAGGGATGAAGGTGATTAGTGGACAACATCACGTGTCAGCGATGACCGGGGATGCTAAGAAGAACTTGCGATTCTACACGGAAATACTAGGGATGCGGCTCGTCAAAAAGACGGTTAACCAGGATGACCCATCGATGTATCACTTGTTCTATGCAGACGAGACGGGTACGCCTGGAACCGATTTGACGTTCTTTGAGTTACCGTTTCTCGGACAGACGTATCGAGGGTCAAGCAGTATTTCCCGGACAGCACTCAGGGTGCCGGATGGAGCGCTCGCGTACTGGCAGGAGCGTTTTGACGCGTTCGATGTATCTTACGGAGAAATCGAGTCGGTTTTAGGAAGGACGACCCTTTCGTTCGAAGATCATGAGGGTCAACGTCTCTGTCTTGTAGAAGGAGGGAGCGGGACACCTTGGAGCAAAGGTCCAGTGCCAACGGACCTCGGTATCTTCGGTCTCGGATTCAGTGAATGGACAGTACGGCGGATTGACAAGACGGCACGGGTGCTGACAGAAGTGCTTGGCTATCGATATGTAACGACATTTGAACGGGATGGACATGACGTGCGTGTCTTTGAGACGGGCGAGGGTGGTGTGGCAACAGAGATTCATCTCGTCAATCGGCCGGATTTGCCATCGGAACGACCAGGGCGAGGGAGTGTGCATCATGTGGCGATTCGAGTGGAAGAAACAGACGATATGACGCAGTGGATCGAGAAGCTTGACGCACATGGAATCAGCCACTCTGGTCTTATTGACCGTTACTATTTTCAGTCGATTTACTTCCGCGAACCGAGCGGAATCTTAGTGGAACTGGCAACAGATGAACCGGGATTTGCGATGGATGAATCGCTTGAGAGACTCGGAGAGCGATTAGCCTTGCCTCCGTTTCTTGAGTCAAAGCGAGCAGAAATCGAATCAAAACTAAAGTCTTTGTAAGCGGAAAATCCGACGGACCATTTCAGTCCGTCGGGTTTTGTACGCCTAATAACATGGCGAGTTCGTTCGTTCGGTTGACGACGAGATCCGCAATCGTGTAACGATCGAGTACATGAAGAAACGCCAGCATGGCTTCATTCAAAACACCTCGTAAATCACAGGCAGGTGCGATGACGCATCGGCCTTCCCCGAAGCATTCCACGAGTTCGAACGGTTCCATCGTCCGAACGACTTCCCCTACATTGATGTCATCCATCGGTCGTGCGAGTCGAAAGCCGCCGCCTCGACCACGCACCGATTCCAAATAACCATGTTTCCCAAGCTCATATACGACCTTCATGACATGGTTTTTGGAGATGTTATATTGGTCTGCCACTTCTTGAATCGTGACGAGCCGATGTGAAAACGTAGCGCTATACATCAACGTTCGCAGTGCGTAGTCACATGTTTGCGTGAGTCTCATCCATCATCACCTCTCGTTTCATTGTACAAGACAATCCAAAAAAGTGCGATTCGAACAAATGTGAAAGGGTGATGGCGAAAATAAGTCAGAAACGTGAAATCTACTTTAAACAAGTATTTAATATATTGCTTTAAAGTGACTTGACTCACATAATGAACGTGTACAAAACAAAAGGGGGAAATTCACATGTTAGATCAACAAACGATTGAGATTGTAAAGGCGACGGCACCAGTTTTGAAAGAAAATGGTGTGACGATCACGAAGCATTTTTATCAACGAATGTTTGAACAAAATCCAGAAGTTCGTCACTTCTTCAACCATACGAACCAAAAGCGAGGACGTCAGCCGGAAGCACTCGCGAACGCGGTCTATGCGGCTGCGCTTCATATCGACCGACTCGAAGCGATTCTTCCTGCCATCCAACCAGCACTTCATAAACATAAAAGTTTGAACATCCGCCCGGAGCATTATCCGATCGTTGGTGAGAACTTGCTTGCGGCGATTCAAGACGTACTCGGTGAAGCTGCAACACCTGACATCATCGATGCATGGGCAAAAGCTTACGGTGTGATTGCCGATGTCTTCATCTCACTCGAGAAAAAAATGTATGATGACGCGCCATGGGTCGGATTCAAACCGTTCGTCATCGAAGAAATCATAGTAGATACACCTGAAGTGAAACGATTCCGTCTCGTCGCGAAAGATGGAGTTATTGGCACAGCCATCCCAGGACAATATGTCTCGGTTCAAGCGCGCATTGCAGGAGAGGACATCCTACATCACCGTCAATATAGTGTCATCGAGACGACAGAAGACGGCTACTGGATTGCGCCGAAAGCGGAGGGACTCGTCTCAAACTGGCTTCATGAGCAGACGGTCGGAACAGAAGTCCCGATGAGCGCACCAGCAGGAGAATTCATCCTTGAAACGTCTGAACGTCCGCTCACACTCATCGCGGGAGGAATCGGGATTACGCCCCTCTTCAACATGGCGAAGACGGCACTCGAACAAGGACGTCCTGTCACGTTATTGCACGCGGTTCGGAGTATGGACCTTCGTCCACTCGGAGACGAACTCGATGAACTCGTGAAGGAAGGGCTTCATCTGCTCACACATGCAGATGACGTATCGGGTTGCATGAATAAGTCACACCTTGAGGAACTTGATGTGGAAGGGCATGATGTTTATACGTGCGGACCGAATGCGATGATGGAAACGGTCGTTCGCGCTATTCCACAGGCACGATATGAATTTTTCGGGCCGTCTGGAGTTCTTGCGACTAACTAAAAAAGACGACTGGAAAAAGTCGTCTTGATGCACAATATAGGTTATTCCGTGAGTTTACTTGAATGTATGACTTGTTTGTTGGCATCCAATGTTTCAAGTGACCACGAACCATCTGACGGTCGTGATGTTTCAATGACATATGTCATGGTGTAGCTTTCAATTTCGGGATCGTTGACAAGAAAATCTTTTGAGACATCGTCACCGTTTAACCGTAAATAGACGACATCTTCCGGTCGCTCTTTAAGGTGAACACCGATGTACTCCATGTCTTCAACTCGAAGGATGACGAAATCAAAAGGCTGATTCGGCTCTGTTTGTTTCGTGACAGACCCTAAGTTCCCTGTTTCGACATCAATCTCAGCTAGACCGATGACGGAGCGGTCTTCATTTGTGTAAAAAGAGAGAACGGACTGTTCCATATTATGAATTTCAAACGTATACCAATTGTTCGTCGTCATATAATGATTCATTTCTTTTTCGGCATTTTCGTATGAGTCACCAGCCTGAATGTTAGTGTAGGTGTAAAGTCCGACACCGACTGCGATGGCTACGATGATGAGACCGGAAACGATTGTGAGTAAGATGATTCGCTTCGACATGATTGTTCCTCCTGACTTTTATAAATACGAACACCCCATGCTTCGCAAATGCGTGCATGGGGTGTTTGATTAGTACGTCAAGCTCGCGGCGACGATGATCCCGACGACGAGTGATGCGGCGAACAAGCTGAAACCGATGGCCATGTTGCCATTCTCGACTTCTTTTTCTAAATTCACGCCTGGTGTAAGGATGTATTCAAACGTCCAGAACGCCAATACTTGGGCGGCGATACCGACGAGTCCCCAGATGAACGCATCGAGCAAGTTGACGCTGTTCGCCCAGACTGTATAAATGACGATGGCGAGTCCTAGTGCTTTCCCCCAAAGTTTCAACGCGACAGCCATGTTGCCTTCTTTGATTAACTTGCGTTCCGAATATTTGGTCGTTAGTGCGAAGATGATGAGTCCCGCGAGAATGAGACCGAATCCTGTCCCGAGGTGGGCCAGGAAGCTTAAGATTGAATCGAGTGTGATGAATGTCATGAGTTCGTCTCCTTTTGTATAGGTGTGCCAACGGCTAAGTAATAAGATTGGTTGTTCGTGATCATGCTGCCGGCGCGGACGCCGAGTGCGGATGGGTGTCCGTTCAAGCAAAAACATCCGATCATGTAATGTGTCTCCATACGACCTTTGACGGTTGTCGTCATCCGTGTCGGGAGTTCGATGAACTGTTGGTACACGGCCGTTTCTTCCGCATACGTTTGTAATGTTTCGCGATGAAACGGTTTGCCATCTTTCGTATACAAGATGACGGAGTCCCCTTCACGTCCGAATGCCGGCTTTTTGACATAGTCCGATTCACCGAAAAACGGTGTGTCTTCTAAGTAAGTCGGTAAAAAATATGTTCCGATGATGTCGCGCTCGGCTTGATCGAATAGTGTCTCCGTCTCATACAATTCCCAAATCAGCGCCTGTACGCCTTTCGATTGCATGAGAAACGCAGAGAGGGGATTGAGCAGTGACACGTATTTTTGTTGATCGAGTTCAAGTAACCGAATGCCAATCAAGTCTCCGTCTGGAGCCCGGTCGTCCACAAGGTGCTCAATCGGATATGTTTGGCGATATAAGATGTCAACTCGCTCACCCGATGGTGTGTAGACGCCGTCTTCGTCGACGAGTAAAGTGTGCAACGGTACGAATTCAGACGGTACGTCGAGCGTTTCTTGTAAAAATCGTGCCGTCCACTTGTCTTCGATGTTATCGTCATGTGCCGTAAAAACGATTTTCGGTGTGCCTTCTCGTTTGAGTCGATTCCACGCGGCGACGATCGCTTTCCGCAGCTCAATTTTCAGTTGGGGGGTGGCTTCCCTGTTCGGGTCGAGTAGACCGAACTCGGAAGCGACCACGCCGTTCACATCAAATAGCTCCTTAATGAAGGTCGGCGTATCTGCATTGAACTCCATCAACTTGAGTTGATCATCTTTCATGATCCAGTCGTAACGACCGATGATCGTCTCCTGCGGTATCGTCTTCTCCCGTAAGAACGGCAGACTCGCCTCAGGGTAACCGAGCAGTCGGAGCGTTTCGTCAGGTAGGGTGCGTAATAGTTGATTCGTCTTCCGAAAAATCGAGTCAACCGCCTCGGTTGCCTCTCGGATAGAGGCAACCTGCGAGGCGGTCATCTCAAAACAATCATATAAGGCATATTCTTCATCGTTTAAATCGGGCCAAAAATAAGGGATTTGACTGTAAAGTTCGTCACGCGTCATCCGCCGAATCCACCTTTAGAGCCACTGCCGAGTCCAGATTTTGACGATCCTGAATTTGAGCCGTTCGATACGGCACCGGTCGCACCACCGTTGGCTTTGTACGTCTTATACGACGAAGAGCTCTTCAACGCATTTTTTGAGCGGAACAGGCTACCGAGTAAGAAGTAGCTACCATAGTGCGGAGAGCGGTCGTCGTCACAATAATACGACTCGGTCTCGTCATCCCAGTCCCAATCGTCACATTCGTATCCGGTCGGTTCTTCCGGGAGTGCCGCCTCTTCATATTCATCCCCACCGCACGCGGCAAGGGAAGTGGTCAATACCGCAACGGATAGTCCGCTTAAAATTTTCTTGCTTGTCTTCATGTTGATTCCTCCAATTCATAACCAGTCGGTGTGACGTAGATAACATACACACCACGATCTTCATCTGTTTCTGCTGAATCGCGCTCATATTCTTTACCGGCGACATACAAGTATTGGCTTCCGAGCATGGCGAGTGCATCGAGGTGGCGGTCGACGTAATAGGCTTCGAGTAATGGGTTGTCAAACCGGTCGTCGAGCGTGCGGATTTCGACTTTGATGTCGCTCGTTTCGTGCTTGTCCATCGGTCCCTCTGTATAGCGATCGACATAAATTAAAAAGTATTGATCGCCTTCAAGGGCAGACGAGCGTTGTTTGTAGGTCATGCCGTCTTTGACGAAAAACTCACATTCACGACGAGCTAGCACTTCGTCTAAGCCGAGAGACGTGTAATGGTATAGTGGTTCGAACGATAATTCATTTTTATAGAGACGATACTCTAAGACGATGGAGTTCATAAGTCAGTCCTTCCTTTTTTCTTCTTATACGGAATCACCATCAAAATGGTTTCGTGAATCTTTTTGTGGTTACGTTTAGTATATAAGAGAGAAGGAGGGGGAAACAGTGCATATCTTATTTCGTGTGTGGAAAGGGTTAGCGAAATTATCATTTTTGAATGTCGTCTTAGCTTCGATTGGCATCATTATCTTAGGAACCGTGCTCGGGTATGTGTTAGAACCAGAGACATTCGGATCATTATTTGATTCGTTCTGGTGGACGATGACGACATTGACGACCGTCGGATATGGGGACTTTTATCCGTCCTCCGTGGCAGGGCGATGGCTCGGGATATTCTTATTCCTATTCGGGATTGGGATTATCGGGGCGTTGATTGGAAAATTGGTTGAAATCGGTGCGACGTTTCAACGGCTAAAACGGGAGGGAAGACTAGTGTATCGTGGAGAAGGACATTATGTGTATATCGGGTGGTCCCCGAAGACGAAGAAAGCAATCGATGAAGTGCTTAACTACGAACCGAAAGCAGAGATCGTATTGATTGATCAGTTAGTTGAGGAACCGTACGTGCACGATCAAGTTCACTTCGTATCAGGCGATGCTTCGGATGAAGCGGTATTGCTGCAAGCAAACGTCTTGAAGGCGCGACGCGTCGCGATTTTTGCGGATGCCCGTATCACGGAGACGTTACTCGCCGATGGGAAGTCGTTATTGATTGCGTCAGCGGTCGAGGCACTCTCTTCTGAGTATCAGGTGGACTTGCACACGGTCGTCGAAGTGTGTGAAGAAAGAAATATCTCGAAATTCAAACACGTCCGCGTCGACGATTTTATTTTAGCGAACGACTCGGTCTCCCTCTTGATGGCAAAAGCGACGTTACAACCTGGAACGACAGCAATTTTCCGTCAGTTGTTGAGCAAACAGTCAGGTGGGAACATTCAAGCGTTGAAACCAAAAGTCGAGTGGCTGAATGTTCGACAAGCAAATACAGCGTTACTTGAATCAGGGGTGACACTCATCGCGGTCAATGACCGCTTGGATGTGGCGATGATGCTCGATTTGCCGCTTCAGGAAACAGACATGTTATATGTCGTCTGTCATGACGATGTATTTGAACGATTATCTTAAGGAGTGAAACCATGCATAACGGAACGTTTATCCGAAAGATGACACGCATGCAAAACGTGCAACGGTGGGATGAATATGCCCCCCATTATCATGATAACGCAGCGAGTCATAGCTTTCGTGTCGCGGTCTTTAGCTTGATCGCGGCTTATGTGGAAAAAGAGAACGGACGTGAAGTCGATTTGCTTGATTTACTCGGGAAAGCCATTTTCCACGACATGAATGAAGTCCAGACGGGCCCGATCATGCACCGGACGAAAAAAGAACCGACCTTGATCGGTCACATCGAGCGTATGGAACGAACAGCGAGTCTCGGTCTTGTCGAGCTGCTGTCGCAATCATTACGTCCTCACTTTCATCGTTTCGTGGTGGAAGCGGAAGATGATTCGTTCGAAGGTCGAATCGTGGACGGGATTGATTCGTTCGATGCGATGTTGTTCGTGCGACGAGAAGTCGCGCACGGCTCTCCGCACTTTGATGACAAGCTAGAAGAGATGAAAGCCGCACTCCGACATCATCCGATTGATTCGGTCCGCTGGCTGTTCGACCAGGTCGAGGCAGAAACGGATGTGTTGCGATTCATCGAGAACGTCATGCGGATGGATAGTGTCCGTCGCTGGAAAGGTCGCTTTAACACGATTGACGACAACGATGCGATTCATGGTTTCCGGGCTGCCGCGCTCGGTACGTTCAGTGGGCTCTTAGAGCGTGAGAAGTACGACGTCGATGTCGATGTCGCCGAACTCGTGGCTCGTCTTCTCTGTCACGATTTAGTTGAAGGGGTGACCGGAGACGTACTCGGTCCGGTCAAACATTCGACGCAAGAGACAGGGGCTGCATTCGAGGCATACGAGCGGGCAGAGAGTGAACGTCTTCTCGGATTGTTGCCGAAATATATGCAACCGGCGTTCCGTCGATATATGGCCGACTCGAAAGACGATACGTATGAGGGAATGCTCGTCGACATGATGGACAAGCTCGATGCGCTCATCAAGATGAACATGGAGCGGAAGATGAACGGGGCCGAGTATGAGGTCACGTATCGCGAGCAACTTCGTAAAGTCCAGATGCGTTATGAGAATCCAAGCATGATTTTCTTCCTCGCCTATATTTTGCACGACCTGGATTACGTCACAAGCTAAATGAATTCACAGAGAAGTCGCGAACTTAGTGGTTCGCGGCTTTTTATATCATTTATTGACATATATCATTTAACGATATATACTCAATGTAAGAAATGTATCATTCAATGATATAGGAGGTAGAGAGATGCCACGAACGGACTCATTAGAGTTAGGGGAACTGACGGATAGCATGTTTTATATCTTGTTGGCGCTCACGACACCGCGTCATGGCTATTTGGTCATGCAATTTGTCGAAGAGACCACGCGAGGGCGAATGCAGATTGGTCCTGCGTCGATGTATACGATCATCAAAAAGTTGTTGAACGCTGAACTGATCGAACCGATGGACGGGGATGGAAAGAAAAAGAACTATCGAATCACGAATAAAGGTCGCTCGATTTTAACGGATGATGTGAAGAGACGACAGGCGATGGTCGAAGATGCCTGTGCCATTTTGGATATGGAGGGATCACGATGAGACAAAAGTATATGTCGAGCTGGGGATTGGCGTTTGCCGAAGAGCGTGAGATGCGAAAACTAGAACGAATGGCGGCGAAGGGTTGGCATTTGAAGAAGTTTGCTCCGCTAGGTTACACGCTCGTTGAAGGGGAACCAGAAGACGTTCAGTATAGTTTGGACTATCGTACTCGTCCGGACGAAGACTACTTTGACCTGTTTGCGTCGAGCGGGTGGCAACATGTCACATCGACCGGGGATGAGATTCATATTTTCAAAGGAAATCGAGATGCCAAGCCGATTTACTCGGATGTCGAAACAACAGAGGAGAAATATCATGACATGGAGCGTCAGATGGGAAGGGCTGCGCTCATCCTGGGTATTTTATGGATCGCCCTCTTTTCGTTGTTTCAGTTTGATTGGCCAATCGTCGTCGAGACGATATTGATTGGGGTTCAACTACTCGTGACGATTGGTCTCGTGTTTACGGGACTTCCGTACATCGGCTACCGTTTCAAACGAAAACGAATTAGTCGGGAAGGATGACTAGGCGGATGGCACAAGCCATCCGTCTTTGTTTCGTTCGACTGAACTATTCGAACGGAAAATAGTTAGGGAGTGAGAACTGTTTTTGGACATCGGTCTATGCAACAAAATCAAAATCCTTCACAATAATTAATGCAAGCGCTTTCATTAATTATTTGAGGAGGAATGAAGGATGTTGAAGAAACGACAAGGGATTGCCGTCCTGGCCGGAGTGACATCGATTGCACTGCTTTCAGGGCAACCGGTCGCACAGGCAGCGACCCCACAGAACGGTACGATGATGCAATATTTTGAATGGTACGTTCCAAACGATGGGCAACACTGGAACCGACTCTCGAATGATTCGCAGCATTTGAAAGACATCGGGATCTCCACGGTTTGGATTCCGCCAGCGTATAAAGGGACGTCTCAAAATGATGTCGGATACGGGGCGTATGATTTGTATGATTTAGGAGAGTTCAATCAAAAAGGGACGACTCGGACGAAGTATGGAACGAAAGCGCAGCTACAGTCGGCAATCTCGAACTTACGCGGGAAAGGGATTGGCGTATATGGGGATGTCGTCATGAACCATAAGGGCGGAGCGGATTATACCGAGTCCGTTCAAGCGGTCGAGGTCAATCCTTCTAACCGAAATCAAGAGACGTCTGGGGAATATGCCATTTCCGCCTGGACGGGATTCAACTTTGCGGGCCGCAACAATACATACTCGCCGTTCAAGTGGCGTTGGTATCACTTTGACGGGACTGACTGGGATCAGTCACGGAGTTTGAGCCGTATCTACAAATTCAAGAGCACGGGTAAAGCATGGGACAGTGAAGTGTCCGGGGAGAACGGAAATTATGACTACTTGATGTACGCCGATGTCGATTTTGAGCATCCGGAAGTACGTCAGGAGATGAAAAACTGGGGGAAATGGTACGCAGATTCACTCGGATTGGACGGCTTCCGACTTGATGCGGTGAAGCATATCAATCATTCATACTTAAAGGAATGGGTGACGAGTGTCCGTCAGGCAACCGGGAAAGAGATGTTCACTGTTGCGGAGTATTGGAAGAATGACTTAGGGGCCATCAATGATTACTTGGCGAAGACGGGCTACACTCATTCCGTATTCGATGTACCACTCCATTACAATTTCCAAGCGGCAGGGAACGGCGGCGGTTACTATGACATGCGGAACATCCTAAAAGGCACGGTCGTCGAGCAGCATCCTACACTCGCTGTCACCATTGTCGACAACCATGACTCACAACCAGGGCAGTCACTGGAATCAACGGTCGCGAATTGGTTCAAACCGCTCGCCTATGCGACCATCATGACACGCGGTCAAGGATATCCAGCACTCTTCTACGGAGATTATTATGGAACGAAAGGGACGACGAACCGTGAAATCCCGAATATGTCAGCGTCGCTTCAGCCGATTTTGAAAGCGCGTAAAGATTTCGCCTACGGTACACAACATGACTACATCAATCACCAAGACGTCATCGGGTGGACTCGTGAAGGGGTGACGGACCGTACGAAGTCAGGTCTTGCGACGATTTTGTCGGACGGACCAGGCGGGTCGAAATGGATGTATGTCGGGAAGCAGAACGCGGGAGAAGTATGGAAAGACATGACCGGCAACAATGGTCGTCTCGTGACGATCAATGCGGACGGTTGGGGCGAGTTCTTCGTCAATGGCGGCTCGGTTTCCATCTATACGCAACAATGAACTCAGGTAGACTTGTCTCTAGCAACAAGAGACAAGTCTTTTTTCTGAATTTTCACCACATAAGTTTTATACGTGATATAATGACCTAGTGTTAATTCTTGATAGGGAATGCTTCCGATCCATGAATTCACATTGAACAACGTTGGTTGTTGGTTTTATCTATATTTTTGCGTTGTGACGCTGTTGAATTCAAGGAGGTTGTTATGAGTAAAGAAAAGATTGCCCAATTAAGAAAGCACGTCTCGCCGTTTGAAAAGTCCGATATTCGGATCAGTGTACGGCAGATGATCAATACGATTTTACCGTTTCTCGTATCGTGGTTTTTAGCGTACCAACTACTGAGTGTCTCGATTTTCCTGACATTGCCGTTCACGTTGATTGCAGCAGGATTTGTCGTGCGGATGTTCATCATCTTCCATGACTGCACACACGGTTCATTCTTTAAAAATAAGAAGGCGAACGCGATTGTCGGAACCATTACAGGGGTCTTGACGTTATTTCCATACGAGAAGTGGAAACGAGAGCATGCGATTCATCATGCATCGAGTGGGAATTTGGATAAACGGGGTGTCGGCGACATCTGGGTCATGACGATTGAGGAGTACATAGAAGCGTCAAAATGGACTCGTCTAAAGTATCGCCTGTATCGTCATCCGCTCGTCATGTTCGGTCTCGGACCGCTCTGGCTCATTCTCGTCACGAGTCGTTTCAATCGAAAGGACGCCCGGAAAAAAGAGCGACACAACACGTATCTCATCAATATCTCTCTCGTCGTCCTATATAGCGCGCTCATCTATCTGATTGGTTGGCAAGCGTTCTTGATCGTTCAAGGCACGACGATGTTCATCGCCGGTGTGCTTGGAATCTGGTTGTTCTATGTCCAGCATACGTTTGAAGATTCATACTTCGAGGATGAGCAGGAGTGGGATTATGTGAAGGCGGCCATTGAAGGAAGCTCGTATTATGAGTTGCCGAAAGTGCTTCAATGGGTGACGGGGAATATCGGATTCCACCACGTGCACCATTTGAGTCCACGCGTGCCGAACTATCATCTAGAGAAAGCACATACGTCGACACCGCCGTTACAACGGGCAACGACAATCGGACTATTTTCAAGTTTGAAATCGTTACGTTACAAATTGTATGATGCGAACAACAAAACATTCGTCACGTTCCGAGAAGTGCGCCATCTCTTGCGCCGAACGAACGCAGCTTAAAAAAAGATTGTCCCTGGTCAAAAGGGACAATCTTTTTAGCGTTTCCAGACCCATTCATCACTCTCATACTTCTTGACGAGCAAATCGATTTCAGCTTGCTGTTCTTTCGTGAAGACAAGCGGTTCGAACGTTAACGAGAACGCGTCCTTGAAGCCGGTCTCGAATGCGGCCGCTACTTCGTCAAAGGAGACGAAACGCTTTAGCGTGTCGTTCAAGGCGACGGCTTTTTCGCTGAAGCGGGTTTTTGCTTCTTGTTTCTCCGTCTCATCCATCGCGAAACAGTCGAACAACACCTCATCGTCGACAGAGAGGGGAATCGAACCGTGTTGAAGCACGGCCCCTTGATGGCGCACTTGTGCACTACCCGCGATCTTCTTCCCGTCGACAGCAAGCTCATAGTACGATGCGGCGTCGAAGCAGACGGCCGATTTTGGTTTGCGGAGCGCTTCGCGGTCCTCTTCCGTCAATGGCACCGAAAATTCGGCGGGGACGCCGAGTTCGCGATATCCGCGACGAACGCCTTCCGTGAGTAGGCGATAGCTCTCGATGATATTCGTCGGGAGGGCAGGGGTCGATTCGGGCAAGATGACGCTATATGTCAACTCATCCGCATGCAACACGGCACGTCCCCCGGTCAAGCGACGAACGACCGGAATATTGTTCGCTTCGAGGGCGTCCCGGTCCAAGTCACGCGTCGCTCGCTGGAAACGTCCGACGCTGATTGCATGAGGTGCCCATGAATAAAAACGAAGCGTCGGTTTGAGCTCTCCCTTCGCGACCCAATTGGCGATGGCTTCATCAATCGCCATATTTTCGGCCGGGGAAGTCGATTCAGTTCTAAGTAAATGCCACGTCGTACCAGTCATAATCTCTCTTCTTTCTGTTAGTCGATTGGCAACATCGTGTGGCGACGCGCCTTGTGTACTTGCTCATCCGCATGGTATGACGAACGGACGAGTGGACCAGCCTCACAATGTGAGAATCCTTTTGATAGAGCGATCTCTTTCAACTCGGCGAACTCGTCTGGATGGTAGTAACGTTCCACCTCAAGGTGTTTCTTCGTCGGCTGCAAGTATTGACCGAGCGTTAAGATGTCGACGTTGTGCGCGCGGAGGTCATCCATCGCTTCAATCAATTCCTCTTTCGTCTCCCCAAGCCCAACCATGATCGATGACTTCGTCGGGATATCCGGGTTCAATTCTTTCGAACGCTTCAAGAACTCGAGCGTGCGGTCATATGTTGCTTTCGCACGGACTCTCGGTGTGAGGCGACGGACTGTCTCTAAGTTATGGTTCATGATGTCAGGACCCGCATCGATCAACGTCTGCAAGGCAGAGAAGTCACCCATCATGTCTGACGGGAGCACCTCAATCGATGTCTCCGGGTTCATGGCGCGAACCGCGCGAACCGTTTCTGCGAAGACAGTAGCCCCGTAATCGTTCAAGTCGTCACGCGCGACAGCCGTGATGACGACGTGTTTCAAGTTCATAAGTCGAACCGATTCGGCGACACGCTTTGGCTCTTCCCAATCGAGCTCGTTCGGTTTCCCAGTCGTGACGGCACAAAAACGGCAAGCACGTGTACAGATACTTCCAAGAATCATGAAGGTCGCGGTCCGACGTACCGCCCAACATTCATGAATGTTCGGACATTTCGCTTCCTCACATACCGTATGTAAATTTTTCTCGCGCATCATTTTCTTTAGGCCGGTATACGTATCATTCGTGTTTAATTTAATCTTTAACCATTCCGGCTTACGTTTCAGTTCCCCTCTTGCCACAATAATTTCCCCCTTTTTGAAAGTTAACCTGTATCGAATTGAGTTTACCAAAAAACGAATCAAAAACGAACCACAGAAATTATTGGTTTTGCCAATACAGTTCACTGTGTATCAAAACAGAAACATTGTTTCAAAATGGTTACGCTTTCACTTGAACAATTGTTTCTAAAAAGTGGAGTTGCTATACTGTTGTTGACCACCTGAATAAGGACCAAATGTAACTGATGCGATCAGGCATGGGGTGAACGAGCGTTGATGAGGCAACGCTTCTTCCTCCATGCCTTTTCGTTTGGGGGTCAGCCAAATTTGACTAAGGGGAGTGGGAACATGAACAAGGCACTGAATTGGACGGCAACACTCGGATTGACGACGGCATTGCTCGTCTCGTCGGTTCCAGCAGCAGACGCGGTCGTGGCGGAAGGGACGCCGACGATGTCGATTGACCAGCGCGTCAACACGAAGCTAGAGTCGATGACGCTCGAACAAAAAATCGGGCAGATGATCATGCCGGACTTCCGATTATGGAACGGGGCGAACCATACATCTCTTGCACCGGAAGTGGCGCGTGTCATCGATCGTTTCGATCTCGGTGGAGTGATATTGTTTGCGGAGAACGTGAAGGAGACGGAACAGACGACGAAACTCGTTCATGATTTGCAAGAAGTCGTGAAACAAGATGCCAGCAATGATATCCCGTTATTTGTCACGATCGACCAAGAGGGTGGGATTGTGACACGCCTTGGGACGGGAACGAATCTACCGGGGAATATGGCGCTCGGGGCCACACGTAACCGTCAATATGCCTATGATGCAGGGGAAATCATCGGTTCTGAATTGCACGCACTCGGGGTAAACGTGAACTTCGGACCAGTGTTAGACGTCAACAACAATCCAGGGAATCCGGTCATCGGCGTCCGTTCGTTTTCGAGCGATCCTGAACTAGTCGGTGAACTTGGTTCCGCGATGACACAAGGGATTCAAGATCAAGGTGTTGCCGCAACGGCGAAACATTTCCCAGGTCATGGGGATACGGCCGTCGACTCGCACTACGGGTTGCCGATTGTCGATAAATCACTCGACGAGTTACGCGGACTCGAGTTGTTACCGTTCAAACGCGCCATCACGGAAGGGATTGACATGATCATGACGGCGCATATCGGGATGCCACAAATCGAGGACGAGGTCGTCGAATCGGAACGCGGCACGTTCCCGCTCCCGGCGACGCTTTCGGACGATGTCATCACGGGAGTGCTTCGTGAGGAACTCGGATATGAAGGAATCGTGGTGACCGACGCACTCAACATGCAAGCCATCGCAGACAACTTTACGGAAGCAGAAGCGGTCATCAAAACGTTTGAAGCAGGGGTAGACATCGCACTCATGCCAACGATTTTACGCTCAGAGGCGGATGTGATCAAACTCGAGGCAATCTTTGAGGAAGTCATTGCGGCAGTGAAGGATGGACGTTTATCGGAGGCGACCATCGATGAATCAGTAGAACGTATTTTAAAACTGAAAGCAGAGCGTGGCATTTGGGGAGAAACGATGGACTCCACGACGCTCGAGACAAAGCTCGCAGGAGCGAACGCAGTCGTAGGTAGTGCGGAGCATAAAGCGAAGGAACGTGAAATCGCGGAAGCGGCTGTCACGCTCGTGAAGAACGAGAAGAAGACACTCCCATTTAAACCGAAAAAAGGGGACACAGTGCTCGTCTTGTCGCCAGCGAAAGACCAAACGGATAGCATGGTGAAAACGATCAAGTCACTAGAAAAGAATGCAGGGAATATGAAAGACGTGAACGTCATCACGGCCAATTATTCAGCATCGACCCCACATCTAGAACAAAATCCGGCACTACGGCAACAAGTCGAAGCGGCTGACTATATCATCGTCGGTTCGAACGTGAACAACAGCGCCAAACTGAAGCCGACGTCAGCTGATCATTACGTGCCGGCGGAGGTGTTCCGTTACGCAAACGAGACAGGGAAACAATCGGTTTTACTCAGTTTGCGCAACCCATACGACATTGCCGTTCAACCGGATGCCCCCGCACATCTCTTAATCTATGGATTCAAAGGCGATCCGAACGGTCCAGATTCGGAGGCGGGCAACTTGAAGTCGGCTGGTCCGAACTTACCGGCAGGCATTCGTGCCATCTTCGGTGAAGTGAAGCCACAAGGGAAGTTGCCGGTAGATGTACCGAAATTTGTGGACGGTGTATTCCAAGACGAAAATTACGCGCAGTTCGGTGATGGATTTAAAAACTGGAATCGCTAAACGAAAATGAGCTCGCCCGAAAATCGGGAGAGCTCATTTTTTCATGCCTCGAAATAGGCGATGACGAGTAGACCGGGACCGGTGTGGGCACCGATGGCAGACCCGACCAGTGTCTTCGTGATGTGCTCCGGTTCGAGATGTTCGCGGACCATCTTCTCGAACTGTTCGGCTTTTTCTAGGTCGTCACCATGACCGATGAAGAGGTCTCCGTTCTCGACGATCGACTTCGATTCGACTGTCCATTCGACCATCCGGCGCATGACCTTTTTATGACCGCGTACCTTTTCAATCGGGACGAGCTTGCCGTCCTCAACCGTCAATAACGGTAAAATCGTCAACAAGTCTCCGATGAAAGCACTCGCCTTCGAGACACGTCCGCCCCGCATCAAATATTCGAGCGATTCGACCGTGAACAAGTGGCGGACTTTGCCGACGAGCGAAGTGGCATACTCGACCGTTTCTTCATACGTATGGTCTTGGCTATACGCTGCGACCGTTTTGACGAACAATGCCTGTCCGACAGAGGCGGTCCGTGTATCGAGAACCGTGAATGTACTGTCTGGGTATTCCTCTTTCAACATTTCGCCGACCATTACAGCGGTTTGGTATGTACCGGAGAGTTCTCCGGAGAAAGCAAGATATAAGAACGGGATTTCAGCCTCGAGATGCTGACGGAAACAGTGTTCGATTCGTGACGCCTCGATTTGGAACGTCTTTGGCGTCTTACCCTGACGCATCGCATCGTATACTTCTTTCGGTTGAATCGTTTCGCCGTCTAAAAATTCTTCGTTGTCGATGATGACACCGAGCGGTAAAATCTCAAGACCGTATTCGATGATTTGATCGTGTGTCAAATCGGCTCCGGTGTCTGTGATCAGTTTAAACATTGGATGAATCACTCCTCTGTTAATTGTTGTTCAATGTCGCGTAACGGCTCATTCCGTTTCCACATGCGTTCGAGCTGACTTGCAAACATCGTTTGCTCGTCTGCCGTTAATGTCGCGTTTTGGAGCAAACTGACAGTGGAAAGAACGCGGTAGGCCCGAGTGAGGACGTCTTGTACGGTAAGTGGGATCCCAAGCAAGTCTTCAAGTGAAGCCATCGTTTCCGGTACAATGGTTGGGTACGTGAACTTTGTCTCTTCCCCTTGGATGGCAAGGTCGTAAAAGTCACGGATGATTTCAGCACGTGCGCTTCCGCTCTGTCTTACGCTCAAGTAAATTTGAACGGCGACACCGCCACGGACGCGTCGTTGCGAAATCCCAGCGAACTTTTTGCCGTCGATCGACAAGTCGAAACTTCCAGGACAGTATGAGCCGACGACTTCACCTGGGACGATGTCATTCGTGACGTCTTGGAACATGTGTTGGATGAGCGAGGTCATAGCCTCATAGCCGCTGTCGATTTGAATCCCGTCCTTCTCTGGTAAAATTAAAGAAAGGTTGAGGACGTCATCGTCTAGCACGACGGCTAATCCGCCTGAGTTTCGGACGACGGGACGGAATCCCTGTTCATGCAGGTAGCGAATTCCCTCTTTCAAATGAGGCAGCCGAGCATCCTGGATTCCGAGTACAATCGTATCGGTGTGCACCCATGCCCGCAAGACGGCACCTCGTTCTTGCGTTGACGCACATAACGTATCATCGGTCGCGAACGATTGTTCCGCTTGAAACATCGTGCCAAGACTCGACTGATCGATGATGCGATAGCTCGGTTGTTGTAACAATGGATGGATCATATACATTAATTCCTTTTCACAAAAAATTTTCCTCCTCATTATAGCATGGAGGGAACGATTCGTTTGAAGTCGAATCTAGAACATAACGAAACGTAGGAGGGCATGTCATGTACTCGTCTCGAGGACAACTATCCGGATCGAAAGTATTCAAGGATCCGGTACATCGATATATTTATGTTTACGATCACCTCATTTGGGAGCTGATCAATACGAAAGAGTTTCAGCGTTTGCGTCGCATCAAACAACTTGGAACGTCATTTTTGACGTTTCATGGCGCGGAGCACACGCGATTCCATCACTCGCTCGGCGTATATGAAATCGCACGCCAGTTAATCGATCAGTTCCAAAAGTACCCAGAATGGGACGACCGCGACCGTGAATTACTGTTGGCAGCAGCGCTTTTGCACGATGTCGGACACGGTCCATTCTCGCACGCGTTCGAACACGTCTTTTCCGTTCGTCATGAAGTATGGACGGAGCGCATCATTTTAGGGGAAACCGAAGTAAATAGGGTTTTATCTGAGATGGGGGTCGGGTTTGCGGAAGAAGTGGCCTCGATCATCAATAAGACGCATCCGAATCGCTTGATCGTCAATATGCTCAGCTCACAGCTTGATGTCGACCGGATGGACTATTTGTTACGCGACGCTCACTTTGCGGGTGTCAGTTATGGAAAGTTTGATTTAGAACGCATGTTGCGCGTCTTGCGTCCAGATGAAGACCAAGTCGTGGTCAAGCAGTCTGGGATGCATACGATTGAAGACTATATTATGCGTCGCTATCAAATGTATTGGCAAGTGTACCTTCATCCGGCGACACGGTCGAGTGATCTTCTCTTGAAAGCGATTCTTGAGCGGGCACAGGAACTCTATGAGAGTGGATATGAGTTTAACATGACGCCGAAACACTTCTTGCCGATTTTTGAACGCGCCGGTATGTCACTCGAACAATATTTGAAATTGGATGAGACGGTCGTCTATTTCTATTTCCAAGAATGGATGGAAGAAGACGATGCCATTTTGGCAGATTTGGCGAGCCGATTCGTGAATCGCCGATTATTAAAATATAAGAACTTCCCGGAAGCGAATCGTGTCCGTTATATGGAGCGCTTGCGACAGACGATGGAGACGATCGGGCTTCCACCGACATACTATTTGCTTGAAGATCAATTGAGTCAATTGCCATACGATTTATATAAAGGGCAAGGCAAATACGAGGGGATTTATCTACAAATGAATGACGGGGAGCGAAAAGAGATTTCAGAGGTCTCGATGCTCGTTCAATCCATTTTGAACTCGAGGCAGTCGGACGAGAAAATTTATTATCCGGAAGATGTGTTATTGAATTTAAAAGATTATGCGAATGAAAAATCGTGGATTTTATCGACATTGAAGGACGATTAAACACGCGAAGGGGCGTGACACGATGGAGATTGCGACACTGATTGGTGGAATCGGAATTTTTTTACTCGGGATGACGTTACTGACAGATACGCTCAAAAAATGGGCGGGAACACGATTGCGTCATCGGTTGAATCAATTCACCGACGGCTCTTTGTCAGGGGCGACTCTCGGCGCAATGCTGACGACCCTGTTTCAATCTTCCTCGGTGACGACACTGATGACGATTGGGTTTGTGAGCGCGGGGCTCCTGACATTCACGCAATCGTTACCTCTTGTCATTGGAGCCAATGTAGGAAGTGCGACGACGGGATGGATCATTGCCATCCTCGGCTATAACTTAGACGTGCGCCAGTTGTTTCTGCCGCTCATTGGAATCGGGATGGCGTTTCGTCTCTCTCGTCCACGCCTTCGCCGTGTGGGACTGTTGCTCGTGAGTATCGGTTTGATTTTTGTTGGGATTGGGACACTTCAAGAAGCGATGCGGGATGTCGTCACGTTCTCGTTTGGCTCGGCCGGTGAGATGACCGTTCTGCATCAGGCACTTCTGATTGGAATCGGATTTATGATGACCGCTGTCCTTCAGTCATCGACGATTGGACTCGTGTTAACGATGACGGCTCTCGCGACGGCGGCGATTTCACTCCCGCAAGCCGCTTATTTGGTGCTCGGTCAGAGTGCGGGGACGAGCCTCGTCGTGGCACTCGGTTCAATCGGAGGATGGAAGTCAGCCCGACGCATTGTATTGGGGCATGCCATCTACCACGTGTCGATTGTCCTCATCGGATGGTTGACGTTCCCCGTTCTCTTCGAGGTCGTCAATCGAGTAGCCGATTGGTTCAACTGGAACGACTTATTACGTCTCGCCTTATTCCATACGACATTCCATCTACTAGGTGTGATCTTATTCCTACCATTTTATCAAACATTCGCACGTCGATTACTGAAGTGGATTCCGAGTCGCTCCGAAAAATTGACACGTCTGCTCGATAAAAACATGTCACAACTCCCGACCGTTGCTCTTGAAGCGGCACGACGTTCCTTACTTGAAATCGAACGTTATTTAGGGAACGAGACCGAGTTGCTCGTCCGTGAGGGACGTCTTCGTGAAGATGAATTGACGCTCGTCGACAAGACGTTGAGCGATGTCCGTGTCTTTTTGAGCACGATACGTCTTGAAGATGAAGGAAAGCAAAATGATTATGGGCAACATCTATCCCTTTTGCATACGATCGATCATCTGGAGCGCTGGTTATATGTCTTGCGAGAAGTCGAACCGGTCCACGCCCTTCGGGACACCGACTTTTTAGCGGCACGAGAACTCGTGTTGCATGAGCTTGACCTTGTGAATCAACTGAATCATCATACGCCACCAGAGGATTCGAAGCTGTGGAAACAGGCCTCAAAACAACTAGCGGAGTATCGGAAAGCACATCGTTCGGAGATGTTAGAAGAGACGGCAGCGAACCAATTGGAGATGGACCAGACGATACAAAAAGTACAAGTATTGCTCTGGCTCGACCGTATCGGCTACCACATCTGGCGAGCCACACGTCACTTGATTAAGCCGACCGTACCGAGTGAACGGTTCGACGTGAACCGAGAAGACTAGAACAAAAAACGGACTCCATATCAGGAGTCCGTTCGTCGCTTACTTCTTATCTGCGTGCATCACACCGGCTTGTCCGTAATGTGTCGCATCCATCTCTTCGATGAAGACGGTGATGTTTTCTTTTGGCGCATTCGTCGTTTCGGAGACGGCATCCGTCACCTTTTCGATTAACGCGCGTTTTTGTTCCACGGTACGGCCCGGGAGCATTTTTACAGTTACATAAGGCATGGGTCATTCCTCCTTTGCTGAAGTCTCTTTCATTGTAGAGAATCCCCTTCCTCTAGAAAAGAAAATTCTCATCTACAGAGAAACATGAGCTCACTTTTACCGAATTTGGGGTAATAAACAAGACAGAGCGAATGTAGGAGGAATCGGGATGAAGTGGAAAGGAAGACAACAGAGCCGGAACGTCGAGGATCGACGTGGGCGTAGCATCGGAGGAAAAGGGATTGCCGGGGTCGGGGGTGGTCTCGGATTGATTCTCGTCATCGTCTTTACATTATTGAATGGGGGAAGCCCGACCGATCTCGTCAACAACATCGGAATCGGGGAACCTCAATCGGAGGGGACGTATACGGGAACGGCTCGTGAAGAGGAGATGGCAGACTTCGTAGCGGTCGTCTTGAAGGATACGGAAGAAGTGTGGACAGACATCTTCGCTGAAAACGGGATGACCTATGAAGAGCCTACGCTCGTCCTATTTTCCGGACAGGTTGAATCCGCTTGTGGTATTGCCGGCTCCGCTGTGGGTCCTTTCTATTGTCCCGGCGACCAAAAACTATATATCGATTTGAGTTTTTATGATGAATTGAGTCAACGTTTCAATGCACCAGGGGATTTCGCGATGGCTTATGTTGTCGCCCATGAGGTCGGGCATCATGTCCAAACGCTTCTCGGGACGACAGAAGAAATCATGCCGCTTCGGAACGAGATGAGCGAGACCGAATTCAATCGCTATCTCGTCCGCTTCGAGTTGCAGGCGGACTACTATGCAGGCGTATGGGCCCATCACGCGCAAGGGTTAGGGTATCTTGAAGCGGGAGACGTGGAAGAAGCGATGAATGCCGCGCATCAGATTGGCGATGACACGCTGCAACGTCAGGCGCGTGGATATGTGACGCCAGACTCGTTCACGCATGGGACGTCGGAACAACGCATGCGGTGGTTCGAGAGAGGGTTTGAGAACGGATCGATTCAAGGAGGCGACACGTTCAATACGAACAACTTATAGATCGGGCGTACGCTCGATCTTTTTAGGTGATTGGAATATGGGGAAGGAATCCGCTATCATAAAAGAACAACAGTTGCAGGAAGGGGATGACCAAATGGAATCCTTACTTACGAAAATTGATTTAGCGAAAGAGGATATGACAGCGGTCGAAAAGAAGATCGCCGACTATATTTTGTCCCATTCAACGCTCATTCCAAACATGACGACGAAAGAGCTTGCCCAAAAGACGGATGTGTCCGAGGCGAGTATCGTTCGTTTCGCACGAGTCGTCGGGATTGATAGTTTTAAAGCGTTCAAGCTCGCGCTCGTGAAAGACTTGGCTGTCACGGAGACGACGCTGACGGACTTTAACGTCCTCCAGCAAAAAGACACGCCGTATGACTCGTTCCAAAAAGTCATCCATGTGAACAAGGCGGCAATCGAGGCGTGCGCCGAAGCGATGGATAAACGAGAACTTGAACATGCAGTGGACTTGTTCGCTCGTGCGAGCCGCGTCATCTTTTACGGGGTCGGTGGGTCTTCGACGGCGGCAATCGATGCGCAATATAAGTTCACGAAACTGGGATATGCGGCCACTACCTCTCCCGATTTTCATTATATGTTGTCGCTGATTCCGCATTTAGGGAAGTCTGATGTATTCGTCGCAATCAGCACGTCCGGTCGAACGAAAGATGTGCTCGAGCTCGTCCGATTTGCGAAAAAGAAACGTGTTCCGGTCATCGCCATCACCAACCTCGACAAATCACCGCTTTACCGGGAAGCGGACGTTCGACTCTGTACGCCGAACGTCGAGAGTGACTTCCGAATCGCCAGTATCGCCTCACGGATGACACAATTGACGATTATCGATACGTTATATATGGGACTCCTCCACCGGAAGGGAGAAGGCTTGATTGATCGGTACGCAGAAGCTCGAGATGAGATGGTGAAACTACGCCGATGATTCGACCTTATACGGCTGAAGATCGTCAAGAATTGCAACGCTTTTTGATGAATCAACGCACATTCGCAAGATTGAATGAACAGACAGTCGAGATGTTTCGTGACGAGAACGTGACGGATTTTGAAGAAGAAGGTACCATTAGCCTGATTTTTCGTGAAGAAGAGCAAATCGTGGCAATCGCCGACCTCTTGAAAAAACATCCGATCGATGGCTCGCTTTGGCTTGGTTTGTTCGTTGTCGAGGAATCTCTCCATGGAACAGGCCTGGCGCAGACGCTGTATGAACAGTTGGAAGACCAATATATGCGCCCGTATCAAACGGAGTTTCGGTTAGGCGTGCTTCCTCACAATGAGAGAGCCCGCCGATTTTGGGAGCGGAACGGATACGTGTATGAAAAGGATTCGGTCACGAATAAAGGGACACGTGTGCACGTCTTGAAGAAACGACTCATTCGTCCAGAGTGAGTTTTTCTTTGAATCCTCTTTGAAATTAAATTTCATAAAAATTAAATTATAAATTGACTTTTAATTTCAATATAGTACGATGAAATCATAGAGAAGAAAGGATGGTGGCGATGCTAGATAAATTGGCTACAGAAAGACGGAATGAACAAACGATGCACCTGGACGAGATGTCGATTGAGGAACGATTGACGATTATGAATGCAGAGGATCATAAAGTTCCTCAAGTGATTCAAGAGCAACTTCCGGTCATCACACAAGTCGTGGAGCGAGTCATCGCATCCTTTCGTAAAGGCGGTCGCTTGATTTATATCGGTGCAGGTACGAGCGGACGTTTAGGAATTCTAGACGCAGCGGAGTGTGTGCCAACGTTTGGCGTGTCACCTAATCAAGTCATCGGACTGATTGCCGGCGGCGAACGCGCGCTCATTCAAGCCGTTGAGGGAGCAGAAGACAGTAAGGAATTGGCAGTCACAGATTTGAAAGCGCTTCATTTGACGGCAGAGGATACGGTCGTGGGGATTGCAGCGAGCGGTCGAACACCATATGTGGTCGGAGGTCTCGATTATGCACGGGAACTCGGTGCCACAACAGCTTCGATTTCATGTAATCGCGATGCGGTCATCAGTCGACATGCGGATTACCCGATTGAAGTGGAAACGGGACCGGAAGTACTGACCGGTTCAACGAGATTGAAGGCGGGAACAGCACAGAAACTTGTCCTCAACATGATTTCGACGACGTCGATGATTGGAGTAGGGAAAGTGTATCAAAACTTGATGGTTGATGTGCAACCGACGAATGAAAAGCTAGAAGTGCGTGCCAAGCGGATGATTGCAGAAGCGACAGGGGTCGACATGGAAATGGCCGCGCGTTATTTTGCTTCATCCAAGGGGCACGTCAAAACGGCGATCGTCATGATTTTAGCGGACGTCTCTTATGAGGAGGCTGTCAAACGATTAGAGCGCGCGAACGGATTCGTACGCGAGGCGCTATAAGGGGGAAATCGAGATGAAGAAAGAAGAGGTTTTAGCACGGGATATCCTCGCACATGTCGGGGGGAAAGAGAACATCCGTCAACTCGCGCATTGTATGACACGTGTTCGACTGACGCTGAAGGATGGGACGAAGGCAGAGATTGACGCATTGAAAAAGTTCGACGGGGTCATGGGTGTCATCAATGATGAGACGCTGCAAATCGTCGTCGGTCCAGGTACTGTGAATCGGGTCGCGGATTATATGAGTCATGAGACAGGGCTCGCAATCGGGGAAGAGTCAGTTGATGCGAACCTGACGTTAGAGGAGCGTGCGGCGATTGAACGCCAGAAGGTGAAAGAAAAACAAAAGTCACCGTTCAAACGATTCCTTCGCCGCCTCGGGAATATCTTCATTCCGCTCATTCCGGGACTTGTCGCATCGGGGATCATTAACGGGGCAGCGAACTTTGCCGTCAACGCCGGCGTCGACCGGACGGAAACGTGGATGCAGATTCTACTCGTGCTCGGTAGCACGGTCTTCGCGTACTTAGCCATCCTTGTGGGTTGGAACACGGCAAAAGAGTTTGGAGGAACGCCGGTACTCGGGGCGATTGCCGGGGGGATCCTGTTCAACCCGCTCCTTGCGGACATCGTCATTTATGGGGAGCCGCTCGTCGTCGGGCGTGGTGGATTATTCGGTGTTATTTTTGCCGGTTGGCTCATGACGTATATCGAGAAGCACATTCGTCGCTTCATGCCGGTATCTATTGATATTATTTTCACACCACTCTTTACAGTCTTGATTGTTGGATTTACTGCTTTATATGCGATCATGCCGGTAGCTGGCGTATTGTCAGACGGTATCATGCGAGGAATCAATGCGACGCTTGAATTCGGGGGACCTGTCGCAGGGGCACTCTTGGCCGGATTCTTCTTACCGCTTGTCATGGTCGGATTGCATCACGGTTTGACGCCAATCCATTTGGAACTGTTGAACACGGTCGGAACGACGGCTCTTCTCCCAATCTTGGCGATGGCCGGGGCGGGTCAAGTCGGTGCAGCGCTTGCCATCTTTGTGAAGACGCGCAACCCACGCCTTCGCAATATTATCAAAGGGGCCATTCCGGTAGGTTTCCTTGGAATCGGGGAGCCGCTCCTATACGGGGTCACGCTTCCGCTCGGACGTCCATTCTTAACGGCATGTCTCGGGGCCGCGGTCGGTGGTGCCTTCCAAGCGACAATGAAGACAGCGGCGCTCGGGGTTGGTGTTTCCGGTCTATCGCTCACACCATTGATTGATAATGGCATGTATTTGACGTACATTGCCGGACTATTGATTTCATATACGGCAGGCTTCCTGTTCACTTATTTCTTCGGTTTCAAAGAAGAGATGGCGGACGGAATTTGACAAACAAAGATGGCTCGAGTCGAGTCATCTTTTTCTCTACTTTCGGAAAGGTGGATTCACATGAGAGGAATTTCGGTTTACTTAAGTGAGGAACTGACGTCTGCGTCCATTGATTGGATCGAACGTATGCGAGAGAGCGGATTTACAAGCATCTTCACGTCGCTCCATATTCCGGAAGACGATTCGACGTTATATACAGGACGACTCGAGCAGTTAGGGACGTTGGCAAGGCGTCTAAAGATGGAACTCGTGGCAGATATCGCCCCATCGTCTCTACAGGCACTCGGTAAGACCTGGGACGATGCGCATACGCTGTTGGAGTGGGGCGTCACAGGGTTACGTGTTGACTATGGTGTCACACCGAAACAAGTGGCAGATTTGTCACGACATATGAAGGTCGCCCTCAATGCGAGTACGCTCACGGAAACGGAGCTTGAAGAGATGCATCGGTATGGATTACAACGAAAACGCGTAGAAGCGTGGCATAATTTTTATCCTCGTCCGGAAACGGGGCTGGACCGTACATGGTTTGATGAAAAAAATCTTTGGCTCCGGTCAAAAGGAATCAAGGTACAAGCATTCATCCCTGGAGATGAACGGTTACGCGGCCCCCTTCATGAGACATTACCGACACTCGAGATGCACCGCCACCAATCTCCGTTTGCGTGTTATATCGATTTACAAGCGACGGTCGATCGAATCTTGATTGGGGATCCTTGTATATCCAATCAGACGATGCGACAGTTTCGGGAGTACGACGAGGGCGTCATCGTTCTTCGAGCGACTATACGAAATCATGATGATTCGCTTATAACCAGTCACACGAATCGGATGGACCCAGCCCGGGACGTCATCCGTTCGGTAGAATCGAGAGCGTATGGACGACCTGGGGACCATTTGATTCAACCGCGAGATACAGAAGAACGAGTGCTCGGCAGTATCACGATCGACAATGAACGTTACGGTCGTTATGCAGGGGAACTGCAAATAACGAAGCGGGATTTGCCGGCAGATGAGCGCGTCAATGTCATCGGAAGGATTATTGAAGAAGATCGTTCATTAATCCAACAGATCGGTCCAGGGGGACGCTTTCAAATCGAATGGGTGTGACTCAGGATTGCCACCATCCTATGTCATTGTGTACAGTAGAGAGGGAGGGTGGAACATGAAAGACATTAATTTTAATATTATTTCAGACGATGCGACGGACGGACACGGTGGTTTTGGTGTCGGTTCGCTTAGTTTAAATAACATGTCTCCGGTCATCATCGATGTCGAAGAAGGCGTTGCAACAATCGATATGGGAGCGATGCACGCCAAGTCTGCCATCGAGAAACGGATTAAGTTTTTGACGGACCCGGAAGCGGTACCGAACGGGAAACCGTATTGGATCGTGTGGGTGACGGTCGGTCGAAAACCGGAAGGCTTTTATTATGGCGGTGTCGCGGCATGTGACATGTTAGTTGACGTGGAAGCGAGACGGGGTTATAAATTATTACCGTATCACGTTAATCAAATGGATAAATCGTTAAAGGGTCGGATTTTAATCGACATGATGGACGCTCCGTCCCGCGACGTTTTAGCGAACTTCTTACAAGAACATCGCCCTGAGATTTGGGCAAACTCGACTGAACTTCATGCAGAGCTCGAGCGTTTAGACGCTGAGTAAAAAGATTGGACGAATTTTCGTCTCCAATCTTTTTTGTTTCAAGTTTTTGGGAATTTCAAGAGATTTTGTAACTGAAGAGATATTCAGTTGTAATTGTATGAAAATTCAGTATTATGATATACTGACTACATTGTGAAAAAAAGAAAGGGTGATACGATGAGCGAAACGAAAAAAATCTTAATCGGTCTCGCGCTAGGTGTTGTTGTTGGTCTCGGATTGGCGGGCTTGCCGGATAATGTTTATGAGATTGTGAATCCGTATATTTTATCTCCGGTCGGAACGATTTTTTTGAATTTAATTAAAATGTTAGTCGTACCGATTGTCTTCTTCTCAATTATTTTAGGCGTCATGGGTCTCGGGGACCCGAAAGAACTAGGTCGAGTCGGGTCGAAGTCGATTCTGTTCTTCTTAGCGACGACAGCGCTCGCAATCATGTTAGCGATGGGTGTTGCATCCGTCTTACAGCCAGGGGAGCGTGGGGACTTCCAAACGACAGGTCTTGAATTTGAATCGACAGCGACCGAGGAATCGTCTAATATCGTACAGACATTCGTCAATATGATTCCAACGAATCCGATTACGGCGCTCGCTGAAGGAAACATGCTTCAAATCATCGTCTTTGCGGCATTGATTGGGTTTGCGCTGATTGCACTCGGGGACAAGGCGAAGACGTGGCGTCAATTCGTCAAACAAGGCGATCGCATCATGATGTACTTGATTCATCTTGTGATGAAGCTCGCTCCATACGGCGCATTCGCATTGATTGCTTCGGCAATCGGAGGCATCGGTCTCGACGCGGTTGTCGCTATGGCATGGTATATGATTGCCGTTGTCTTGACGTTATTCTTACATGCAACGATTGTCTACGGGGCAGCGGTTTACTTCATCGGGAAGATGAGCCCAGTGTTCTTCTTCAAGAACTTCTATGAGGCGATGACGTTCGCGTTCTCGACCTCTTCGTCAAACGCGACGCTTCCAGTATCGATGGAAGTCGCACAGAAAAAACTCGGTGTGCCGCGTTCGATTTCGTCGTTCGTACAGCCACTCGGAGCAACGGTCAACATGGACGGAACGGCAATCATGCAAGGGGTTGCGACGATTTTCATCGCGCAAGTGTTTGCAGCTGATCTAACGATGACTGAGTTGTTGACAGTCGTCATCACGGCGGTCCTCGCTTCGATCGGTACAGCGGGTGTACCGGGAGTCGGACTTGTCATGCTTGCGCTCGTCCTTCAGTCAGTCAACTTACCGGTAGAGGGAATCGCCCTCATTATCGGGGTCGACCGTATTCTCGATATGCTTCACACATCTGTCAACATCACGGGGGATGCGGCATGTGCGGTTGTCGTTTCGAAATTGGAAGAAAAACATCTACCACCAGTCGACGAAGACTCGTGGGATGAAGCAGGTGCGACTTCTTCATCATCGCTATGATATAGTGAAGGACCATGACGACATGTCATGGTCCTTATTTTGTGAAGAGAAAGAGTGATGATTATGGAATGGGAACTGCTCCCGCTCCCTTTATTTTTGATTATCAGTATTTTATTGAATAGTGTGATTGCGGTCGCCGGTGTCCTCCCGAGTGCTTTTCTAACAGCCATCAATGTGAGTGTCCTCGGTCTCGTGCCGGGTATCCTCGTATCGATTGTCGGAGAGGCAGTTGGCGCTATCGTGAGTTTCATCCTTTATCGGAAGGCGTTACACCGTTATGTTTCCCCAAATGGAAGTCGATTTCAACGGCTTCGGGAGTCCGAAGGAGCTGAGGCTTGGTTTCTCGTCCTCGGGATGCGTCTTATGCCATTCGTTCCTTCTGGTCTCGTCACGTTATCAGCGGCGTTCAGTCGCATGACGCTCGCCTCGTTCGCTGTCGCAAGTACAATCGGAAAGATTCCTGCCTTGGTCATGGAAGGACTGGCGGTGACGGCAGCGATGCAGTTGACGATTGGATGGCAGCTGTTTTTAGTTGGCGTCGTCGCCATGACGTATCTTGTGTGGCGAATGCGTCAAAGAAGTGGCGAGAAAATGTGACAAAACGCTTCGACGAAACGTTTGCCGGTCGTCTTTTTCCGCAGCATGGTCCAATCGATTAAAATGGATTCATCAAAGTCCTTTAGAAATGCCTCGTGCAGTTCTTGAATGGATGTAGTATCGAATTGGGCAATCATCATCTCGTGGTTGAGAAACATACTACGAAAGTCGAAGTTGGCTGATCCGACGAGGGCAACTTTACCATCAATCAGGAGCGTTTTCGCATGGATGAAATGGCGGTTGTATTTATAAATTTTGATATTGCGCTTCAACAGTTGTTCAAAATAATACTCGGTCGCATGAAAGCTGAACCATTCGTCTCCTTTGCCCGGTACGACGATTCGGACATCGATGCCGCTACGACCTGCGACTTCGAGAATCGCCAACAATTCAGGTGGAGGGACGAGGTATGGGGTGGTGAGCCAAATTGATTCTTTGGCATCCGTCAACAGACGCATGAGTCCATCGCGAATCGTGACGTCTTTACCAGGTGATGTGACAAGTAGTTGTGTCGCTCCGTTTTGCCCTTTTGGTTCATTGACAAAGTACTGAGAGAGGTGCTTTTCATCTGCGAACAGATCCCACGTCTCATCACTCGTCCCTTGTCCTGCGTATAGCCAGTTCTCGACAAAGAGCTGCTGTAATTCTCGGACGAGCGGACCTTCGAGACGGAGGTGGGTGTCACGCCAGAAACCGAGTTTATCATTCTTCCCAAGATATTCATCCCCGACGTTCAACCCGCCTGTTAACGCGATTCGCCCATCCACGACAATCAGTTTTTGATGGTTGCGGAAGTTGGCGTTAAACACGAGGTATGGATGTAAGACAGGGTCAAACGCCTGAACGTGGACACGGGACTCCCGTAACGGTTGGATGAACTCTTCCCCGATTTCTTGACTGCCAAGCCCGTCATACAGAAAGCGGACAATGACATTTTCATTCGATTTTTGGATAAGGGCGTCTCTAATTTTTAACGAAATGTCATCCGTCCGAAAGAGATAGTATTGGATGTGGATGTGATCGGTTGCAGAGTTGATGGCGTCTAACAATGCATCGAATTTTTCTTCCCCGTTGACGAGCAGTTTAGTCGAGGTATGAGCGTCCGCACCCGTGGCCCCTAGTTTTTCGAGTGTCCGTGTCAACGGAAAAGAGGACACGACGTCAGGTGAGGTCTCGATTTTCTCACTTTCGATTGCTTGCCGTAGCATCCGAATCTCTGATGACGTCCGTTTGAAGCGTCGATGACGGCGGGGAGTGCGTCCGAACATGACCCATGCCAAGACGCCGATGAACGGAATAAAGAAGACGGTCAGTAACCAGGCGAGCTTTCCTTGAGGTTGTACTTGGTCAAATAAAATCTGCCATCCGACGACGAGCGGTGCGACGATGGCAATCCCGATTAGTACGGGTATGAGGACATCAAGCCAAAACAAAAGACCGATAAGCAAGATGACACTGATGACCATGATGATCAGTTGAATCACGCGACGTTTCAAGCGAAACACCACCTTTCCAGTAACGATGAAAACGAGGGGAGATGCCCCCTCGTTTTTCTAGTACACGCTGTTCAAGACAGCGTTGATTTCGTCCGCATAACGAACGAAGAAGTACACATTCACTGCGAGAGAGAACAAGACGAGGAAGAGACCAAACTGTGCTTTGACCCGATTCCGATTCCAATAGTAGAAGACGGACAAAAGCACTGCCAGTCCCACGAATAGAGCGATGACTTCAACGATTCCCCAGACGATATCCTTGGATAAAAACATGTCGACGATTGTCATGATGACATAGATGAAGACGACAATCCCCATAATTAAGACTAAAATAGCTAAAATGATGCTAATCCAATCCGAGCTAACTGCGTCAATTAGGTTTTCAATGGCCATTTCATATTCGCTCACAACCGTTCCTCCTTTCGAGAGAGTGCATAACTATTCATCTCTTACCCTTTTTTTCATATCTAAAATCAAGGTTTCGTTGGCGCGTGAATGAACGAAGGGAGCGGAATTTTTGAAACGATCGCAACGACTGCGAATACATAGAGCCAACTATTCGGCGGGAAAAAGAGAACGAGTAATACGATGATGGCCAGCGGTTGTCGCATCGCCGTCGCGAGTAAGGCGCTCGTCGTCAAGACGACGGAAAACGTCATATCGATGTCAAACAGTAAACTGAAAAAGTAACCGAGCGTGAATGAAGAAAAAAGAAGAGGATAGATGTGCCCGCCACGCCAACCGGTCGCTAAACAGAATGCGGTAAAGAGCAGTTTCAGTACACTAAACAAAAGAAGGGTGTAGAGCGGAATCAGACGCCACTCGTCGATATACTCAAGGATGGTTTCTTCTCCGGAGAAGAGAAGGTCCGGGTACAAGAGCGCCATCCCACCGATTCCGACTCCACCGAGCGTGGTTAGCAACAAGATGGGGACGTTCGAAAAGAGTTGCATCATGGCATGCTCACTGATTAAGTAAAGCCAGCCGAGAAGAATGCCGCTCAGGACGATCAAGATGACGGTCCAATTGAGTTGAATCGTTTCCATCTCCGGAAATTTGATAATGAATGGTGGACGCTCGTCCAGTTGGTTCAATAAATAAAACGTTCCAATCCCAGCGAGTGTCGCCAGCAGATTTAGCATCGGTTGTTTCTTCTGCTCGTTCTCCTCAGCAGCAATCGCACCAAATAGTGGCGCGTTGAAGACAATCCCGAGCACGACGGCATGACCGACTTCTTGTAATTCACCTAACTCTTGACGAACATAGCGGATTCGCTCGGAGAACCATGTCGTGAGTCCGCCGACGATGCCGACGAGCGCGGCCTCAGGACCGAGGCTTGCACCTCCGATGAGAACGAGGAGGGCGGTCAATGTTGTGAATCCAATCAAGCGATAGTCGATACGACCGGTATCTTTTCGTTCTTCCATCACTTCTGGCATGAGACGAGGCATTTGCCCATACCGACGTTGCAACAGACCGATGCTTACACCAGCGATGACCGGTACGAGAAACAGATAAAACGGAATATCAAATTGCTCAGGTACCGTATGCCATACAACGTGAATCCCTTTATAAACGACGGACAAGAAAAGCCAACTTACTAAACCGATGATGATTCCTAGTACGATTGCATAGCCACTGACAATCCATGACTTCATCTACATATCCACCTCTTTCGCTCCCGTCAACCTTCTATAATATGCTATCTCCTGAACATCTCTGAATGAAACCTAAAAGTAGATGAAACCACAAGGGGAGGGCGACACAATTTCTGTGACTAAAAAAGAAAAGCACCGGATGTCGACGAGGTCGATTCCTGTGCTTTTGAACGTGATGACTTATGCGATTTCAATCTTGTATTGATTAGCAGGAGCCGGTTTTCCGAAGAAATATCCTTGCGCTAAATCGAATCCGAGCTCACGACAGACATCTGCCTCTTCCATACGTTCTACGCCTTCAGCAAGAAGAGTGATCCCCATCGAGTGGGTTAACGCACGCACTTGTCTTAGGAAAGCGCGTTTTTCAGCGTCTTCATCACAAAACGAGATATAGGAACGGTCAATTTTGACATAGTCCGGTTCGAGTCGCTTCAACATGTCGATGGTTGAGAAGCCTGCCCCGACATCGTCTAGCGCGACTTTCATCCCCCGCTTTTTATATGTTGAAAACACGTGTTGGAGATGGTCGACGTCATGTACCTTCTCCGTCTCTACGACCTCAAAGATAAAACGGTCCGGGCTGAGGTCATATCGGTCGATGATATCGAACGTGTGCTGGAGACAATAGTCCGGGTTGTAAATCGTCGAGGGTAAGAAGTTGATGAATGTCTTTTGGTGAGGGGCGACGGCTTCAAATGTCGCTTTGATTGCTTCCGCGCGGGCGCGTTGATCGAGCTTCGAATGAAGACCGAAACGATTTGCCGTCCGGAATAAATCATAGGGCGAGATGTTGGCGCCGCTACGGAGGAGTGCCTCGTACCCGAATGTTTCCGTAGAATCGAGGAAGATGATTGGCTGGAGGTGACTCTCGAACGTGCCATGCTGAATCTGTTCAATGATGTGCCGATTGGCAAGCTGATCCTTTAAAACTTCGACCTCAAGCGGCGGGGTCTGACCGTTCGATGCAGGATCGACACAGTATACCGTTCCCTCCGCCTGCAGAAGGAGCGTATCGAGTTCTTCAAATGATTTATAAGGGTATTCCTTGAATGTTGTGACGAGTGTCCCTTGAGCAATCAAAGGAATCGTTGTGTTACAAGAAGCGCAGGGTGACCACATACTATTCCACCTTTCGATACAGAATTGGTTCATTCAGTATATCGGTCGTATCTCACAAAAAACTCACATTCCGGAGACATTCATCAAAAAAATCGTGCAAAATGGGTACAGGTTTTGTATACTTCCTATCGTATGATTAAGAAGCGCCTCAAAACGCCACTCGCATACGAACAACTTTTTGAACAGAAAGGGGTTCTATCGATGGACCAAAAATTAAAATTATGGTTTACGGAGCACCAAACAGAAGATTACGGGATTACGTTCCGTGTAAACCACGTTTATGAGAGCGAACAAACGGAGTTTCAACGACTAGAGATGGTCGAAACGGACGAGTTCGGAACGATGTTGTTACTTGACGGGATGGTCATGACGACGGATAAGGACGAATTCGTCTATCACGAGATGGTCGCACACGTCCCACTCTTTACACACCCGAATCCGAAGCATGTGCTCGTAGTCGGTGGGGGAGACGGCGGTGTCATCCGTGAAATTATGAAACACCCATCAGTAGAAAAAGCGGTTCTCGTAGATATCGACGGGAAAGTTATTGAATATTCGAAGAAATACTTACCAAATATTGCGGGTGAGCTTGATAACCCGCGTGTTGAAGTCATCGTTGGTGACGGATTCATGCATATCGCGAAGTCAGAAAACGAGTACGACGTCATTATGGTCGACTCGACTGAACCGGTCGGACCAGCAGCCAACCTCTTCACAAAAGGGTTCTATGCAGGGATTTCAAAAGCGCTCAAAGAGGATGGAATCTTTGTGGCTCAAACGGATAACCCATGGTTCACACCAGAACTCATCCAAACGGTTCAACGTGACGTGAAGGAAATCTTCCCAATCACGAAATTGTACACAGCAAACGTACCGACGTACCCGAGCGGCATGTGGACGTTCACAATCGGTTCGAAGAAATACGATCCGGAACAAGTATCAGCGGAGCGTTTCCATGACATCGAAACGAAGTACTATACGCCGAAGCTTCACAATGCAGCGTTCGTTCTTCCGAAATTCGTGGAGGACTTAACAAAATGATTAAGCGTTTCGATGAAGCCTACTCAGGTAAAGTGTTTATCGCCAGCCTCCCAGAGGTGACAGAGGCGAAGACGGTTCTTTACGGGATGCCGATGGACTGGACAGTCAGCTTCCGTCCAGGTTCGCGTTTCGGTCCGAACCGGATTCGTGAAGTATCGATTGGACTCGAGGAATACAGCCCGTATTTAGACGGTGACTTGGCTGATGCCGCGGTGTACGATGCAGGCGATATCCCGCTTCCATTCGGGAACGCACCGAAGTCGCTCGATATGATCGAGGCGTTCGTCAAAGATGTCGTCAAAGCAGGTAAGTTCCCACTCGGCATGGGTGGCGAACACCTTGTCACATGGCCGATCATCAAAGCGATGCACGACGTGTACGGCAACGACTTTGTTATCCTCCACTTGGATGCGCACACGGACCTTCGAGATGAGTATGAAGGCGAGCCGCTCTCACACTCGACTCCGCTCAAAAAAGCGGCAAACTTGATCGGACCATCGAACTGCTATTCGTTCGGAATCCGTTCAGGGATGAAAGAAGAGTTTGAGTGGGCTCGTGAAGTCGGCTACAACATGCATCAATTTGAAGTGATCGAACCACTCAAGCGTGTCTTACCGACACTCGCTGGTAAAAAAGTATACGTCACCATCGACATCGACGTCCTCGACCCGTCAGCGGCACCAGGGACAGGGACGCAAGAAATCGGTGGCATCTCAACGAAAGAATTGCTCGAAGCGGTACATGCCATTGCAAACGCAGACCTCGACATCATCGGTGCAGACCTTGTCGAAGTGTCACCGGCATACGATCAGTCAGATATGACTGCCATCGCAGCAGCTAAGATTCTTCGTGAGATGATGATTGGATTCGTGAAGTAAATGCGGAAAAAGGGTCAGCTGGAAATGGAACTGAGCGCTCGGATTACCCAATGGGAAAAAGAATATTTGGGTCGCGGGTCATTGACGTGTAAGGCAGACCTGCTTCGAGACCTCGCCATCGTCACACTCCAAGGCGTGTTGACGCCGGCCGAGTATGACTTGGCTACTAAGTCGTCAGGTCGCGAGCAATTGAAGAAATATCGCAACAATCTCGTCGAATCAGGGCGGAGTCAACTCGAAACAATTGTCGAACAAGTACTCGGTCGTTCGATTATCTCGCTCCATACGGACATCAGTACGAAAACAGGGGAGCGTCTCATCGTGTTTCGTCTAGATGCCCCTTGGGATCAAACCGATTGACAATGAAACGCCACCTTCTTAAAATGAAAGGCAGAGACGTATATAGGAGCGACTGGACGAGTCATGATGAAGCGTGCTTTCGAAATCTTATGACGGAGCTACTGACCAATTCAATAAACCGACAGTTGTCGGCCTGACGGAGCGATCATTCGAGCCGTCGGCATACAGCGCACGCCTTCTTTAGGTGTGCGCTTTTTTGTCGCCAAGGAGGAAGATGTATGGAATTGTTTTTATTTTTATTGACGAGCGCCCCGGTACTACTGTTTGTGACGGGCGTTATCGCCGCGGTCGGAAAATCAAACTTAAAGATCCCGGATTCATTGAGTACGACGCTCAATATTTACTTACTGCTTGCTATCGGACTGAAGGGAGGTATGGGACTCGCCTCGGTATCTTTTGAAGACATCGCATTACCGCTGACCGTGACGCTGTTGATTGGGATTTTGCTACCGCTTCTCGCGTTCTATGTCGGAGGAATGTTCAAATTCTCATTCCCCGAGCGAATTGCCATGGCTGCGACGTTCGGATCGGTGTCACTCGTCACCTATGTGGCCGCGTCGACACAGCTCGAACGTCTCGGGATTGCATATGAACCGTTCATGACGACATTGGTCGTCGTCCTTGAAATCCCCGGTCTGATTGTGGCGTTGCTCCTATATAATCAGACACACGTGATGGGAATCACGGCTACGTCAGGGAAGGCGAACTCTCTATCTGTGCTACGGGAGAGTTTGTTCTCGAAAAGCATCCTCTTGATGTTTGCAGGTCTGATTGTTGGACTGGTGACACCAGACGCCACACCGCTCAAACCATTTTTCGTCGACTTGTTCCCAGGCGTGTTACTCCTTTTCTTATTAGGTCTAGGGGTAAAAGTCGGACAGCAATTGAAAACGGTCCCGTCATATGGACTGAAATTTATGATGATGGGGATGGTGTTTCCGTTAGTCGGGGCGCTTGTCGGCTTTATTGCAGCGGGAATCGCCAATTTATCTGACGGAGGAACGATTCTCTTGATGACACTCGCAGCGAGTGGATCGTATATCGCCGCTCCCGCCATGTTACAAGCCTCGGTCCCAGAAGCGAAACCATCATTTTATTTGACCCTTTCGCTAGCTGTCACGTTCCCGTTCAACCTGTTAGTTGGAATCCCGCTATACATTGCGATCGTCACATGAAAAAAGCGTCGACTCGAAAAGAGTCGGCGCTTTTTGTATGAGTTCATCTGTATGGATTACTGTTTTACTTTTTGTTCCTCCATACATTTTAAAGCAGCCGTCCAGCTTCCGAATAAGGCATTGATTGTCGATGTACTTGGAACATTTCGACCTTCGGCCCATTTCCGGTAGTGGAGGATACTAAAATGTGGTAGCTCTGTTTTGGCTAACTGCAAGGCATCAATGACATCTTCCTCATCCCATTTACGTTTCGGAGGAGCGATATCCAAGACAAATAGCGCATAGCTCCATGATCCGTATTTGCGAGCGATTGTCGCTACCGTCGGATAGCCTTTTTCCTGTGCCCAAACGGCGTAATGTTGGGACGTGAGACGCTCTAACTTTTCGGAGGCTTCAATCAAGGCTTGAATGATCCGTTCTTCATTGTTCCGTACCGTTGTCGTTTGAAGCTTGGCTTCACGTAACGCATTCGACCACGAACCGAACCGGCTGCTGATCAGCGTCAAAGAAGGGGCTTGCGAGATTTTTGCCCAGGCACGATACGTTTGGCTCGTGAAGAGTTCAAGTTCTTCTGATGCCTCAATCAGTGCGGTCAAAATATCTTCATCTGAATAATAACGATACAACATCTTAATCTCCGCCGCTTGAACGGCTTCCCGCCAAGAACCAAATTTGTAAATCACGGTCGATAGGGAGGGGACGTCTTTGTTTCGGGCCCATAGTGTGTACTGTTTTGTGTCAAATTCTTCAAGTTCATTCGCTGCTTGTCTTAGGCATGAGAGGATCTGTTGCTCTGTCCATCGTTTCATCGTGATGTCTCTCCTTTTCAGAAGCAAGTCGTGGCTTCAAAGGTCATGGTGTGGTTAAACAATGGTGGTCCTGAAGGAAAGCTAGAATATGTGTCCGGTGACGAGATATGAAAAGGGAGGAACCTGAATCGATTGACTACTTTGGGAGAATGCGACATTCGCAAAATCTCAAAGTGAAAATAATCCAAATGTCCTACCTTCTACTTCCCATAATACCCATATAAATTAAAAATATTCACAAAAGAAAGTAAAAACTCATTACACATTTGTTAAACCGTTTCATGACGAAATGTCATTCGTATCAAAAAGCTATTCTTTTCTTTTGGATTGTGAATCTTGAACGGGTACTTATCTAGCATCAACTCGAAGCTGATTGGGATGGAAGGTGGTGAAAGGATGAGTACTCCAACTGTTCGGTCTCCCATTGATCGAAAAAATGCGCTCTTGATGTTACTCGATATCACGATTGCAGGGCTCGCGATTTTTGTGACGTTTGACCTATTCTTTGCGAATGATCCGACGGTAACGTCTGACCCGCTAGATTTGATCACGATCCTCGGATTGAAGACGCTCGTTCTTCTCATTTTAGGATGGGTGACTCGGGTATACCGAATCGACTGGCGATACGGATCGATGCGTGAGTTGCAATTACTGGCGATTGTGTTGGTCATGAGTGACACGTTCGTCTTATTCGCATCATACGTATTATTGGATGGCTTTTCCTATCAAGCGATTTTTATTCAAAGCTTACTCGCATTTAACGGCATGTTATTTATCCGACTCGTCGCTAGGACACGATCGTTTTTCCAATTTCACGCACCGGTGTCGAATGGAAAAGCTACCTTGGTCATCGGTGGTGGCGAATCGGGTCAAAAAATCATTAAAGAACTGAAAGAACATCGAACGAATGTGCTACATGTGGTCGGGGTGTTGGATGATAATCCAATGCTTCACCGTCTCTACATTCACGGGACACCGGTCATCGGTTCAATCGATTTACTGGAACGAAAAATTGAAGAATTGAATATCGAAGTGGTCGTGTTGGCCATTCCTTCTCTTCCATATGGAGATCGAGTCCAACTATTGAAACGAATCGAAAAGACAGGCGTCGAATCTCATGCACTGCCGATGCTTGCGGAACTCGCATCCGGAAAGGTGTCATTAAATGAGATTCGAGAAGTGGCCATCGAAGATTTGCTCGGCCGTGAACCAGTTCAGCTCGACGTTTCGGAAATCTCTCAGACGTTGAGTGGATTGACCATTTTCATCTCGGGTGCGGGAGGGTCGATTGGCTCAGAGCTTTGTCGTCAATTGATGAAATTCAATCCTGGCAAACTGATCCTGTTTGGACATGGCGAGAATAGCATATATGCAATCGATCGGGAACTCCGCTTACTCGGATCTGATACAGAGATTTGTCCTGTCATCGGTGACGTCCAAGACCGGGCACGGGTGACGGAAGTGTTTGATCAGTATCGACCGGACGTCGTCTATCATGCGGCAGCCCATAAGCACGTTCCGCTCATGGAAGACAACCCGAGAGAGGCTGTGAAAAACAATATATACGGAACGAAGAACATGGTCGAAGCCGCCGATTTCTTTGAAGTGAAGCGCTTCGTCATGATCTCTACAGATAAGGCGGTCAATCCAACAAACGTGATGGGTGCAACGAAACGAGTAGCAGAAATGATCGTCCAACAGCAGGCTCGCCACAGCGAAACGACATTCTCGGTCGTTCGTTTCGGCAACGTCTTAGGAAGTCGTGGCTCCGTCGTTCCGCTCTTTAAAGAACAAATTCAACGGGGCGGACCGATTACGGTGACGCATCCAGAGATGACCCGATACTTTATGACCATCCCGGAAGCGAGTCGCCTCGTCATTCAAGCGAGCGTGCGCGCAAATGGGGGCGAAGTGTTCGTACTAGATATGGGGAATCCCGTCAAAATTGTGGACTTGGCGAAACGGATGATTACACTGAGCGGTTTCACCCTCGAACAAATCCCGATTCATTTCAGTGGCATTCGTCCTGGTGAGAAGCTGTTCGAAGAACTGCTCGCAACGAGCGAACATACGAATCAAGTATATGAAAAGATTTTCGTCGGTTGTACAAGACCCTTTAAATCGGTTGATCCGATTTTGAAAACGATTGAATATCTACTCGATCAATCGAATGGACTCACTTCTTTCTTGTTGTTTGTCGCAAACAACGAACTGCCAGAAGAAGTGATGGAAAGTATTTTTGCGCCACAAATCGAACCGGTACGCATGCGAGTCAACGAGTCAACGCAAAGGAGGAAGTCGTTATGAAAAAAACAGTTCTCGTGACCGGAGTGGCCGGGTTCATTGGTTTTCATCTAGCTCGACGGTTGCTAAAAGAAGGACATCATGTCATCGGGATCGATGTGGTCAATGATTATTACGATCCGAGATTAAAAGAATCAAGACTTCATGTGTTGACGCATCCTCGTTTCAAACTCTATCGTGATGCCCTCGAAAATAAGATGGCAATCACGCGTGTCTTCGAAAAAAACCAACCCCAAGTCGTGGTCAATTTGGCGGCTCAGGCCGGTGTACGCTACAGTCTAGAAAATCCAGATGCTTATATTCAATCCAATATCGTTGGTTTCTTGAACATCTTGGAGGCTTGTCGCTTCTATCCAGTAGAGCAATTGATTTATGCCTCATCTAGCTCGGTTTACGGATCAAATCAGGCGATGCCATTTTCCGAACAACACCCGGTCGATCATCCGCTATCCTTGTATGCGGCTTCGAAGAAGGCAAATGAGTTGATGGCTCATACGTACAGCCATTTGTTCGGTCTAAAAACGACGGGGTTGCGATTCTTTAGCGTCTATGGGCCATGGGGGCGTCCCGATATGGCACTTTACAAATTTACGGAGGCGATTTTAAAAGGCGAGCCAATCGACGTCTACAACTACGGTGAGATGGAACGAGATTTCACATACATCGACGACATCATCGAGTCGATTGTTCGACTTATGGATATCGCACCGATGGCAGACGAGGAGTTTGATTATGAACATCCTCTACCGGATCGGAGTGACGTTCCGTTTCGTGTCTATAACATTGGAAATCAGCAACCGGTATCCTTGATGGATTTTATTCGGACCATCGAAGAGCGAGTCGGAAAGAAAGCCATCCTCAGCTTGTTACCACTCCAGGCGGGTGATGTACCCGCGAGTTTTGCAGACTCCTCCTCTTTGTATGAATCGATTGACTTTCAACCACAGACGTCGATTCGCGATGGCGTAAACGCGTTTATCGACTGGTACATCGCCTATCATCAAGTGTTGAAGGAGGGCATCGAGTAATGGGGATTTTACAGGATCGGATTTATGCACACTCACCGATTCGACTCCAAAATTGGCTGGTTTCCTTATATGGAATCAAGTTATATCGGGAGCGATACGGTCAGTACTATGAGCAGGAATTGGAGCGACTGAGACGTGCTCCAAATGAAGCGTCACCTGATGCAAAACTCAATCACTTGAACCAGTTTCTACAGTTTTGTAATCAACACAACGTGTACTATCAACGACTCTTCAAAAAACACGGGATTACCTTACCCTTAAAGAGCTTAGAAGACTTTAAGCGGATTCCTCCTTTGGAGAAAGAGACGCTTCGAACGGATGAGACCATCTTTTCTAACCTTCATGCCCCGATCATCGGCATGACGGGCGGGACGACGGGGAAATCGATTCAGGTTCGTTTCACCGAATACGATTATCAAATGCGAATGGCGCATCTCGATTTTTTTAAAGAACAACATGGTTTTCGCCGTGGGATGAAGCGAGCTAGTTTTACAGGGCGGATGATTTGTCCAGGTAATCAAAAGAATGCGGTGTATTGGCGATACAACGCCCCGATGAAGCAAATGCTCTACTCGGTCGTGCATTCGAATCCGACGACGATTCCATACTACATCGATTCGTTGAACGAATTTCAACCGGCCGCACTCGACGGTTCACCTTCCGATATGATTGAAATCGCAAAATATTTGAAAACCCATCAAAAGACATTATCGTTCCGACCGGTGGCTTTATTTCCGACCTCGGAGACGCTCACACCATCCGGACGCTTGTTGTTAGAAGAGATGTTCCAAGCGCCGGTTTACGATCAATATGCTTCTTCGGAAGGGGCTCCTATCGTTACGGAGTGTGAGTGCGGGAAGATGCACTTACGCCCTGAGATGGGAATCATCGAGACGGATGCATTTGGAGAGGCGCTCGTCACCAGTTTCACGACGCACGGAACACCGCTGATTCGCTACCGCATTGGCGATCGGATGACCCTCAGTGAAGCGATGTGTCCATGTGGTCGACAGGACACCATTATCGAGTCAATCGATGGTCGTCAAATGAACTATGTTGAGACGCCGGAAGGCTATAAGGTGTTTGAAGGAGATTTGACCGCAGCGGTCGGCGTGCTGCCGAACTCTATTATTCAGATTCAAGTGTTGCAACACAAAATAGACGAAATTGAGATGCTGTACGTGAAGGATGAAGCACGATTTGAGCCTGAACATGAAGTCGCGCTCCAAAAAGAAGTCGAGCGTCTGTTTACTTCACGAATGAAAGTTCTTTTACGAGATGTGAAAAGCATCAAGAAAGAAAAGAACGGAAAAGTCCGAGTCGTGAAACGACTCTACACTTAGCGAGAGGAGACTACACCATGGCAGGGTTTGCGCTTCGTGATTTATACATGAAATCACCGATTCGATTACAACAATGGATGACGACATTGTATGGAATGAAACTATGGCAAGAACGGTACGGACGCACATATGAGCGTGAGTTAGTCGTTTTAGCCAATCGTCCCAAAGATGGGGCAGTCGTTGCAGCCGATCAATTGAAGCGACTCAATGCGTTTCTCGAATTTTGTGCGACGAACAATGCATATTATCAAAAACTGTTTGAAGAAAACGAGATTGTTCTTCCCCTCCAATCGATGGAAGAGTTGAAGCGCATCCCGATCCTCGAAAAAGAAACAGTTCGTAAAAATCCAGACATCCATTCGAACATCAAAACAGACATTCTTGGACGGACCGGTGGAACGACAGGGACGTCCCTACAAGTTCATTTTACGAAAGAAGACTATCAAAGACGTATGGCCCACGTTGACTTTTTCAAAGCACAACACGGGTTTGTCAGAGGAATGAAACGAGCCAGTTTTACAGGACGGAAAATTTGTAATCCGAATCAAGAAAAGCCTGTATTTTGGCGCTACAATCGACCGCTCAATCAAATGCTATTCTCGCTCTACCATGTCAACCCTCAGACTATCCCTCATTACATCGACGCATTAAATCGATTCAAGCCAATTGTATTAGACAGTGCACCGTCTGCCATGATTGAAATCGCGAAATACATTAAAGAAAATCAGGTTCCACTTGAATTTCAATTACTGGCTATTTTTCCGACAGCCGAAACGATTACGCCTCAAGGAAGAGCCATCTTAGAAGAGGCGTTTGGGGCCCCGGTCTTTGATCAGTACGCGTCTTCGGAAGGGGCACCGATTTTAACGGAATGTACCCATGGCAATATGCATCTCCACCATGAAACAGGCGTGATCGAGTCGTATGGGGATCACGAGGAAATTTTAGTGACGAGCTTTACGACCCATGGGACACCGCTCGTTCGTTACCGGATTGGCGATCGGATGAAAATTGGAGAGGGGACATGTGCTTGTGGACAGGGAGGAACATTCGTCACTTCCATTGAGGGACGCGAAAGCAATTATGTACTCACTCCGAACAAACAAAAAATCTACGAAGGAGATTTGACGACCGTTGTCCGAGTGTTACCCAACTCGGTCATCCAAACGCAGTATCGGCAACATGATTTGTATCATATCGAATTAAAATACGTCCCGGATCTTGAACGTTTCAAGCCAGAACATGAAGAGATTATGAGGAGCGAGCTTGAACTACTGTTCGGCAAAGAGGTCGTGATTACGTTGACCGCCGTGCAATCGATTCCTCGGGGACCGAATGGAAAAGTCATTGTGATTGATAAAACCGCATAATTCCGAATCTCAGGAGGCAGATGGACATGGATAAACTCATCTCAGAATCACGTACAACACGAAAAACCATTGCCAATCGTCACGTAGCTGTTGTCGGACTAGGATATGTCGGACTCCCTGTCGCTGTTGCGTTAGGTGGTGTAGGTGACGTCATCGGAGTAGACATCAATGAAACGCGAATCAATGAGCTGAATCATCATCTCGACAGCACGCGAGAGGTAGAGTCAGTAGACCTTGAGCAAGCAGCGGTCTTATATACGACGGATGTCGCCAAACTTGGAGAGGCGGATTTCATTATCGTGGCTGTGCCGACACCCATCAATGATCAAAATCAACCAGATCTAGGACCGATTTGTAGCGCAACTCGTGCTGTTGGGGCGCATTTAAGACCGGGCACGATTGTCGTATACGAATCTACGGTCTATCCGGGACTGACAGAGGAAGAGTGTATCCCCTTACTTGAAAAAACTTCAGGTCTCCGGGCCGGGATCGATTTTAAAGTCGGCTACTCTCCAGAACGAATCAATCCGGGCGACCGTGAGCATACGTTCCGCACAATCAAAAAAGTCGTGGCTGCCGAGGATGAAGAAACACTCGATGTGGTAGCGGCTGTTTATGAGACGGTAGTCGATGCTGGCGTTCATCGCGCCTCCTCGATTAAAGTGGCTGAGGCGGCCAAAGTGATTGAGAATACACAACGGGATTTGAATATCGCGTTGATGAATGAATTGGCCATCATCTTCGATCGCATGAACATCGATACGCTCGAGGTGTTAGAGGCTGCCGGGACGAAATGGAACTTCCTAAACTTCCGACCAGGTCTAGTCGGTGGACATTGTATCGGCGTCGACCCATTCTATTTGACGATGAAGTCTGAAATGCTCGGTTATCATCCGGAAGTGATTTTAGCAGGTCGTCGAATCAACGAGACGATGGGACGTTTCGTCGCCACATCATTGATAAAAACGATGATTAGTCAAAACATGGCCATTCTCGGATCGCGCGTAACGGTCCTCGGGATGTCCTTCAAAGAGAACGTCAGTGATATCCGAAATTCGAAAGTGGCTTCCTTGATTCGAGAGGTCGAGGAGTTCGGCTTAGAAGTGCAAGTGTGTGACCCGCTCGTCGATCCGGAAGAGGTACGACGAGAGTATGGAATCGATGTCAAATCATACTGTGACTTAAAACCAGCGGATGTCGTCATCTATGCCGTGTCTCACGATGAATTCGTTCAAGAGGGTTGGACGATTGCGAAACGCCAGCTGAAGTTAGGTCGTGGCATCGTCATTGACTTGAAAGGCATGCTCGATCGCGCGATGAAGCCGGAGGAGGTGCACTTATGGCGCCTTTAAAGATTCTCCAGTTCTGCGCTGTCGATATGACAGCGGATGTGTTGCTACGTCCTCTCATTGAGTCGCTGAAGGCGGAAGGGCACGAAGTCGACGTCGCGTGTGCTTACGGTGATCGGACGGATCGTCTTCGGGACGAAGGATGGGTCATTCATACGTTGCCAATCGATCGAAAGTTTAGCCCGAAGCGTAATCTACAGACCATTCAAGAGTTGGTGAGGTTATTGCGCCGCGAAAAATATGATGCCATTCACGTCCACACCCCGGTGGCCGCAGCGTTAGGGCGAGTCGCGGCCCGCATTGCCAGGACACCACATATTCTCTATACCGCACATGGATTTTACTTTCACGAACGAATGGGTCGAATCGCATACGAACTCGTCTTCTGGTTAGAGAAATCACTCGCGGCATTAGCGACCGATTGGTTGTTGCTCCAAAGCGAGGAAGATTACTCACTCGCTAAAACAAGACATTTCAAAGAGGACGAACGATTGATGCATCTCGGAAACGGGATTGATTTAAATCGATTTTATCCGACAGAGAAACACATTTCCCCAGAACATTTAAAGTTCTTGTTTGTCGGAAGGCTCGTTCAAGAAAAAGGAATCCTAGATTTACTTCAGGCGTTCGATGAACTGACGAAACGCTATCCGAACGCGACGTTGACGATTGCTGGAGAGTTGATGACGAGTGAACGTGATCAAGAGACGGCGAAACAAGTCGAGGCGCATTTAGCCCAAAATCCACAGATTCATTACGCCGGATTCGTTCGGGATACCCCCTCTTTATTTGCAGCACACGACGTCTTTTTACTTCCCTCTTATCGTGAAGGATTGCCACGCTCTATTCTTGAAGCCATGGCGTCCGGATTACCTGTCATCGCTACCGATATCCGTGGCTGTCGAGAAGAAGTCACGGATGGGGAAACCGGCTTTCTCGTTCCGGTCGGTCGACCTGAGGCACTGACCTTGGCGATGCGCTGGTTCATTGAACATCCTGAACAGTGTTATTCATTCGGGCAACGTGGTCGCGAAGTGGTCGAAGAAAAATTTGACGAAACGAAAATTTTAAGTCGTCAACTTCACCTGTTCGCACAAATTAGTAGCCGTGAAGTGGGATGAACCGATACGTCAATCACGTAAGGGGGAGGCGACATGGGAAAGCAACAACTGATTGATCACTTACAAGAGGCTTCTTCGGAAGGTCGCCTCACCATCTACATGTATCAGAAATGGCAAAAGATTCACGGCGGGGCAACCGTGGTGGAATTATTGGAAACGTATGGATCATGGTCGAACGTACTACGATTGGCTGGATTGGAACAGCAAACGCCACGGTTCACAAAGAAGGAAATGATTCAAATGCTTCGTGAAGCGGCGAAAGAGCATGATTCATTCAATAGTGCAGATTATCGAAAGTGGGCCATGACCAATGATGCACCGACGTTGACGGAGGTCGTCATTCAGTTCGGGTCGTGGAAAGTGGCACTGATTGAAGCGAATTTGAAGAGTATCATTTCGCTCGATCAAAAATGCGAAATCATCCAATCATTACTCGATGCCAATGAAGAGATTCATCCCTTGACGTCGACCGCTTACGCCAAATGGGCCAAGCAGAACCAACGTCCGAGTATCACAAAAGTCGTGAGGCGTTTCGGATCCTGGTCCCAAGCGTTAGACGAGATTGGCATCTCTACGCGCGAACTGTTCACGGAGAAGCAGATGATGGATGCGCTACACGAGGCAGATGAACATTTGACGGCTCTCTCACCGTGGGGGTATGAAGTGTGGCAAAAAGAAAAGGGCAACCGTCCGACATTAAAAGACATTCAACAAATGTTTGGTTCATTTGATGTGGCGGTCCGGGAGATGCGTCAAACCGCAAATCAGAGTGGAGGGAGATGAAAAGATGCGAATTGTACTCTGCACGGGTGACCATTGGAGTTCAACACTTGTCTATCAAGCGATACGGGATTTAGGCGTCACGCATGTGATTATGGAAGATGGTCCGACACCGACTCATGTCGACACGTGGAAAGGACTTCTGACACAATCGTACATTCGCTTCCTGACTCCCATGATGCGGCGATTCAGTCGAGAACGAATCAAGGAGTTGCAGTCACGGTATGCGTTCTGTGACGATCCGATTCCAGAACAGCGTATAGCACGTGTCGTTTCCCTACAAGACAAGAAAGCGGAACATACGATTCGACACCTACAACCTGACGTCATCATCATGTACGAAGCTGCAGAAATGAACGAACGATTTTTACAAGAGATGAACTGTCCCATCTTAACCATCACCCCATCGATGGCAGTAGGACAACGACATGCGTATTGGGGATTCCATACCCACACATCGAGAAAAGAAGTTCAACTTTGCCAGTGGACGAAAAAAGGATGGACCCCACTAGCGAGTGAGGTCATCTATACCGGTGGAACAGACAACTTCTCGACCTTCCCTTATATTTATTTGGCGACGAGTCTCCCGATGTTACAAAAACATCTTCAAATAGGGTCGCAAGAAGACACCGAGCGACGACAAAAAGTCCAAGCCTGAGGCTTGGACTTAACTATTCGCGATACAATAGTATTGGATGGCCTCGTTATAATACGCAGCGAGCCCCGGCTCGAAGCGATCATAAAATTCCGTGAATCGCTCATCCGCCACATACATCTGCCCGAGTCCGCTGAACATGTCGAGTGAACAGTCGTAGAAGTGCGTGTCGATGAACAGATGATTGTCTTTCACAATCGATTGAACGCGGTCGTCCTCGATTGCGACTTGTGAACGAAATAAATCAACGAGTGGCGCAATTAAATCGAGTTGCATTTGATTGATCCGTTCCCAGTCTTCTTTGGAACGTGTCGATGCCCGTTCTTGCGCGGTTTTGTAAGCTGTACTGTCTCCCCAACGCTCTTGTACCTCATCTTGATGCTTCGCCTCATGAGCTTGAATCTCCTCGTAAGACAATCCGTTAAACAATGATTTGTCATCCATCGGAATCCCTCCTTTGAGTGAGGTGAGGGTCGCTTCTGCCGTCTCGGCAAGCTGAGCGAAATAGGCTGCTTTCTGTCGCAACGCCTCGATATGTCCGCTCAACACATCAATCCGGTTGAACGTCGTTGAATCAAGCAATTCCTCGATTTGATCGAGGGGAACATCGAGCGTGCGATAGAGTAAGATGAGTTGCAATCGCTCCGCGTCGCTCGAAGAATAACGCCGATAGCCGTTGACGTCGCGACTCGCGACGAGAAGACCGATTGCGTCATAATGTCGAAGCGTTCGTGTTGTCGTTCCAGCGAGTGATGCAAGTTGTTGAATCGAATACATCCCTTCACCTCCTTAGTCAAAGCGTAAAGGTTGACGTGACGTCAAGGTCAAGCCTGTTTTTCAAATAATGAGAATCCGTTTCGTTCGCCCATATAGCGGAAGCCGAACCGAGGATAGTAGTTATTCAAGAAGGCGTTGTCCGCGACACAGTCCAATCGAATGGTCGAAGGTGTGTTTGCTAAGGCATGCTGCATCAAACGTTCCCCGATGCGTTCTCCTTTTACGTTCGAGTCCGTGACGAGTCGGTGCAAATAGACGGCCCCGTCCGCGTCATCCCATAGATTATGGTCCCAGTCGGTCGGTGGGATGAGACTGACGGCACCGACGACGTGATTGTCACGTTCATACACAAACACAGTCCCTTTCGTTAAATCGTGTCGCACATAATCCGAGCGACTCGGCTCTAAATATTTGACCCATTGCGACTTCCCGGCTGTCTGAAACTCTTTCGCTTTCTTTACGATCAATTGGTCGATAGCTGAAAAATCATCAAGTGTAGCCAATCGAAACATGATGAAGCACCTCGCTTTCATTTCTTTTCAAAATCGTGTAGGGTACACGTTGAGTATGCTGATGAAACATCTTTGTATCATCGAATGTTTTTTGGTAAGATAAATTTATTGCATCGTGCAAACGATTGCGCTAATGATATAAAGTTCACAGCACGAATAAGATAAGTATAAATGATGAGCAGTGAGTTTTGGGATAAGGAGTATCTAGATCACATGCAACTTTTACAACGAGAACAACAACAGACACAAACGCTTAAACGCAACTGGTGGAAAGAAGCCGTCGCCTATCAGATTTATCCGCGTAGCTTTTATGACGCGAACGGAGACGGAATTGGAGATATTCAAGGAATCATTGATAAGCTCGACTATTTGAAAGACCTTGGCATTGACGTCATCTGGATTTGCCCGATGTACAAATCGCCAAACGATGATAACGGGTATGATATTAGTGACTACCAGGACATCATGGACGAATTCGGTACGATGGAAGACTTCGACCGCTTATTGGACGAGGTGCATCAGCGCGGTATGAAACTGTTGCTCGACCTCGTCGTCAACCATACGTCGGATGAGCACCCTTGGTTCATTGAATCGAAGAGCTCAAAAGACAATCCGAAGCGCGACTGGTATATCTGGCGTGACGGAAAACCGGACGGATCGAAGCCGAACAACTGGGAATCCATCTTTGGCGGCTCGGCTTGGGAGTTCGATGAAGCGACGGAGCAATACTACTTGCACGTCTTCTCGAAGAAACAGCCAGACCTCAACTGGGAAAACGCGGAGATGCGTACAGCCGTATACGACATGATTAACTGGTGGCTCGAAAAAGGAATCGACGGGTTCCGTGTCGATGCCATCAGCCACATCCGCAAGAATCCGACGTTCGCCGACTTGCCGAACCCGAACGACCTCGACTTTGTACCGTCATTCGAGATGCACATGAACGTGGACGGGATTCACGACTATTTAGAAGAACTTCGTGACGAGACGTTCAATAAGCATGACATCATGACGGTCGGTGAAGCGAACGGGGTATCGCCTGACGATGCGCACCTTTGGGTCGGTGAAAAAGAAGGGAAGATGAACATGGTCTTCCAATTCGAACACATGGACCTATGGAGTGAAGATGCCGATTCGAAACTCGATGTCGTTCACTTGAAGAACGTGTTGACGAAATGGCAAAAAGGACTTGAAGCCGACGGATGGAACGCACTTTACGTCGAAAACCATGACCAGACACGTACGGTCTCGAAGTGGGGAGACGACGAGCGTTACTGGAAAGAAAGTGCCAAGTCGATTGCGATGATGTACTTCCTCATGCAAGGGACGCCGTTCATCTATCAAGGTCAAGAAATCGGGATGACGAACGTCAAATTCGATTCAATCGACCAATATGATGACATCGCGACACGCAACCGCTACTATATCGGCGTCGAGCAAGGGAAGAGTCATGACGAGATGATGCGCATCACGTGGAACTCATCACGCGACAACACACGCACACCGATGCAGTGGAGTGATGCTCCGAACGCTGGCTTCACGTTCGCAGAGAAGCCATGGGTCGGCATCAATCCGAACTATACGGATATCAACGTCGAATCACAGCTTGAAGATGAGGACTCCATCTTTAATTTCTATAAAGAGATGATTCAACTTCGTAAAGACGATGAGACGTTTGTATACGGGGCGTATGATGTCGTCTTGCCGGATCACCCGGAAGTCTATGCGTATACGCGTACGCTCGGTGACACGCAGTACCTTGTCGTCACGAACTTGACGGCGAAAGAGACGATGTTCGATATGGACCAGACACTTCGTGCGAAAGATGTCGTCTTGAGCAACATGCCGGTTGAAGGCGATGCGGAATCGTCGCTCCTTCACTTGAAACCGTTCGAAGGTCGCGTGTATAAAATCAGCTAATGTTTCAGAACTCCAAGGTCGTGGACGAAAATTCGTCTACGGCCTTTTTTGTTGGAAAAAGGGGATAACGGCGACTCATGCGAACTCCTTATAGGGAGATGAAGAAGGAGGGAACGTAAATGAAACTGTTATTAACGTCAGCCGGAATCAAAAACGAAAGCATCAAGCGGGCACTTCAAGAATTATTAGACAAGCCGATTGAAGAGTGTGTGGCACTCTGTATTCCGACAGCGATTTATGCGTTGAACGGTGGAACGCAGCACGCATGGAACTTTTTTAACGGAGATTTCTCGACACCGATGTGTGAGTTGGGCTGGAAGTCGGTCGGGGTGCTCGAACTGAGCGCGCTCCCGAGTATCGATGAATCGGTGTGGAGACCGGCATTTGAACAGGCCGACGTCCTGTTAGTGAACGGTGGCGACCCGCTCTTTTTACATCATTGGATGAAACAGTCCGGGGTGGCGGCGTTGCTCCCATCTTGGGAAGGCGTCTACGTCGGATTGAGTGCGGGGAGTATGGTGATGACGCCACGAATCGGCGAGGAGTTTGTCGGATGGCGCGCATCCGATGAGCAGAGCGATGAGACGTTAGGGTTTGTCGACTTCTCAATCTTTCCACATCTCGACCATGACATGTTACCGGGGAACACGTCACGTCATGCAGCAGATTGGGCGGAAGCGCTACAGGCACCGGCCTATGCGATTGACGACGAGACGGCGATTCGCATGAAGGATGGGAAGGTCGATGTGATTTCGGAAGGGAATTGGAAGAAGTTTTTCTGACTGTATAAAAGCAATAGGAAGGGGACATGAGAGATTGAACCGATTTACTCATCAACGAAAAACGAATCGAATCATCGTACGACCGTTAGAGAAGCAGGATTATGACGCATGGTTAAGTGGTTTTACAAATCGTCGTATTTCGCAACACGTGTACGATCCCGGGAAATTAGACATGAGCGACTGTACGTCCGTTTGGTTTGACCAGCTAGTCGACAATCATCAATCACTCGCACATGAAGACGAGGCACATGTCTTCGCCGTTTTCCGGCTTGAAGATGGGATACACCTCGGCATGGTGGATTTTTCTACTCTTGCGCGAGATGCGTTTCAATGGGGGAGGGTCGGGTATACGATTCATAATCAACATTGGGGTCAAGGGTATGGGACAGAAGCGGTCGACCTGGCGATGCGTATTGCTTTTGACGACTTGAACTTTCAACGAATCGAGGCACATATCAATCTCGATAATGAGGCATCCATTCGTCTCGCGGAGCGTGTCGGCATGTCGTATGAGTGCACGAGAGAAGGGTTTATCTTTGAGAACGAAGATTGGGTAGACCATCTCGTCTACGTGAAAACGAAGCGCCGTCGATAGAACGACTCCTACCACATATGGTACGATGAGTTGACGGAAAGGGGGATGAGCATGGCGATTGAACCACTTCGCGTGCGTGTCCAGCAAACAACACGGATGAGTGACATGCCAGAGTCAATCGAGCTCTCGGCAGACGGTTTATACTATCCATTGAAGACTGGCTTTATTTTAATGTTTGACCAACAACAAGAGGACGGGGCGGTCCCGACGACAATCAAGTACACGCCGGAACGATTGGCGCTGATTTGTAAGGGACCGATTGAGATGAACCACTCCTTCATCGAAGGTCGCTTCACGCAAAGCTTATACAAGAATCCATATATGTCGATGACGATGGCGACGACGACATCGCGCCTCGATGTCTCGGAAGAATCATGTACGTTCGTATATGAGTTGTCCATGAATGAAGAAGATGTTGGCATATATGAAGTACGTGTCACGTGGACATTTGAAGGAGGAGAAGAGTGATGAACTTTACAGAACGCGTAAACAAGATTGAAGAGATGTTGAACGAAGACTGGTTCGAGATGCTCGAAACGAACGAAGAAGAATATGAAGAGTGGCGCGGTCGTCTCGAGGATCATGCCGAACAAGTCATCACGCACTATGACCAGGAGAACGGGGTCGATGTCAATTCGATTGATAAACTGCTTCAATTGAACGATGAGTTCCCGCTCCTTTACGGGGAGGACACCGTTCGCCTGTATATCGCACTCATCGAGGCACGCCCAGAGGACAAAGCGGTCTACGATCGGTACGTCGATTATTTGGCAGCCATCAGCGATGCATCGCACGAACAGTTCTTACATTTCCATACGCTCGTCGAAGCAGGACGGTTGGAAGAGGCGAGACAACTTGCTCCACACATGCCGCAACGTCTCGGACTCGAAGGATAAGCATACCGAAAGTGTCATCTGAACAAGGTGGCACTTTTTTTCATGCCTGAAAGGGGACAAACTTTGACGAGAACGTCTATTTTATTTCGATTGTGCGTTCCCTAAGATGAAGGAACAAGGAAATCAATTTAGAGAACACGAATGGAAAGGAATAAAGGGGGAAATGGGATGTTAAGACTAATTAAGACGTCTGTCGAACAAAAAGAACAGATTCTAGCATTTTTAGAGGAATGGTACGAACGGGATGAACGAATCGTCCCGACCTCGGTGGACCGTGAAACAACAGACTTCGAGGCGTACGTCAACACGTTACGTCAGAAAGAGTTACGTGAGAATATAGAGGAAGGCTGGGTCCCGAGCACGACGTATTGGCTTACGGACGGAGAGGAGCTTCTCGGGGCGGCAAACATTCGTCACGAGTTGAACGAATCGCTCTTGAAGATTGGTGGGCATGTCGGGTACGGGGTGAAACCGAGTGCGCGCGGGCGCGGACTCGCTACCATCCAACTACAACTTGCGCTCGAGAAAGTGAAAGAGCTCGGAATCGAGCGTGCACTCATCACGTGTAACCGGACAAACGTCGCTTCCCGTCAAGTCATTTTAAACAATGGGGGCGTCGCGGACACACCGTATACGGAAGAAGACGGGACGATCGTCGAGCGGTTTTGGATTGACTTGAAAGGGTGAAGACGAGATGGCGAACTGGATTATCATCTATTTGGCGCTGATTAATTTCTTCGGCATCTATTTGTTCCGGGAAGAGACCGTTCCTTCAAAGAAATGGTTCTCATTCTCGAGCGGGATCGCCATCACGTACTTCTTCATGTATCTCTTACCGTCGTTGAACAAACGCCAGGACACGCTTCGTGTCGATTGGTTGAATTTGGCGTTACCTTCTGAGATTTATATTGTCAGTCTTATCGGATTCACGGTATTTTATGGCACGATGCGGTTCGTTCGAACCCCTCACTTTCAAGATGAGGCGGTCGATCGGGCCGTTTCGTATTGGCTACAGGTGACACTTCTCACGGCCTATATGTCCTTTTCGGCGTACGTGGTGACGGCCGACTCGGTGACATTCGTTGCAAGAAGCTTCTATGCGACAGCGCTCGGCGTGCATTTTTTGGCGCTCGGGCATGACTTAAATCGCCATTATGGTGAACGTTACATGCGACAAGGACGCTATTTGTTGAGTGGTGGGATTTTGCTCGGTGGGTTCTTCTCACGCTGGATTGACTTGGCCGCGCACGTTGAAGCGCTCTGTTTTGCCTTCGTGGCCGGAGCGATGATTCTCAATATCGTGAAGTTTGAACTCCCATCGGATCGAAATCTGCACTTCCGCACATTCGTATTGGCCGTGTGCAGTTATGGGGGATTATTGCTCATCTTGAAACATCTTCTAAACTTCTGACGAGAACTTCATAAAAATGAATGACTGTTCATTCATCATTTGATATACTGAATTCAAGATTGAATCCGTTTTCAAAGGGGGAGTTTTGGGGATGTCTACATTTTTAATCGTCAACTGGATTCTATTCTTGCTCGTCCTCGGCTATGGTGTGTATTTATTTGCTACGCTAGTTCATCAGCGTTATACGTTCATCAAGCTCGGGAAGAAGGCAGAATGGAGCCAAACGAACAAAGAACGACTCGAACAGGTCATGATCAACGTGTTCGGTCAAAAGAAACTGTTGAAGGATAAGAAGAGTGGCGCCATTCACGTCATGATGTTTTATGGCTTCATCCTCGTCCAATTCGGGGCGATTGATTTCATTTGGAAAGGACTAGCGGTCGGAACACGTTTCCCTCATATCCCGCTCGGTCCCCTCTATCCAATCTTTACGTTCATGCAAGAAATCGTCATGCTCATGATTCTCGTCGCGGTCGTTTGGGGATTCTACCGTCGTTACGTCGAGAAGCTCGTGCGCTTGAAACGAAACTTTTTAGCAGGTCTCGCCCTTATCTTCATTGGCGGGTTGATGGTTTCCGTCTTGTTTGGGAACGGGTTTTACCTCGTCTATAAGGAAGAGCTTCCAATGTGGGGCGAACCGGTCGCGACACTCATCGGTTCAGCGTTTGCTTGGGTACCAGGTCCGGTCGCTTTCGCCTTGTTCGTCGTCTTTTGGTGGATGCACCTCTTATTCTTACTCAGCTTCATGGTCTACATCCCGCAAGGTAAACACGCGCACTTGATCGCCGGTACGCTCAACGTCTGGCTCGGGCGCACACACAAAGTCGGTCGCTTGGCACCTGTCGATTTTTCAGCGATGGAAGAAGCGGAAGAGTCGGATGAAGAGATCGTCTTCGGGGTCAACAAGATTGAAGACTTCAACCAGAAGCAGCTCGTCGACCTATACGCCTGTGTCGAGTGCGGACGTTGTACGAATGTATGTCCGGCAACAGGAACTGGGAAGATGTTGTCACCGATGGACTTGATCGTCAAGCTTCGTGACCATATGAATATGAAAGGTGCGGCGGTCACGAGAAAATCACCGTGGGCACCGGCTCTCATGTTCCAAAACACGCAAGGTGCTGAAATCGCAGCAGCGGCGCAAGATGGACATATGCTCGTCGCAGACGAATTGATCGGTAACGTCATCACAGAAGAAGAAATCTGGGCGTGTACGACATGCCGTAACTGTGAAGACCAATGTCCGGTCATGAACGAGCACGTCGATAAAATCATCGACCTTCGTCGTTACCTCGTCATGATGGAAGGGAAAATGGACCCTGAGGCGCAGCGCACAGTCGCAAATATCGAGCGTCAAGGAAACCCGTGGGGAATGAACCGGAAAGAACGTGAGAACTGGCGCAAGGACACAGAACTCGTCATCCCGACGGCGAAAGAGAAGAAAAAAGCAGGAGAAGAGTTCGAGTATCTCTTCTGGGTCGGCGCGATGGGCTCTTACGATAGCCGTAGCCAAAAAGTCGCGCAGAGCTTTGCGAGCGTGTTGAACAAGGCGGGCGTCTCATTCGCCATTCTCGGAAATGAAGAGAAGAACTCAGGGGATACTCCACGTCGAATCGGAAACGAGTTGCTCTTCCAAGAACTCGCTGAAGCGAACATTAAGTTGTTCGAGAAGTATGGGGTGACGAAAATCGTCACGGTCGACCCACACGCGTACAACACCTTCAAAAACGAGTATCCGGACTTCGGCTTGACTGATGTGAAAGTGTATCATCATACGGAGTTGCTCGCAGAGTTGCTCGATACGGGTCGAATTCAACCAGATCTTCAAGTGAATGAACGTGTCGTCTATCACGACTCTTGTTACCTCGGTCGTTATAACGGCATTTACGATGCACCGCGATTCGTCCTGGAACGCATACCGGGTGTCGAACTCGTCGAAGCGACACGTAACCGCGAAAACGGCATGTGCTGTGGAGCGGGTGGCGGTCTCATGTGGCAGGAAGAAAAAGTCGGGACACGTGTCAACGTGGCTCGGACAGAACAGTTGCTAGAGACGAAACCGACCGTCATCGGATCGGCGTGTCCGTACTGCTTGACGATGTTATCAGATGGAACGAAAGCGAAAGAAGTTGATGAGACCGTCGGCACGTTCGATGTCGTCGAATTGCTCGATCGCTCGCTGAAGGCCATCGAAATTCCAGAACCAGTTGTCCAATAATACAACAAGGCACGGTCCGCGGACCGTGCCTTGTTCGTTTACTGCATCTCAGAGGTGGATAGAAGGGAAGAGGTCAAGTGAGATAACCCTTGTGTCGTCTCGTTGATGGATGAAATGGTCTCGACCATCTGTCCGAGGTCCTGTTTGTTTCGTTCGAAAGAGAGGACATATTGGCCCATCTCTTCTTGGACGGTCGAAAAACCAGACTTGACGGCGTTTAGTTGGCGCATCGCTTCGTCATTCGTCCGATGCATTTGCCCCATTTGCTCGAGGAGTGCCGCGATGTTCGTCTCATTTTCATGAATGAGCACATTGATTTGACTGCTCAGTTGTTTTGCGTTCTCCGCGAGTGTGCGTACCTCGGTGGCGACGACGGCGAACCCTTTTCCATGTTCTCCTGCACGAGCCGCTTCAATCGAAGCGTTCAAGGCGAGCAAGTTCGTTTGGTTAGCAATTTGTTCGATGCTCTTGGTCATGCTGACAATCTCTTGAGAACCTTCTTTTAGGGCAGTGATTCGATCGAGCGAAGTATCGACGTAGATAGCCGACTGTTTGAACTCCGCTTCCATCTGTTCGATTTGATTTCCGTTCGTATGTGTCAATGTCATCAAGTGACGACTCATCTTTTCCGTTTGTTCGGTTTCCGCGAGGACTTGATGTGCGCGATCGCTCGTTTCAGACATCGCGTGCCCGGTTTGTTCCATCGTAGTGGCCACTTCTGTGCTGACGCGTGTCACGTCACTCAAGAGGGCCGCACGAGCTTGGTTCGCGGACTCGATTTCATCGAGACGGGCGTTGACGTATTGTTCGGTGACGATTTGCGCGTCTAAATTCATCGCGTGTGATAACGCTAAGAGGGACTCGCTTAAGACGGCGGGATCGTGTTGATACGTTTCAACCACTTTCGGGATGAGCAACGTGTTAAATGCCGAGTACGTGGCCAAGAACCAAACGACAGGGACGGCAAAGTGATGATGTGTCTGTCCCATTCGTTTTCGCATGGCTAAGAACTTGTCATCGATGTTCCCCGTTAATAGGCTACGGAAATAATCGGCGAATACCTTCTTTAATCGTTCTCTCGTCGATGAAGCATTCGCAATCTGTACCATTTCCGGTTGCAACATCAAGTGGTCGAGTACGTTTTCGAGTACATCGTCTAGTACCGACTCGACGAGGGGAGCCATATCTTGCAATCGTTTTACTTGAGAGGTCGTATAGCCCATATAGTGAGTGCGACCATTCAAGCTTGAGTCAGACGGCTTGGCGATTGTCTGGATGTCAGGGAAGCCGGGAGTCGCGACGAAGTGATTGGATGTTGTTTTACGAAAAAGTGGCATGTATTCTTCTCCTTCATACTTTAAAATGTCATTCTCTTCTATATCGGCAAAAGATTGAAGAAACTGAGAAGTGAATGTGTTTTGAAAGAAGTTCGCAGATGAATGAATCTGGGAAAGGATGATTGAGGAACAGAATATCCGATCTCAATGTAAGGAGTGTGTCCCATGAAAAACATGGTTGTCCTATTGACGATTGTCAGTGCGCTTAGTAGTCAAATTCTTCCGCAAATCTTATTTTTGTCCATCATGGCGGTCGAAGAAGGCGTCGGGCGTCTCATTCCATTCCTGATTTTTTATGTGGCCAGTATGTCCGGTCTATTATTGTGGGTTTATGTCATCGGACGCCGTGGTTCAAAAGATACCTTTTTAATCGCTCTGGTCGTACTTGTCGTCGGACTCGTTTGTTTCGTTCTCCCCTTTGAACGCGCGATTGAATGGAGCGCCTTTTTAGTCGGGGTCGGCTCAATTGGAGTCGGGACGATCATGACGACGATTTTATCGCAATTGAATGAGCTGAAACCGGCTGCTGATTCGGAGTCAAACGAAGAAGGAGAGAGCTCCTGGCCGTTGGTTTTGATGTTGGTCGGTTGGATTACCGTATTCTCTTATGCATTGATACAGTCGTATAATCTTGCCGTCTCTCTATTTTTGATCAGTTTGATTCTCCCCTGGCTTTTTGTTCGGAAATTACCGCTTCAAAAATCGGCGACTTGGCAGTTGGAGACCCGTTCTTTTCTCCGTGCCTTCATCGCGGTCACTGTCTTTACGTTGATTAGTCGTCTGCTCAGTCTTCTAGAAGGGACGCGTGGCTACATCGAAGTGTTTGGCTTAATGATTATCCTATTGAGCTATGTCGGTTGGCTCATGTTTCAGAAACGGGTTCGACAATTCATTACAGCCAGTCGTACACGGCAAGTGCAATTATTATCATTCGTGATTGGGCTGTTCGGCGGCTGGACATTGATCGGGGCGGTGTTTGTAAGTCTTGCTTTATATTCATTTCAAGTACTCCTCTTTTACGTGTTCGTCCCGTTTTTGACGGGAGTGATTGGGTGGATTTTGTTTAGCCGCATTTATGATTTCGCGCGTCATCCGTACCTCGTGTCACTCGTGTCCTCCCTTATTTTTTTCCTAGGATTTATCGAGCCCCTTGCGTTCATACCTGTGCTATTTGTCAGTGGCTATACGCAAACGATGTATTCGAGTGTGAGCCATGCCTACTTATTCGAAGAGTACGGAGAGAACAAAGAGTTTGCCTCGCTGCTCATTCAATTGTGGAAGCGGTTCGGGATGGTCGTTTCATACTCATTTCTGATGGTCGGGTTGTTAGGGTACGGTTTATACGTTGGGCAGACCGTCAATGCGGAGTTGTCGTTTCAAATTCCGAGAGGATGGATGTTTGGGGTGATGGGGGTGACATGGATCTTCAATATCGGGTTGATCAGTTTATATTGGTTCCGGATTAAATCGGAGACAATATATGAATCATAATTTCTTCTAGCTTTTTTATATCGCTTTTGTTTATAATGAAGAGTGATGTTTAACTAGTGACGGAAAAGGAGTGTCCTTTAATGAATAAATCGTTGATTGATTTCGTTTATGAACTTCTCCAAGAAACTGGCGAACAGCCTGTTTCTTTTGATGAGATTCGCGAAAAAATCAAGCAAAACTATACGTTTGCGAGTGAAGAGGAAGAACTCGAGAAAATCGCACAACTTTACACCGATTTGAACATCGACGGGTTGTTCGTCAACTTAGGAGCAAACCGTTGGGCGCTTCGCGTTTGGTACCCATTCGATAAGTCGGATGAAGATCTCGTTATCGAAGCACGTCAACGTGGTGAGCTTGACGAATTCGAAGAAGAGTTCGAAGAAGCAGATGAAGGCATCGTCGATATCGAAGATGACTTGGATGTATTCGCAAAAGTTGAAGATTACGATTCATCTGAATTCGATGATGAGGACGAAGAAGAAAAAGTAGAAGGCCTTGATGACTTCAAGGATGACGACTTGGACGACGACCTCGATCTCGAAGACGAGGATGATTTATAAGAGACCGCAAAAAGCCGGGCATTGCGCCCGGCTAGGCGTGTCTCTTTTTCTTTTTTAGTCGTGTTCATCGACTTGAAAAAAAGAAAAAATAATATCTTGACGACTGTATCGTCTCTGGCGTAAATTAGTCATGGGCTAGTTTAGCACGTAACGATGCAGCAAAAGTGTCCTCCATTTTCGGGGGCACTTTTGCTTTTTTTGTTTTTTCGTTTCCCGATGGTTGGTATTCAAGAGAGGAGAAAGAAACATGACAAAGTACATTTTCGTAACAGGCGGGGTAGTATCTTCGCTCGGTAAAGGGATCACGGCAGCTTCGCTCGCGCGTCTACTCAAAAATCGAGGACTCAACGTCACGATTCAGAAGTTTGACCCATACATCAACATTGACCCAGGTACGATGAGCCCGTATCAACACGGAGAAGTATTCGTCACAGATGATGGCGCTGAAACTGACCTTGACCTCGGACACTATGAGCGCTTTATCGACATCAACTTGTCGCAAAACGCGAACGTCACATCAGGTCGCATTTATTCGACTGTCTTGAAAAAAGAGCGTCGTGGAGACTATAACGGTGGAACGGTTCAGGTCATTCCACATATCACGAATGAGATCAAAGACCGTGTCTTCCGCGCAGGACGTGAGACGAACGCAGATGTCGTCATCACAGAGATTGGTGGAACAGTCGGAGATATCGAATCTCTTCCGTTCATCGAAGCCATTCGCCAAGTAAAAAACGATATTGGTAAAGAGAACGTCATGTACGTTCACTGTACGCTCGTTCCTTACCTTCGTGCCGCAGGTGAGATGAAGACGAAACCGACACAACACAGCGTAAAAGAACTTCGCAGCTACGGGATTCAACCAGACATCATCGTTCTCCGTACGGAGCACGATATCCCAGAAGACATGCGTGAGAAAATCGCCCTCTTCTGTGATACGCGCAAAGAAGCAGTCATCGAAGCGCAAGACGCATCGACACTTTACGAAGTACCGCTCAACCTTCAAAAACAAGGGATGGACCAACTCGTCAACGACTACTTCGGTTTCAACACACCAGCTGCCGACATGACGGCGTGGAAAGAACTCGTTCACACGGTCACACACCTTGAGAAGAAAGTGAAAATCGCGCTCGTCGGGAAATATGTCGAGTTGCGTGATGCCTATATCTCAGTCGCAGAGGCGCTCAAGCATGCCGGTTATGCGTTCAACGCGGACATCGACATCGACTGGATCAACGCAGAAGACGTGACAGCTGAAAACGTTTCGGACATCCTCGGTGATGCTGACGGAATCCTCGTCCCAGGTGGGTTCGGTGAGCGTGGAATTGAAGGGAAGATCGAAGCAACACGTTTTGCTCGTGAAAACAATGTCCCATTCTTCGGAATCTGTCTCGGGATGCAACTTGCGACGGTCGAGTTTGCCCGTAACGTCTTGAAGTTGGACGGCGCCCATACGGCTGAAATCGATCCGTCGACACCGTATCCGATCATCGACCTTCTTCCAGAGCAAAAAGATATCGAAGACCTTGGCGGCACACTTCGTCTTGGACTTTATCCATGTAAACTCGAAAAAGGGACGAAAGCGCATGCGGCATACGATCAAGAACTCGTCTACGAGCGTCATCGTCACCGTTATGAGTTCAACAACGAATACCGTGAAGCGTTTGAAGCAGAAGGCTTCAAGTTCTCAGGTACGAGCCCAGACGGTCGTCTCGTAGAAATCATTGAGATTCCAGAACACAAATGGTTCGTGGCATCACAGTTCCACCCAGAATTGATTTCGCGTCCAGAACGTCCACAACGTCTATTCCATGACTTCATCCAAGCGTCACTTGGAGAATAAGTGATTGAAAGCCACGATCTGAAATCGATCGTGGCTTTTCTACGTCAAAAGCATGAGAGGGAAGGTGCCCTCGGCAGGATACATCCCCTTCACTTTCTGGGTACACTAGAAGTAGAACGGGGAGAGGGTGATGGCTCATGAAAGAACGACATTCGATTTATCTTGGATATGGATTGGGGCTTGTCGCGCTCAGTCTGTTGCCGTTCGTCGTCTTGCCTTCCCTCTTACTGCCGTACCAGCTCGGTTGGACGGGCATTGTCTTACTCGCTCTCTCGGTCGGGTTACTACGGGCGATTCGGGACGGCTCGAATGTCATTTTGAAACAGATGTGGAAGATCACGTTCTCGCTCTTCTTAATTTTCGTTCTCGTCTATTATGTCTCGTTCGGACTCGTCCTTTATGACACATACGGGTTGGATCGTCTATTAGCACAATATGAACGACAGGCGGTCTGGGTGTTTGCGGCATTTAGCTTTTTACAACCGATTGCCTTGCCGGTCCCGGAAGCGGTCAGTGTGCCGATTGGGAGTGTCGCGCTCGGACCGTTTCGTGCGGCTTTAGTCGGAAGCATCTCGACTACGCTTGGCATCTTTGTCATGTATGGGTTGGCCCGGTTTGGCCGAGGACGCATGATTCGTTGGGTCGATGAAGAGAAACTGAAGACATACGATCGATATGTCGATCGGTACGGTCTTGGTGTATTGCTCGTGTTGTTCATCATTCCGATTTTGCCGGATGAGGTCATCTGTCTCGCTGCTGGGTTTAGTCGCGTGCCATTCCCGCGTTTTGCGGGCATCGCGTTCGGGGCAAAACTCGTCACGTCGTTCGGGCTTGCCTACTCTGTCTCCATCGGACAATTGTTTATGACCGATTCGAGTCCCATTGCCATCGCCTCTGTCATGGCAAGTGTAGTCGTCTTGATTCTCGCGTTCGTTTGGCGCAAACGAAAAAAAGGGGATTCGAACGGGACACAAGAATAAAGTAAAGACGATCTATAGAGAGGAAGACAAGATGCGACAAGACAATGAAGTGGTCATTCGACCGATTGAAAAACAAGACTTAGTCCGACTATGGGAATTGATTTACCGGGATGCAACACCGGAGTGGAAACAATGGGACGCTCCTTACTTCGAACATAAGGCGATGTCCTACGAAGAGTTTCAGCAAATCGAGCAGTCGCTCATTCAAAAAGAAGACATGTGGGTCATTGAGGTCAGTGGAACGGTATATGGCACGGTTTCCTATTATTTCGAAGATGCCGGACGAGAATGGCTCGAGATGGGCATCATCTTGCATCAGTCCGACCGCTGGAATCGTGGTGTCGGGACGCGTGCCCTTCGCTTATGGACCGAGCATCTATTTGAGACGCTACCCGTTGTCCGTGTCGGCTTGACGACGTGGTCCGGGAATGAACGGATGATGCGGGTCGCTGAAAAAGTAGGGATGCAACTCGAAGGTCGAATCCGTCAAGTGCGTGTCGTGAACGAGAAGCGCTATGATTCGATTCGGATGGGCATGTTACGCGAAGAATGGATGAAAACAGGTACGCCGTCTATTTAAAGACGACGTACCTGTTTTGTATGATTTTGTATATATTTGTCGCCATATTGACGATTTCATTCATGAAGAGTTTGCTACAATCGAATCGATTGAATTAAATAGGAGAGAATAAGAATGAAACGACACATGTTAGTTATTGTGATGTTATTGATTGGGATGGGCACATGGTATTACATCGCGGGAGCCGCCCCGACGATTAAAAAAGTTCCGACACCATCCTTTACCGGACAATACCCCGGGTTACATTTAACGGTAGAGAGTGAACAAGCGAAAAGACATACGACATCAATCTCTGTCCCGAGAACGGATTATGAAGTGCTAAACGAGGAGCTGGATGCATTCATTTTAGAAAAGAAAGAAGCATTTCAACACAACCTCACTCCTAGTCACGGCCAAAAGGGTCACTTAAATATTCAGACCGATACCTATCAAACGAATGAGAGAGAATACACGCTAGTCGTTCATACTTATGCATTCACTGGTGGTGCGAATGGTCAAACCACTGTCGACGTATTTCGGATGAACCTTTCGGACGGAACGTTCATTGAATGGGATGATGTCTTACGTGATGACCAACATGCATTAGAATGGTTCAAGCATAGCGTCATCACACAATTACAACATCAAGAATACGTATTTGAGAATCAGTTACGTGAAGCGATTAAAGATCCTAAATCGACGAAGTGGATACTGACGTCCTCTGGTCTAGATGTCATATTTGACGAGTATGAAGTGGCAGCGGGAGCGGCAGGTGTGGTAGAAGTTCATATTCCAATGAAGGAAGTTGAGCCGTTTTTGTTATCCGAATTAGATACACCCACTGCACAAGAAGATTCTCCAATCATGAGTCCCTCAAATAAGCCGCTTGACCCTAATGGGAAATATGTTGCATTGACGTTCGATGATGGACCCCATCCGGTTGTGACACCTAACATTCTTGAGACACTTGAGAAATACCAAGCGCGTGCTACGTTCTTTATGTTAGGAAGTCAGATGGAATTCTATCCTGATGTGGCGAGACAAGTAGCGTTGTCAGGTCATGAGCTAGCAAACCATACTGAACATCACCCGGATTTAACAAAATTGTCTGAGAACGGAGTCAAAGAGGAACTCGAAAAGGTTGATGAACGAATTGAGAGGCTTACGGGACAACGCCCATCATTGGTTCGTCCACCATACGGGGCTAAAAATGAAATGATTGAGCAGATCATTCAGACAAAGGAGCAGACCCTTGCACTATGGACGGTCGATTCTCTTGATTGGAGTCACCGTAATGCCGATCAAATGTATCGCTTGATTATGGACAATGTCCATCCAAGTGCTGTTGTCTTGATGCATGATATTCATGAGTCCACAGCTGAAGGGTTGCCGAAAGTTCTCGATGCGCTGAAACGTGAAGGGTACACGTTTGTGACGATGAGTGAGCTCTTGACGTTGAAATAGTAAATGAACCCGCCGTGATAAACGGCAGGTTCATTTTTTTATTTCACTTCTTGATCTTTAATCGGGAACCAACCGGCACGTGTCGTGATGGCGTTCCATAGTGGAGCTGGGACGGCGAGTTCGGCTTGCTTGTTCAAGTCGAGCTCGGTCTCAATCTCGTCTTCGCGGTCCGATTTCACTTTTTCGAGCCATTCTGGGTCGATGATCAGTTCGCGACCGAGTGCGGCAAGGTCCACGACCTCGAGTGCGTCTTCCACTTGCGCCGGACGTTGGAGTTGCCCGACTCCGATGAGTGGGATGGCACCATTGATCCGTTTGGCGATGCGGTCAATCGAACGCTCCGTGACGTTCTCATCGCGCATGGAAGCTGTGTTGAAGTTCCAGAGAGACGCGTGAATATAATCGACACCCTCTGCTAAGATCATATCGAGTAACACATCCGTGTCGTCGAGTGTGATGCCTGGCTCTTCGATTTCTTCCGGTGAGAAGCGATAGCCGACGAGGAAGTCTTCTGCATCTGCAGCGGCTTCTTTGACACGACGAATGACTTCGCGTGGGAACGTCAAACGTCCGTGGAGATCACCGCCGAAGCGATCTTCACGGCGATTTGAATGCGGTGAGAAGAATTGTTGAATCAAGTAGGTGTTCGCTCCGTGAATTTCGACTCCGTCAAATCCGGCTTCGATGGCGCGACGCGTCGCTTCACCGAACGCCTCAATGATGGCTTCGACTTCTGACGTCTCGAGGGCACGTGGTGTGACGGCACCTTCTCGGACCGGTGCGACGGCACTTGCACTGACAGGTTGTTCGTTCGGGACGAGTTCAGGTGGTGACATCCGCCCAGCGTGGAAAATTTGAAGGATGGCTTTTGCGCCTTCCGCTTTTAAACTTTCAGCCAACTGACGGAGACCTGGGATGAATTTGTCGTCATTGACCCCGAATGCGTTCGGGAACCCTTTCCCGTCTTCTGTCACGTACGCGCAAGCCGTGATGGCGAGCCCGACGTTTTGCGCCCGTTTCCGATAGTAGGCGAGCTCATGCTCGGATACTTCGCCCGTTGGCTCTGATGAGTAATGTGTCATCGGTGCCAATACAAGGCGGTTCGGTACTTCGACGCCATTTTTGAACTGAAAAGGTTGTAACATACGTTTCATCTGAAATCCTCCTTCAACATGATACCTTGAAGTCTAAGCTTATCGACTCAAAAATGCGAGTCGGATGCTTGTGAATGAACACATTACAGATTACATAAGCGTAAGAGATGATTGAACTGAAAAGAATAGGGTATAATACAGGAGAAAAGTTGATATTCGGTTCGAGACAATAGAGAGACCACAACAGAAGGGGGAAGCCTTGTTTTTGTTGTGGTCTCTTTTTCTATTCATTGAACCATACTTACTATAGGAGGGAATAAGATGGAAATCAGAAATTTCTCAGCGAAAGAACGAGCGAAACGATATGAACAACTGACGAGTGAACGTCATGACGTTCTTGTTGTCGGTGGCGGGATTACAGGAGCGGGGATTGCGCTCGATGCATCGTCGCGTGGGATGAAGACAGCTGTCCTCGAGATGCAAGACTTTGCGGCCGGGACATCAAGTCGTTCGACGAAACTTGTTCACGGGGGACTCCGCTATTTGAAACAATTTGAAGTGGCGCTCGTCGCAGAAGTCGGGAAAGAGCGTGCCATCGTGTATGAGAATGGTCCACACGTCACGACACCGGAACAGATGTTGTTGCCAATGCATAAAGGAGGCACGTTTGGCCCCTTCTCAACTTCAATCGGACTGATGGTGTATGACTTCCTCGCAGGCGTCAAACGGGCAGAACGTCGCATGATGCTCAAACCGAATGAAGTCATCAAGAAAGCACCGCTCGTGAAAAAAGATGATTTAGTCGGAGGCGGTTATTACGTCGAGTACCGGACGGATGATGCGCGATTGACAATCGAAGTGGCGAAAGAAGCGGCAAACCATGGTGCGCTTCTCATGAACTATGCGAAAGTGACGGGGTTGATTTACGAAAACGGCAAAGTAGCCGGTGTACACGTTGAAGACCAAATCGATGGGGCGACATATGACGTCTATGCGAAGAAAATCATCAATGCGACCGGTCCATGGGTCGATGAGTTACGGGAAGAAGACAACTCGAAAAAAGGCAAACAACTTCGTTTGACGAAAGGAATTCACCTCGTCATCGATCAATCGAAATTCCCACTCAAACAGGCAATTTATTTCGATACACCAGACGGGCGCATGGTCTTTGCCATTCCACGCGGAAACAAAGCGTACGTCGGAACGACGGACACGTTCTTTGATAAAAACAAAGCCCATCCACGCATGACGACAGAAGACCGCGATTATATTTTGGATGCGATTCACTATATGTTCCCGGACGTCCATGTCACGGCAGACGATGTAGAATCGAGCTGGGCGGGTATTCGTCCGTTGATTTATGAAGAAGGAAAAGACCCTTCTGAAATTTCACGTAAGGACGAAATTTGGCAGTCAGACAGCGGTTTGATCACGATTGCCGGCGGTAAATTGACAGGATATCGGAAGATGTCAGAAACAGTCGTCGACCTTGTCGCGAAATTATTAAAAGAAGAAGAAGGCGTCGTTTACTTGGCGAGCCGGACGAAGCATATGCCGATGTCAGGTGGTCACGTCGGCGGTTCGAAAGGCTTCAAAGACTTCCTTGAGAAGAAAACGAAAGAACTTCAAAATCACGGTCTAGACGCAAACCACGCGGAAGAACTCGTCCGTCTATACGGTTCGAATATTGACCGCGTCATCGAGCGGATGGACTCGAACGCGTATGACTTGCCAGAGGTCGTCTATGCGCAGTTGATTTATGGCATTGAAGAAGAGTCGGTCGTTCGTGCCATCGACTTCTTGATTCGTCGGACCGGAGCGATGTTCTTTGATATCGATTTCGTCCGTCAATACAAAGACGGTGTCCTTCGTTGCATGGCCGACGTCTTCAAATGGTCGGATGAGCGTTTGAAAGAAGAGCGTGAAGAGGTCGAGAAAGAGATTGAAATCGCAGTTGTGCCTGTGACTGTCGAATCGTAATGCACTGTATCGAAGGAAAGGTTCATTCTAAACAGGATGAACCTTTTTTGTGGCATGGTTTCGTCGATTCGGAATAACGGTATACCTCATAAGTAGTGATTCTTAGATTGAAGGAGAACTTTTTATGAAACGAAATCTCGTTGCCATCCTATTGATTGGTGTTCTATTAGTAGTAGGTTGGCGTTATGTCGATCCCAATCGATTATTGGCCGATGTCTATTATGTCAAAGTTCCAAGTGCTGAAGTGGCGACACAAACTTCATCCGGCTATCGCTATGATCTCATCGGATACGATGAGGATGGAAAAAAACGTCCTCTGTCGATTGGCACTTCTGGGTTGTTACCGGAAGGAAACTATCTGCGGGTATTTGTGAAAGAAGAAGATGCGGAAGTGACCGACTACGAGCAAGTGAATGTCCTAGACGTACCTGAACAGTTGAAGGAAGAACAAGAAGAAGATAATTCCGAGCCATCGTTCCCTTGATTTCAAAAGATAGACGTCGCGAAAAAGAGATGAGTTTGGTAAGGTTAAATTGTTTGAATATGGTAAACGATGAATGAAAGAAGGGACATGCATGTCACGGATGTTAATAGCAGATGACCAGGACGGAATTCGTACGATGCTCGCGCAAGTGTTCACGAACATGGGTGTAGACGTGGACACGGCGCAAGACGGCATCAGCGCCTGGGAGTTTTTAGAGCGGGAGCAATATGATTTGGTATTGCTCGATATGAATATGCCTCGTATGTTTGGACATGAAGTATTGCGACGCATGCGCGAGAAACCGTTAGACACACCTGTCATGATCATGACGGCGTTTGGGGAAGAAGCGGTGATTGAAGAAGTGCGCCGTCTCGGAATCACAGCACAATTTGAGAAGCCGTTTGATATTTATGGAATGATTGAAAAAGTGAAAGAAGTCTTGAAAATTTGACGTTTCGTCACCAAGATGACATATGTAAACGCTTGCGCTAAGCCGTTTCTATGCCCGAATAGCATAGGCACATGTTTTACGGTGTGTTATAATGGGAACGAATTGCACGGGGGAACTTTTCCCAAACGTGTATAATAGCGAACAGACAGGAGGATGTCATTATGCCATTAGTATCAATGACAGAAATGCTTAACAAAGCATTCGAAGGCAAGTATGCAGTCGGCCAATTCAACATCAACAACCTCGAGTGGACGCAAGCGATTCTTCGCGCTGCGGAAGACGAGAAATCACCAGTAATCCTCGGTGTATCAGAAGGTGCAGCGAAGTACATGGGTGGCTTCACGACAGTTGTCAAAATGGTTGAAGGTCTTATGCACGACTACAACATCACTGTTCCAGTTGCAATCCACCTTGACCACGGTTCTTCATTCGATAAGTGTAAAGCAGCGATCGACGCTGGTTTCACGTCAGTCATGATCGACGGTTCACACCACCCGATCGATGAAAACATCGAAATGACGAAACAAGTTGTCGAGTACGCGCACGCTAAGGGTGCTTCTGTTGAGGCAGAAGTCGGTACAGTTGGCGGCGAAGAAGACGGCGTTATCGGTGGCGTACAATACGCTGACCTCGATGAGTGTGTACGTGTTGTCAAAGAAGCGAAAGTGGATGCACTTGCTGCAGCACTCGGTTCTGTACACGGTGAATACCAAGGCGAGCCGAAACTTGGCTTCAAAGAGATGGAAGAAATCGCAAACGCGACACAAACTCCACTCGTTCTTCACGGCGGATCAGGTATTCCTGAGCACCAAATCAAAAAAGCAATCGAGCTCGGCCACAGCAAGATCAACGTTAACACAGAGTGCCAACAAGAATGGACTCGTGCGGTACGTGAGAAAGTTGCTGCTGATGCAAAAGTATATGACCCACGTAAAATTATCGGACCTGGTATCGAAGCGATTTATAACGTCGTTACTGGCAAGATGCGTGAGTTTGGTTCAAGCAACCAAGCATAATCCTGTTTGATCAAGTCGGTTCTCTATGAGGACCGACTTTTTGTATCGTTTCCTATATCACCGTTTGTCGAATCTGACAAAGGGAGTAGTAATTCGACTAGTCTTTCCTCATAATAGAGATTGTAAGCGATCACAAATTAAGGAGGAGACACATATGCGTTTTTTCATTGACACAGCAAATGTGGAAGACATTAAAAAAGCTCATCAAATGGGCGTCATTGGAGGCGTGACGACGAATCCATCGCTCGTCGCCAAAGAAGGTGTCGATTTCCATACAAGACTTCGTGAAATCTGTGAGATCGTCGGGGATCTCTCGGTCAGCGCCGAAGTTATTGCACTTGATGCGCCGGGTATGGTGGAAGAAGGAAAGGAACTTGCCGCCATCGCGCCGAATATTACGGTAAAGGTACCGATGACACCAGCGGGGATGGAAGCGGTAAAACAGTTCAAAGAGCTTGGGATCAAGACGAATGTCACGCTCATCTTTAACGCCAACCAGGCGTTACTTGCGGCACGCGCCGGAGCATCATACGTTTCTCCATTCATCGGACGCTTGGATGACATCGGACAAGATGGGCTCGATTTAGTGGAAACTATTGCGAACATCTTTGCAATCCATGGCATCGAGACAGAAATCATCGCAGCATCTGTGCGTCACCCGGTTCACGTGACAAAAGCTGCACTTCTCGGGGCTGACATTGCGACAGTCCCTTACAAAGTCATCGAACAGATGATGAAACATCCGCTCACAGACAAAGGTATTGAGCAGTTCTTAGCGGATTGGAACAACGCTCAATCCAAATAAGTCCGTCGTAGAAAGGTTTTGATCAGCGTGGAAATTCTCCATATCGTTGGGCAGCAAAAATTAGAAGGAACCGTCGAGATTAGCGGGGCGAAACAGAGTGCCCTCCCTTGCCTTGTGGCTGCACTTCTCACGGAAGAGTCGGTGACGATTGAAAACGTTCCGATGATTGAAGATGTGGAAGTGATGGTCAATTTGTTGAAAGAGCTCGGGGTTCGAGTCGAACGTGATGGCGAACGGACGACCATTCATTCGAATGAGGCGGTCGCCATGCCACTTCTCGGTTCTGAGACGCGGAAAGTCCGTGCCGCTGTCTACTTGCTCGGGGTCTTCGCGGCTCGCTTCGGAAAAGGGGCGGTTGGGTTACCTGGAGGATATGCGATTGGTCCACGGCCGATTGACTTACATTTGAAAGCGTTGGAACGTCTCGGCATTCACGTCGAGAATGAATCAGGTCTCTATCATGTCCGGGTCGATGAACTTGTCGGGAATCGAATTTACTTGGACTTGCGGTCGTTTGGGGCAACCGTGAGTGCGATGCTTGCGGCTGTTTTAGCGACAGGGACGACGGTCATCGAAAACGCGGCCTGCGACCCGGAAGTCGTCGATGTGGCTACGATGCTCACATCGATGGGGGCACATGTGAGTGGGGCCGGAACGGATGAGATTCGAATCAAAGGGGTAGAGCGACTCCACGGTTGTACGCACACACTGATTCCGGATCGTCTCGAGGCCGGAACATTCATGATGTTCGGTGCCGTATCTGGTCACGTGACCGTTCAACCGGTCATTCCGACACATCTCGAAGGGGTCATTCAAAAACTGTTGGACTTCGGAGCGGACGTCGAGGTCGGTGAAGAATCAATTACCGTGACGGCGAACCAATTCATGCCAACAGACATTCGTGTGTTCCATTACTCAGGGTATCCGAGCGACTTGCAACCGGTGATGACGGCGGCCTTACTAAAAGCGGACGGAACGAGTGTCGTTACGGATAAATTGTATGCGCAACGATTCCGCCACATCGCCGAGATGCGACGGATGAATGCGCAAATCACTTTGGAAGATGCGTCGGCTGTCATTCGTGGCGGGAATCAACTGGCGAACGCAGAGATGGAATGTACCGATGCACGGAGTGCTGCGGCCCTGGTACTGTCGGCGCTCCAAGCATCTGGAGAATCGACGCTACTGCATGCAGAACGACTGAATGATTCGTATGTCGACTTTGTCGGCAAATTAAAACAACTCGGTGCGCTCGTTTGGGTGGAGGAACATACCGAGGTATAAAGGGGAGATTTCGGGTGGAACGAAGTTTATCGATGGAACTGGTTCGGGTGACAGAAGCTGCGGCACTTGCTTCAGCCCGTTGGATGGGACGAGGATTAAAAGTCGAAGCGGATGATGCGGCAACGACCGCCATGCGCGACGTATTTGACACGATTCCGATGAAAGGGATTGTCGTCATCGGTGAAGGGGAGATGGATGAAGCCCCGATGCTATACATCGGAGAAAAAGTCGGGAATGGCTACGGCTCTCGTCTCGATGTCGCCGTCGACCCGTTAGAAGGAACGAACATCGTAGCGACAGGGACGTGGGGAGCCCTTGCGGTTCTCGCGGTCGCGGATGCAGGCGATCTCCTTCATGCTCCAGACATGTATATGGACAAAATCGCAGTCGGACCGGAAGCGGCGGGACTCGTGAGTCTCGACAATTCGATTGAAGAGAACATCGAAATCGTGGCGAAAGCGAAGAAGAAAAACGTGGAAGATGTCGTCGTCACGATTTTACATCGGGATCGTCACGAAGAAACCATTCAACGTGTCCGCGCGACCGGTGCGCGAATCAAATTGATTCCGGACGGGGACGTCGCCGCGGCCATCAACACCGCCTTCCCGAAAACGGGTGTCGATTTGCTTCTCGGTTCAGGTGGGGCGCCAGAAGGTGTCATCGCGGCTGTGGCGATGAAGTGTTTAGGTGGAGACTTCCAAGGACGTTTGCTCCCGGAAGACGAAGCGCAGAAACAACGTTGCCATGACATGGGAATCGAAGATACGGATCGCATCCTCCTCCTCAATGACTTGGTGAAAGGTGAAGATTGTATCTTTGCCGCGACCGGTGTCACAGATGGAGAGCTGTTACGTGGAGTCCAATTTACGTCACAAGGTGGACAGACTCATTCGGTCGTCATGCGTGCAAAATCTGGTACCGTTCGTTTCGTCGAAGGGAACCACTCGCTTACGAAAAAACCAAAAATGGTTATGAAACCAGAATAATCAGAAGTCGTGGATGTGTAAACGTCCACGACTTTTTTGTGATGAAAGCGTCAGAAAACGGGAATGGGTAGTCAGGAGGTGGGTGTGATGATTCAAGTAGAAGGACTCGTCAAGACATTCAAGGATGTTCCGGCTGTCGATGACGTGTCATTTTCTGTGAAAGAAGGGGAAATCTTTGCGTTTTTAGGTCCGAACGGTGCCGGTAAATCGACGACGGTGCAAATGTTGACGACACTCGTGAGACCGACATCTGGAACGGCACGAGTCAATGGATTCGATGTCGTCAAACAAGAAAAAGATGTCCGATTATCGATTGGGGTCGCCTTACAAGAAACGGGGATCGATAAAGTACTGACGGGACGAGAGCTTCTTGTCTTACAAGGACGTTTGTTTAAGATGTCGAATGAAGAGGCGCAACGTCGAGCGAGTGAGTTACTCGAAGTCGTTTCACTGACGGATGCGGCCGATCGCCGGAGTGGTACCTATTCCGGTGGGATGCGGCGACGTCTCGACTTGGCTCTCACACTCGTCCATCGTCCGACGGTCTTGTTTTTAGACGAACCGACGACAGGGCTCGATCCGGCGAGCCGGATCGAGATTTGGAATGAAGTACGTCGATTGAACGAGGAATTCGGGACGACGATTTTTTTGACGACCCAATACTTAGAAGAAGCGGACGAGTTAGCGGACCGGATTGCCATCATCAACCATGGGAAGATAGTGAGTGAAGGAACGGCCGAAGAGTTGAAACAGCTCGTCGGTGGTGAAACAATCGCGATGGACTTTGCCTCGGAATCGGAAGCGACCCTAGCCGCCACAAGATTCCATACAACTCCGAACGGCACACACGTGTCGTTTGAGTTACGTGACGTGACGTTGACGGAGATTGTTCGTTCGTTAGATGAACAAGGGCTACAACCTGAGCGATTGACTGTCAAACAACCGTCGCTTGATGATGTGTTCTTGAAAGTGACAGGCGAGTCATACGAAGGAGGCGAGATTCGTGTGGACTGAGACATGGCTATTCACGAAACGGAGTTTGGTGACGACCATCCGAAATCCGTTCTCATTTATTCCGAACTTAATCATCTCTGTCTTCTTTTTACTTGTGTATACGAGCGGACTATCGAGCGTGGCCTCATTGCCTCAGTTCGAAGGGAGCGATTATTTGAACTTCATCTTACCCGTTTCGATTGTTTCAGGTGCGGTCGGGGGAGCAGGAGGGACTGGACAGGCGCTTGTGCGAGATATTGAGAGTGGCTACTTCGCACGGCTCTTGTTGACACCGGCGACGCGCACCGCGATTGTGCTCGGACCAATGATTGCGGGGATGTTGCAATTGCTCGTTCAAACGCTACTCATCTTTGCAGTCGCATTTCTCCTCGGTCTCACAATTCCAGTCGGGGCAGTCGGTTTCTTCTTCACCGTCCTGCTCGCGATTGGATTTGGACTTGGTTTCGCAGGATATTCAGTAGGTGTCGCCTTGAAGACGCGAAACGCTCAAGCGGCCCAGGCCGGTACCCTTTTGTTCTTCCCACTCATCTTCTTGTCAACGACGTTCGTTCCTAAAGAATTGATTGAGGCAGAGTGGTTAAAAGTGGCGGCGACGTTCAATCCAACCACTTATATCTTCGAAGGGATGCGGGCGGTTCTGACTCAACCCGAGATTGATTGGGGTGCTTTATCTGCTGGACTTGCAGTGGCTGGGACGATGAGCGTGCTCATGATCGTCTTTGCGGCGACGAACGCGAGAGGGGCGTTGAAGCAAAAATAAAACGACTCGGTTCCGATGAACCGAGTCGTGATGTTGTATTAAAGGTATGATCCAGCGCCAACGTAGCGTGGTGCCCAGTATCCAGAAGTGAAGCTCGCGTATTTCACGCCGCCTGTTTCTGAGTTGATCATTTGTGTTTTGCTAAGTGCCATTCCAACGTGTTGAATCGTTCCGCCTGAATGTGAGAAGAAGACGAGGTCACCCGCTTGGATCGATGACTTCGAGATTTTCTTCGCGCTTGAGTATTGCTGACGTGAAGAACGTGGAAGTGTTTTTCCGATTGCTTTCTTATAAACGTGTCCAGTATATCCTGAGCAGTCAAAGCCTGCAGTTGTTGTTCCGCCATAGCGATATGGTGTTCCGAGATATTTCTTCGATTCAGCGACGAGTTTCGAACGTTTGCTTGAAGATGACGTTGAAACCGTTGTTGATGTCGACGTGCTCGCTTTCAAGTACGTATACGTTGAAGATGCTGAGATGTAACGGTGTGTGCCTTTGTAGTTGATTTTGTAGAACGAACCGGATTTACCAAGGTATGTATAGCGTTGACCTTTATCCATTTTCGCGACGACTTTCGATGACGTAAGTGACGGGGCAGTACGGATGTTCAAACCGTTTACTTTCGAGTAAGCAAATGTACCGGTAGCGGCTTCTGCTTGTTCACCTGTTGAGAACATAAGACCCGAGAAAGCGACAGTGGCAGCGACAACGATTGATGCAATACGCTTTAACATTGTGTAAATCCCTCCGTTTTTTAAAATCAAGACATTCGTATATGACAAATCGAGTAATTTTTATGGTAGAGCACAAGTTGCGAGATATACCCGGTTTCCTGTGCAAATAAACTATATCATGCGCAAGACCGATAGCATTTTTCAATCGCAAGTCAAAAAAGCGTTTTCTTGTAACAAAAATGAAACAATATGTGGATATAGCACTTATTTTGTTACAAAACCTTTCGAATCCGTGTAAGAATTTGTACATGAGGGAAATGCTTGAGCAAAATAGTCGTTTTGTACAGTGACGGCTTTGAAAAAATGTGGTTAGATGATGGCAGAACAAATGAATCAAGTTGAATTCTTCTTGTAATGAAATGTAGAAAGATAGGTGACTTGAATGAGTCAACAGACAGAACCGACAAAGAACTATACACTTCGTGAGCTTGAAACGAAGACGTTGAAAGAATTATATGAGATTGCCAAAGAAGTCAAAGTACCGAACTTCCGAGAAGCGCGGAAGCGTGAGCTCATGTTCCGTATTTTGAAATCACAGGCCGAATCAAAAGATTTATACTTCCTCGAAGGTATTTTAGAGATCATCCCACCGAATCCACAGTCTCAAAATGATGGCGGATTTGGATTCCTCCGACCAATCAACTATTCTCAATCTTCCGAAGACATCTATATCGCCGCATCGCAAATTCGTCGCTTCAATCTTCGAAACGGAGACCTCGTCACAGGGAAGGTCCGTAAACCGAAAGAGAATGAACGGTTCCAAGGTTTGTTGAGTGTGGAAGCGGTCAACGGAGAGTCGACGGACTCGACGCGTTCGCGTGATTATTTCCCGGCATTGACACCGATTTATCCAGAACAACAGATGGTGCTCGAGACAGAGCCGACCCATCTTTCGGTTCGTGTCATGGATATGATCGCACCAGTCGGGTTTGGCCAACGCGGGTTGATTGTGGCACCACCAAAAGCGGGGAAAACGTCGCTTTTAAAAGAGATTGCCAACTCGATCACGACGAATCATCCGAACGTCGAATTGATCATTCTTCTAATCGATGAACGACCAGAGGAAGTGACGGATATTCAACGCTCTGTACCGGATGCGGACGTGGCGTTCTCGACTTTTGATGAGACACCGGAAAACCATGCGCGTATTTCAGAACTCGTTCTCGAACGCGCGATGCGTCTCGTGGAACATAAAAAAGACGTGGTCATCCTACTCGATTCCATCACACGCTTGACGCGTGCGTACAACCTGTCTGTTCCACCAAGCGGACGGACACTCTCGGGTGGGATTGACCCGGCGGCGTTCCACAAACCGAAAAAGTTCTTCGGAGCGGCACGGAATATCGAAGATGGGGGCAGCCTGACTATCCTCGCGACAGCGCTCGTCGATACCGGATCGCGAATGGACGACGTCATCTATGAAGAGTTCAAAGGAACGGGGAACATGGAACTGCATCTGGACCGGAAATTGGCAGAGCGCCGGATCTTCCCTGCAATCGACATTCGTCGCTCGGGAACACGGAAAGAAGAGTTGTTACTCGGGAAGGACGAACTCGATTCGCTCTGGACGATTCGTCGTACGATGAACGAGTCTCCAGACTTCGTCGAACAGTTCTTACGCCGTGTCCGTGAGACGAAAACAAACCTCGACTTTTTTGCTGCGCTAGAGGCAGATAAGAAAAAAAGACGACCGGTGAAAAAAACGAAAACAGACTTGTAAAACCTATAGTAGGGTGATATTATATTCTAGTGAACTTTCTCTAGGTTGAAAGAATACTTAGGGCCGAAGGAGTTGAAAAGCAATGAAACAAGGAATCCACCCAGAATACCGTAAAGTCGTATTCATGGACTCGACGACAGAATTCAAATTCATCACTGGTTCAACTCGTTACTCTAACGAGACAATCACGATGGAAGATGGAAACGAGTACCCACTCATCCGTGTCGATGTATCTTCTGATTCGCACCCGTTCTACACAGGTCGCCAGAAATTCGCATCTGCAGATGGTCGTATCGAGCGCTTCAACAAGAAATACCAACGTTAATCGTAAAGTTGTATGCTCACCGCCTAGGGATTGCCCTTGGCGGTTTTTTGTTGCATCGACACGGGTAAAGAGACGAAAGTATGTCGTGAGGGGGCCGTTATGGAATTTATACTCATTAGTATCAGCTTGTTGATCGGGGTCGGCATCATGTCTCAATGGTTGGCATGGCGTTATCAAATCCCGGCAATCATCATTATGACGCTCGCTGGAGTATTGGCCGGTCCGATCCTCGGGCTGTTCGACCCGCGTGAATTATTAGGGGATTTATATAGTCCCATCATTTCGTTTGCGGTCGCCATCATCTTATTCGAAGGAAGTCTTGGGCTTCACTTTAGCGAAATCAATCAGTTCCGGAGGTCGATCGTCCGGATTGTCACGATTGGAGTCGCGCTCTCATTTGTCGGGATGTCGCTACTCATTCAATATGTAGGAGGATTACATTGGGTCGTCGCCTGGACGATGGGGGCGCTCTTCGTCGTGACGGGTCCGACTGTCGTCATTCCGTTGTTACGTCAAGCACATTTGAAAGATCGGGTCGGAGCGATTTTGAAGTGGGAAGGCATCATTGTCGATCCTGTCGGAGCATTACTCGGACTCTTCGTCGTTCGACTTGGATACATCGTATATGAAGGTATGGATTTATGGATGCAACTTCTCTTTGCAGGTGCCTGTATTGTAGGGATTGGACTCGGTTACTTGTTCGGCCATCTCTTGATGGGATGGTTTGTGGCAGAAAAAGTACCTCGCTATCTCCGTGCCTCGGTTACGTTGACGGCTGTCCTCATCTTATTCTCACTCAGTGAGCTTATGATGCATGAAGTCGGGCTTCTCGCCGTGACGGCGATGGGGATGACGATGGCCAATACGAAGCATCGGGATGAAGAAATCATCGAAGAACTGCAATCATTCAAAGAGGATATTTCAATCTTGCTCATCTCGTCTGTCTTCATCTTGTTGACGGCTTCCCTGTCCCGGGCCGAGCTGTTGAATATTTTCCAATGGCCGCTTCTCTTGACGATTGCGGGCATTCTGTTCTTGGTTCGCCCAGTTGCGATTTACTTGTCGACCATCGGTGGAGGTTTGCCGCTAGCGGAACGAGGATTCATCGGTTGGATTGCCCCACGCGGGATTGTCGCGATGACGGTCGCGGGATTCTTTGCTGAAGAAGTCGCGCATCTCGGGATTGACGATGCGAAGCAAATGTTGCCGCTCACACTCGGTCTCGTCTTCATTTCCGTCACACTGCACGGTCTCACGATTCGACCGCTCGCGCGTAAATTGAAATTAATCGATGAACAAAAAGAGGCGAACGCTGACGAATAAAGGACGGAGTTCTTTCAATCAGCATTTAGGAGAAGTCAACCCTTTTCCTCAACTCGAAAGATAGGTATAATCGGAAAGCGATTATCGATGGAGAGGGCGAAGAACAATGATGCATGTGACGAACCGATATGGTTGGATTGAAGTGATTTGTGGGAGTATGTTTTCGGGGAAGTCGGAGGAATTGATTCGCCGAGTCCGCCGTGCTCATTATGGAAAGATTCCGGTCCAAGTGTTCAAACCAGCAATCGACGACCGGTATCATGAAGAGAACGTCGTCTCACACACAGGGAACTCGGTCGTGGCCGTGCCGATCGCATCGAGCCAAGAATTATATGATGCTGTACGTGAAGAAACACAGGTCATCGCGATTGATGAGGTACAATTCTTTGATGAGGGAATTGTGGACGTCATCGAACAACTTGCGAACGAAGACAAACGCGTCATCTGCGCCGGGCTCGACATGGACTTTCGGGGCGAACCGTTCACGATGATGCCTGAACTGTTGTCACGCGCGGAGTTCGTGACGAAACTACAGGCAATCTGTTTATCATGCGGCGCGCCTGCTTCACGGACACAGCGTCTGATTGACGGGCAACCGGCTCGGTATGAGGACCCGGTCATCTTGGTCGGGGCTTCCGAGTCTTACGAACCACGATGCCGACATTGTCATGATGTACCGAATAAACCACATCCGGTCCGCCATACGGTGGTAGACTGATGAATCGACGGACCGCCCTCGGCGGTCCGTTTTTTTGCTATAATAGATAGAGTTTGATTTGACGGAGAAAGGACGGATCATCATGTTTGACCGTTTAAGTGTATTAGAAGATCGTTACATGCAATTGAATGAAATGCTCGCCGATCCTGAGGTGCTCAGTGACTCGACGAAGTTGAGACAATATTCGAAAGAGCAGGCACAACTAGAAGAGACGGTACAGATGTATCGTCAGTATAAAGAGACAAGTCAGGCGTTCAAGGAAGCGAAATCGATGCTTGAAGACCGGACGCTCGACGCCGAGATGCGCGAATTGGCAAAAGAAGAGATGAACCTCCTCGAGCCAGAAGTCAAAGAGCTAGAGGCGAAACTGCGGATTTTATTGCTTCCAAAAGACCCGAACGATGAAAAGAACGTCATCGTCGAAGTCCGAGGGGCGGCAGGCGGAGACGAAGCGGCGCTCTTTGCGGGAGATTTGTATAAGATGTATACGCGATTTGCTGAACGTCAAAATTGGAAAGTGGAACTGATTGACGCGAACTATACCGAACTCGGTGGATTTAAAGAAGTGACGTTCATGATCAACGGGGCAGGCGCCTATTCAAAGCTCAAGTTTGAGAACGGAGCACATCGTGTGCAGCGGGTCCCGTCGACGGAGTCGGGCGGACGAATCCATACGTCCACAGCTACGGTAGCCGTTCTCCCAGAGGCGGAGGATGTCGAAGTGCACATTGATATGAAGGACGTACGGGTCGATACGTTCACTTCATCTGGTCCAGGTGGGCAATCGGTCAACACGACGCAATCGGCTGTCCGTTTGACACACATCCCGTCAGGACTCGTCGTATCGTGCCAAGATGAGAAGTCGCAACATAAAAATAAAGACAAGGCGATGAAGGTCCTACGGGCACGTCTCTATGACAAGATGCAAAGCGAACATATGGAAGAATTATCGGCACAGCGTAAATCGGCTGTCGGAACAGGTGACCGTTCCGAACGGATCCGCACGTATAACTTCCCGCAAAGTCGTGTCACAGATCATCGGATCGGCTTGACCCTTCAAAAGTTGGACCGTGTCCTAGCAGGTGAACTCGAAGACATTATCGACGCACTCATCATGGACGAACAGGCACGTCTGATGGAGGATGCTGAATGATGCGGATTGCCGCGCTACTTAAACAGACGGAAGAACGGCTAGATGAAGCTGGACGTGACCGTGCGGCTGCCGAGTGGTGGCTCATACATGTGCTACAAGTCGACCGCACGGGTCTTCTCGTTCGTTTGTCGGATGAATTGTCCTCAGATGAAGCGGCACGGTTCGAGGCGGGAATCGAGCGTTTATTGATGGGAGAACCGGTACAGCACGTGATTGGACATGCTCCCTTTTACGGGCGCTCGTTTGAAGTGAACCGGGACGTGTTGATTCCGAGACCAGAAACGGAAGAATTGATTGATTGGGTGCTTGGGCAACTTCGTCACGTGAAGGATGATGAGATTGTCGATGTCGGAACGGGAAGCGGAGCAATCGCAATCACGTTGAGCCTTGAGCTCGGAGTACGCGTGCAAACCGTTGATATTTCGCGTGAGGCGATTGAAGTCGCTAAGCGAAATGCAGCCGCGCTCGGGGCAACTGTACAGTTTTATGAAGGCGACGGGCTCGCCCCGATTGCGGACCACTCGATTCGCGTTCTCGTCTCAAATCCACCCTATATCGAGGCGGATGAATTGTTGGATGAGACGGTCGTCGGCTACGAACCGCATCTCGCCCTCTTCGGAGGAAAAGATGGGCTCGACATGTATCGGCAATTGATTGCAGAGTCGGTGCGCGTTTTACGTGCCGATTGGCATTTGATTGCGTTTGAAATCGGGTATAACCAAGGACAAGATGTGAAATCATTACTGTCTGAACGTTATCCTGAAGCAGAAACGGGTATTTTAAAAGATATAAACGGCAAGGACCGTATCGTCTATGCCGTAAGGGAAGGGATTGCGTATGGAAACGAAATGGATTAATTCGAATGAGATTGAAGAGGGGGTACGTCTTCTTCAAGCGGGTGAAATCATCGCCATGCCGACAGAAACCGTCTATGGTCTCGCGGGAGATGCCATGAACGATGTGGCAATTCGAAAGATTTTTGAGGCAAAAGGTCGTCCGTCGGATAACCCGCTCATCGTCCATATCGCTTCAATCGAACAAACGAGTTTGTTTGTCGATTCGATTCCTCCTGTTGCCAAACGCTTGATGGATGCGTTTTGGCCAGGCGCTTTGACGATCATCTTGCCTTCAAACGGCCGAGCCTCTTCGCTCGTGACCGCGGGCCTCGATTCCATCGGGCTCCGGATGCCGAACCATCCGGCAGCACTCGAATTAATTCGTAAGTCGGGATTAGGACTTGCGGCTCCGAGTGCGAATCGTTCGGGACGTCCTTCACCGACGACCGCTCAACACGTCGCGGATGATTTGAACGGACGAATCGCAGGAATCGTGGATGGAGGTCCTACCGGAATCGGAGTCGAGTCAACCGTTGTGGATTGTACGGGTGACACGGTAACGATTTTACGACCAGGTGGTGTGACGCGAGAAGAAATGGAAGCCGTCATTGGCCCAGTCGCCTTAGATGCCAATTTGAGCAACGATGAAGCCGCGCCACGATCGCCGGGAATGAAATATACGCACTATGCCCCGACAGCACCTGTTTTTTTAGTCGATGGGACACGTGAAGATTTGGAGCGTGTCATCGAGGAGCGGAAGCAAGCGGGGTTACGAATCGGTGCCCTCGTCTTCGACGAGAACCCGACACCGGCTGAGGTCACGTATTCACTCGGGACCTCGATGGAAGTGGCGGCGCAACGCTTATACGATGCGCTTCGTCGATTTGATGAAACAGACGTGGATGAGATTTATGTGAACACGATTGAACCGGTCGGAGTTGCATTAGCCGTCTATAACCGTTTATACAAAGCGGCGGGCGGAAAGGTTGTGCACCCGACGAAAGATGCCTAAAGACATAGAGGAGGACACGCGATGTCAATGAAACGCGTATTATTCATATGTAGTGGCAACACGTGCCGAAGCCCGATGGCGATGGCCTTGCTCCGTTCGAAGATGACCGGGGACGAGTTTGATATTCGCTCAGCCGGTCTACGGACGATGCAAGGATTCGATGCTTCTGAAAATGCACTGCAAGTTCTCAGAGAACGTGGGATTGAGCTCGATCATGTCACCCAGACGTTCGATGAAGTGTTAGGGAATTGGGCGGATATCATCTTGACGATGACACGCGCACACCGTGAACAAATTCGGGATACATACCCGGATTTGTCGGAGCGGACGTACACGCTCTATGAATTCGTGACGGGACTCGAGCGAGACATCAACGACCCGTTTGGCGGTTCGATGAATGTGTATCGCCAAGTGCGAAACGAGCTCGAACCACTCGTGAATCGACTTGTGTTAAAATTAACGAATGATGGGTCAAAGGTGACGAAACCACCGAGACGCCTACCAAAGAAGACGGGGGAATGAACGAATGAAAATTGCAATTGGCGCTGATCATGGCGGCTTCAACTTGAAGAAAGAAATCGTAGCCTTGCTTGAGGAACTCGGACATGAGTATAAAGATTTCGGGACGCACTCAGCGGACTCGATTGACTACCCGGATGTGGCCATCCCGGTCGCGGAAGCGGTAGCGGCAGGTGAATTCGATCGTGGGATTTTGATTTGCGGTACGGGAATCGGAATCGGGATTGCGGCGAACAAAGTCAAAGGGATTCGTGCGGCACTCGTCCATGATTCATTCAGTGCAAAAGCGACACGTCAGCATAACGATTCGAACATCATGACGATGGGCGAGCGTGTCATCGGACCTGGTCTTGCACTCGACTTGGTGACGACGTGGCTCGATACGGACTTTGAAGGCGGTCGCCATTCAAACCGTGTCGACAAGATGAGTGCTTACGAATCGAAGTGAGTCAAATGAAGACGGAACTTCTCGGATTTTTGACGGAGCTTCACGAACGGTTCCCGTTGAATGATGAGCGCATTCTCGTCATCGGATGCTCGACGAGTGAAGTGCTCGGAAAAACGATTGGGAAGGCAGGTTCCAATGATGTCGCAAGCGAATTGATGGAAGCATTCCTTGAATTTAGAGAGAAGACAGGTGTCCATTTGGCGTTTCAAGGGTGTGAGCATATCAATCGTGCCCTCACCGTTGAGCGCCGGACACTCAAACAGTTCGGCCTCACTGAAGTGACGGTCGTCCCGGTCCGTTCCGCGGGCGGGGCGATGTCGGAGAAGGCGTATGCGAACTTCGAGGAGCCATGTGTCGTCGAATCGATTCAAGCAGATGCCGGGATTGATATCGGCTCGACATTAATTGGGATGCATTTGAAGCCGGTCGCCATTCCGGTCCGGTTGTCATCGAAGCATCTCGGCGAGGCGTACGTCACGTTTGCGGTCACGAGACCGAAACTGATTGGTGGGCCAAGGGCTCAGTATTCGGCAAATTAAAAGAACTCCTACCGATTTTCATCGGTAGGAGTTCTTTTAATTTTGTGCATGAGGCTTTAAGTGTCTAACCCAATAATACATTCCTTGCAATAGGACGATGAAGAGGACAACGATTGTCATGGATACAAAAAGATAGACAGAGTCGATCAACCAATATCCCCCGATTAGAAAAGAACCGAGTAATAACCGTAATTGAAGAAAGTGTCGAGTCATACGTTGCGACAACTCATCTTTTTTGCCAACGATGCCAGAGCCTCCTGTCGTGAATAGGAAAAGGAGTACACCGATTAACAGTAAGAGCATCGATTTCGGGTCTTCTACTTTCAAACCGATAAAGGTAGAACGGATGAGTAAGAGTGAAGCGACAATCCCTAAATTCCACATGCTCCACCAGTAAATATGCCAGGCGGTCGGTTCGAATAGGCGGTATATGACTTGATCGTAGTAAATCCAAAAGCAAGCAACAATGAGTAAAAACAAGAGGAATGGCAGTAACAACTGAGATGATTCGCTCAAGATATAGATGACTCCGAGCACGCCTTCCCCAAGGACGAGCATCGTGAAGAGCCCGAACCGCTCAGGTAGATGGTTATGCGTGAGGGCAGGGAGTTTTTCATGGGACCGGAGTGTAAACAGCGTCTGAAATAGTTCGATCAGAAGTGCAATCGTGACAAGCGGAATCATCCAATGGGTCAACCACCCGAGAGTCACGAGTATCATTGCGATTCCATGACCAATCAGTAAGACACGGAACGTCTGACGCTGAGCTGACTCGGTCATCTTGATGCTTCCCCACATAAACAACAGCCAAAAACGAGATAGGACAAAGCTTAAGACGAACCATCCATACTCGTGATTGGTTGTGTAATGAATCGAATAGGCGAACAATCCGATTGGGACCATGAGAACAATCATGAGTAGACGGTGACGTGTCGTATTTTCTTCATACCGATCCGAATAGAAAGTGGAACTCCTCCACACAATCCAAGGTGCTGTGAACAGGATGAAAAACCAAATGATTGTATGAACGAAACCATCTGCAAGATGCGCTTCTACATAGTGAATGACTTCTGCCAGTGAGGCGATAAACACAAGGTCGAAAAAGAGTTCGATCCAGGAAGCTTGTCGATGTCCTTCGGTTGAATGAACATGTGGTCGAGACCACTCACTCATGTCATCTCCTCCCTCGTCATGTACCTTCAAAGTAGCGAACGAGTTCTTCTGCGACAGCTTGGCCAGATTCTTGTTGCTGACCAGTGATTAAATGACCATCTCGAACGACGTATGGTGTCCAAGGTTCAGCTTTTTTGAAATGAGCGCCCAACTTGATCGCTTCTTCTTCGATTCGGAATGGCATGACTTTCATTCCTACGGATGCATCGGCCTGATCTTCTTCTTCGTTTGTAAATCCTGTCATCACTTTACCTTCAACGAATGGACGATTTTCCTCTTGCAGGTATAACAATAAACTCGTTCCGTGGCAAAGGGCGATAGAAGGTTTTCCGCTTGCGTAGAACGCTTCGAATGCTTCTTTTAATGAGTCGGCATCTTGGAACGTAAACATGGGTGCCTGTCCGCCGGCAACGAGAATCGCATCGAAACCGGAAAGGTCGAGATCACTAATTTTTGGCGTATTTTCTAGCAAAGCAAGGAAATCAGCATCGTCTAGATACTTGAGAGACAACGTATCATGTTTCGAGTAACCACTTTCATGTGTCGGATCGCTCAGCGCATCCCACTCGACTTTGCCACCGTCTGGACTAGCAATCGTCAGTTGATGACCTGTTGCACTCAACACATCATACGGGTGCGTCAATTCAGATAACCAAAAACCGACTGGCCAATTTGTTGTGGTCGAGACAGTTGGGTTGGATACGACCAATAATACGGATTTCATAAAAAATTCCTCCTTCGTTAGGTGAATACGATGACTTTCTTCAATCGTATCAGCTATACAAAGGAGGACAAGTACGCACTTTTAGGTGAGTGACTCTGTTTTATAGCGCATACCCCATTGTTGTAGGGCGAGTAAAACCGGCTCTAGTTCTCGACCTTGATCGGTCAATTGGTATTCGACGTGTGGGGGATTTTCATGAAAATCAATTCGTAACAAGAAACCGTCTTCTTCAAGAGATTTGAGTGTCTCAGCCAAAACTTTGTGACTGATTCCTTGAATCAATCGCTTCAGTTCACCGTAACGACGAGGGCGGCGTAACACGTGCCATAACACAAGCACTTTCCATTTCCCCATAATGACATTCATGCTCAATTGTACGGGGCATTCAAATGTTCGATCTTGATACAAAAAAGTAGCCATAGATACTCCTCACTTTCGAATGAGATGAACCTCGGTGACGTGTTCTACAAGATGACGTGCGCTCAGTTCTAATTGTTCGGCTGTGAGTGTCCGCACACCACTCTCAATATAAGGAGGGAGATACGTCATGCCTGTCAGGTTCGCCATCGCGCGAAACGGTGACAACAATTCCTCCATCATAAAACGATTATACCCATCCGGTCGATAAGCGTCAGCGGGACCACCCGTTGAGACGGCTAAGACAAATTCTTTCCCATGTAATTGTGTACCCGATTGTCCATACGCCCATCCATAGGAGAGGACGACATCTTGCCATTCCTTCAAGAGGGCTGGGCTACTGTACCAATAGAACGGGAACTGAAACACGATCCGGTCGTGTGACACCAGTAATTGCTGTTCACGTGTCACATCGATTTTGAAATCGGGATAAGTCGCATACAGGTCATGAACAGTCACCTCATGATGCTGTTCGAGAGCTTCTTTCCATGCTTTGTTGACACGAGACGTTTCTAAGTTCGGGTGGGCGAGGATGACGAGCGTGCTCATGCATGGTCCTCCCCATACATGCGCTCAACTTCCGTTTGCTGAACATGCATGTCATATAATGCTTCCGCGATGCGGTCTGGTGCGAAATAAGTCCCCTCTTGTACGAACCCTTTAATGGTCAATGTCCCGACGTAAATCGAGGAGTCGGCCAATTCTTCATGAAGACTATAGGCGAGATTACGGAGTGCAGCTTTTCCGATGGCGAGCGAGGCGTAGTCTGCCGACGGGTAAAGTGCGAGTCCGCCACCTGTCAACAAGATGGAACCCGTATTCATGAGCGGGGCGGCAAAGCGTGCACTCATCAATGCGCCAAGTACGTTCACTTCGAAATCGCGGATGACGTCCGCTGAAGAAAGCGTAGTTGGACGACCTGGTGTCGCAGCCATGGCGTTGTAGACGACCGCATCGATGGAGCCGAACGTGTCATAGATTTGATCCATTACCAATTTTAAATCCTCTTCTGATCGCGTATCGACTTCGAACCGTTTCGCTTTATATCCTTTCTTTGCAAGTTGTTTTTCATAGTCCATTAGACGATCAGCGTTTCGAGCGAGTAACGCGACTTGATAACCATTTTTGGCGAATCGTTCCGCTGTATGAAGACCAATTCCTGGACCGGCTCCGATAATGACTGCTGTTTTCATTGACATGATGATGTCCTCCTTAATAGTTGTATATACACATGAGGGTGTAAAAAATTTTATTTTTTTTCGAGTTGTTCATTTGCTTCGTGCAACGTCTTGCTGAGAAGTTCACTTTCCTCTTTCCCGAGGATCGAAGCATAGTTTGCAAATAGGGTCTTGAGCGATTGACGAAATGCTGTGTATGTCGCCTCTCCAGAAGGTGTCAACGTGATATGCGATTGCTTTCCGATGACGTCGCGTTGAAGCAATCCCGATTTCTCTAATTTATCGAGGAAACGGGTACTCGTTGAAGGGGCGAGTGATAAGCGTTCACTCAATTCCTTTTGGGTGATCCCGGGATGGAAATGCACAACGAGCATTAAGTAGTAGTAAGACGGTGCCAATTCTCCATCGATTGCCTCATCGGCGAGTTTTGAGATGTTGCGCGCGAAGCGGCTGGCAGTGAAATAAAGACAATACATCAGAATGTCATCTTCTTCTTGAATACGTTCCATCAGATTCTCCTTTCCTCGACGTTTGTACATACAACTTAAAATAAAATATGGTGAGTGTCAACAAAGGACACTCACCTCAAGTTTACAATTCTTCGCCGAATAGATAGGAGATGACCATCGGGAAACGCTCGCGCCAGGCGAGCTCATTGTGAACTCCTTCTTCAATCACTTCGAAGCGGATGTGCTCGACCTTGTCTTTTAACAAGTTGTACACGCGTTCGCTCGACTCACGATACATTTCATTTGTTGGCCCATTTTCAATCGGTTCCTCGACCTCTTTCGCGCCGACGTCCAAGTAAAGACGTTCCACTCCCTTCAAATCGCTCGCCTCAATCAATTGTTCCAGCTCGGTTTGGTTGAACCAAAATGCAGAGGATAGGGAAGCGACGCGTTTGAAGATGTCTGGATACACACAGGCTGCGTACACCGAGATGAGTCCACCCATCGAACTCCCCATCATCGCTGTCGCTTCCGGGATCGTCCGATAGTCGGCATCGATTTGAGGTTTCAATTCCTGCGCGATGTATTCGATATAGGCGGAACCTTGCCCGCCGAGCACGATGTCACGACCGAGCAAGCTCTCCCCGATATAAGGGTTTTCCCATGGTCCATACTCATCGAGGCGTTGTTCGCCTGGTGCACTATCGAGGGCGACGACAATCAAGTCGCGCTTCGAGGCATCTAAGTATTCACCGACGCGCCAGCTCATATTGTAGCTCGCATCCTCGTCATCAAAGCAGTTCTGTCCATCGTGCATGTAGAGGACCGGATATCGTTTTTCGGATGTCTCATAGTCGGCAGGTGTGTAAATTCGGATCGTTCGTGTCCGTTCGAACGGTGTAATCGTCAGTTCTTTTGTCTCAATCATAAGTGGCCTCCTCACAGTTACATTCCTATTAATGATACCCAACTTTTCATCAGATTATTGCGATACCCAAAAAAACAAGCGTGTGGTACGATGGGGGTGTTGATTTTTAGACATTTAGAGGGGGTCTTCACATGGTAAACACGACGAAGTTGAAAGTGCAGGATGCGGAATTGTTTGAGGCAATGCAACACGAGCTCGGTCGTCAGCGCGACAACATCGAACTCATCGCTTCAGAAAACTTTGTTTCAGAAGCGGTCATGGAAGCGCAAGGAGGCGTATTGACGAACAAATATGCCGAAGGATATCCGGGACGCCGTTACTATGGTGGCTGTGAGTTTGTCGACGTCGCTGAGAACTTGGCGCGTGACCGTGCGAAAGAATTGTTCGGTGCAGAACATGCGAACGTACAACCACACTCGGGTGCACAAGCGAACATGGCGGTCTACTTCACGGTGCTTGAAGCAGGAGATACGGTTCTCGGAATGAACCTGTCTCATGGTGGTCACTTGACGCACGGGAGTCCGGTCAACTTCTCAGGTGTGCAATATAACTTCGTCGAATACGGTGTAGACAAAGAGACAGAACACATCGATTATGACGTCGTCGCTGCACTTGCTAAAGAACATAAGCCGAAATTGATTGTCGCGGGAGCATCAGCATACCCACGTACGATCGACTTCGCGAAATTCCGTGAGATCGCGGACAGTGTCGATGCTTACCTTATGGTCGATATGGCGCACATCGCTGGACTCGTGGCAGCGGGGCTTCACCCGAACCCGGTCGAGCATGCGCACTTCGTCACGACGACGACGCATAAGACGCTTCGTGGACCACGTGGCGGAATGATTCTTTGTAAAGAAGAGTTCGCCAAAGCGATCGACAAGTCGATTTTCCCAGGGATTCAAGGTGGACCACTCATGCACGTCATCGCAGCGAAAGCGGTCGCGTTCGGTGAGGCACTCCAACCGGAATTCAAAGATTACCAACGTCAAGTCATTGCGAATGCGCAAGCACTTGCGGCAGGTCTTGAAGAAGAGGGACTCCGAATCGTATCGGGCGGAACGGACAATCACCTCTTGCTCGTCGATCTTCGAGGAATCGACATCACAGGTAAAGCGGCTGAGCATGCACTAGATGCAGCGGGAATCACAGTCAATAAAAACACGATTCCATTCGACCCGGCATCACCGTTCGTCACAAGCGGAATCCGTCTCGGAACGGCTGCGATGACGACTCGTGGTTTCAAAGAAACGGATATGAAAGAAGTGGCACGTCTCATCGGGCGTGTGCTCAAACAACATGAAGACGAGGCGGTAATCGCGGAAGCACTTCAAGACGTGCGATTGTTAACGGCGAAGTTCCCGCTTTACCCTGAACGAGGCTGAGTCAATGGATATTCGGACACTAGCAGAACGAGAGCTATCCGAACTTCCATTGTTCGATATGACAGAATGGTTGGCTCGTAAAGGGGAATACGATCCGTCTTTCCGTCTTGTCGCCAGTGAGTTCGGTGTCATCACGACGCTCCTCGACCATGGCTATTATGAAGAAGCGAGTGAACGAATCGTGCCGCTCCTCGGGATGAAAGTGCCTGCTGCTTTCCATCGACTAGGTCTTGCGCTAGAAGTAAAGGCGAACGGAAAAAAAGCGGCCAAGCGCCGCTTTCGTTCGTTCTCGTCGGCTGTCATCCAACATTCGGATTTAACCGAATGGCGACAGGCGTTCAAGTTCGATAAGAAATGGCTCGGACTCCCGCTTGTCGTTGGTCTTGCAGCTGTAGCGCTCGTATTTTGGCCAGATTCCGAACCGCCAGTCGTCACGCCGGACGAACCGGACGAAGTCGTTGTCGAGACGGTGACAGAAGAAGAAGCGCTCGCGGAACGTCTTGAAGAACTCGAGGCAGAGGTCGCACGACTCGAAAAAGAGAATGAGAAACTTCAAGATTCGGACGAACAGAAGCCAGAGGAATCGACTGAAGAAGCACCGGACACCTCAACGGATGTCGTACCGCTGACCGAGGTGGAAGCACTCGTCCAAGACAAACAGTATGAAAAAGCCGACCGCCTATTAGACGGGAAAGCGAAAGTCGGACAAGAACAAGCAGTCGGATTTTATCGACTTCTTGTCGACAATAAGTTAGGACAAGCAGACATTGCGGACTATGCGGCTTATATCGAGTCGTATCCGGAATCCGGTTATAAGGCGGATGTCCTTTGGATGAAAGGGATTGCCGAGAAAAAAGCGAATGACCCGGCTTATCGTGAAACATTGACGACCGTTTCAGAGATGGAAGGGACGTATTGGGCACCGATTGCGAAGTCCGTGCTCGAAGAGTAAGGTGCTACGGAAGTAGCACCTTTTCTCATGAAATTCTAATGGAGTACACCACGATTTCTCGTTTTCCTGTCGTATGATTCGAGGTAGGAGGGATGCGTGCATGAAACGTTTAATGAAAACCATTGGAACAACTTTATTAGCAATCGGACTCATGGGAATCGGACTTGCCGGATTTTTATTCTTCACTTCACCTGGACAATCTAGCCTGTCGCAACTATCGCTAGCGGCGCTGGAAGTCGAACAGCAGATGGAACAAGTCGATACGACGTGGGATGAATGGGAAGATGATTTAGAAAGACGAATCGAGCAAGCCATTCCAGAAGGCGTTCGCCTGTTTTTTGCGGATTGAATTCGGGAATTGAATAACAATACGTCGAGCGAACCGCTCGGCGTTTTTTCAAAGGAGTGAGCAGGATGCAGACGATTCTCGTCGTAGAAGATGATTCGAAGATTGCGCGATTACTGGAGTTGGAATTGAAGCACGCGGGGTATGCGGTCATGGTGGCGACAGACGGTCGTACCGGTTTGGAACGAGCGCTCGCTGACGATGTCGACCTCGTGTTGCTTGACGTGATGTTGCCTCAAATGAGTGGACTCGAGGTCGTCCGTCGTCTGAAAGAAGAGCGACCTTTGTTACCCGTTCTGATGGTGACGGCCCGTGGCGATCGATACGACAAAGTGAGTGGACTCGATCTTGGCGCAGATGATTACATCACGAAACCATTTGAAATAGAAGAAGTGCTCGCACGGATTCGGGCATTTTTACGAATGCGCCAGCTTGTTCGTCAAGACCATTCCGAACAGGTGTTGACGTACGAGACATTGACTGTCGACGTGAATCGTCATGAAGTATATTGTGACGGAAAGAAAGTAGATTTGACTCGACGTGAGTTTGACTTGTTGGTTTTCTTTTTAGAGAATCCGGAGCGTGTATTGACGCGTGACCAACTCGTCGAACACGTGTGGGGATTCGACTACTATGGGGATACGAACGTCGTGGACGTGTATGTCCGATACGTCAGGAAAAAACTGACCGGCTCTTGGATTCAAACGGTTCGCGGTGTCGGCTATATGTTGAAGCGTGGTGAGTGACCGATGCTGCGAACAAAAATTGCATGGGCGATGACGGGGTTCATGTTATTGCTTCTTCTCGTCTCCTTTGGCGTGACCTGGTTCGTCGCCAGGCAGGAAATTGTCGATTCGCGTTTTGACGTGTTACTGCAGGCGTTAAATCTATTAGAAGAAGATGTCCGGAATAGCGATGCGGTATTGTCGCTTCATGAGGACAGTGTCGTGTTAGAACGTCAAGAAAACGGCGAATGGGGAATAATCGGGGGAGAAGTGCCGGACGGAACGACGTTTCCCATCAATTACGGGGAACCGGCCCTCATCGATGATTGGTTTGTGGTCGCGACGACGGATGGACTAGCGTTCGGCTTTCAGGATCGAGATGTGAGCAATACGATTCAAGCGCTCGCAACCATTTTTCTCGTCATGTTCTTTCTTGCCGTTCTCTTGACGTTCCTCGGGACGTGGTGGATATTACGTCAAGGTTTGTCACCGTTACGCCGATTGACAGAGACGATGGAGCGGATCACGGAGTCCGGTAAGTTAGAGACGATCGAAGTGGCTGACCGAAAGGATGAAGTGACGACCCTTTCGAACGGATTTAATCATATGATCGAGCGAGTCGAAGGGACGATGGAGCAACAACGTCGTTTCGTCGCCGATGTTTCACATGAACTCAAGACACCGTTGACCGTCATCGAGGGCTATGCGAAGTTATTACAACGGTGGGGACAAGAAGATGAGAGTGTACGTGCCGAAGCGATCGACCATATTTTAACGGAGTCGCGTCAAATGCGACATGATTTGATTGAACCGATGCTCGAATTGAATCGGTTCACTGCACTCGAACAGGTAGAGCGAGAAGAAATCGATTTAGCTGAACTTGGGGAATCCATAGGAGAACGTTTTGTACGGTCGCACGGCGTCCAGTTACCTATTGAAGCTACAGGAAGCTGGTTCGGTCATCGTGAGTCGTTACAGCGGATTCTTGTCATCCTATTAGACAATAGTTTGAAGTATGCGGAAGAGACGAGCCTTCATTTAAAGAGTGATCGGATTGAGGTACGCGATCGAGGACCCGTTCTAACGGATGATGTGAGGAATCGGCTGTTCGACCGATTCTATCGATTGGATGAAGCGCGCGATCGAAGTGGGAGCGGTCTTGGTCTCGCGATTGCGAAAGAAGTGGCGGACTTGAATGAGTGGACGATCGGAAGTAAATCGAATCATCCGGATGGTAGTATATTTTTCCTGACTCGATGATGAATATTTCGCATTTTCTCATCAACTTCTAATGAAGCCTTAAATATGCTCTCACGGAAGAGGCTTATGATGAAAATAAGAAGAACACATCATGAGGAGGAAATAAACATGAAACGCATCGGTTGGATTATCGGCGCATTATTAGCTGTCATGGCAATTGTTGGAATTGGATTTTACGTAAACGGGAATCAGACGGATACGGTCATTGTTCCACAAGCAATCAATCAAGCGAGTGACGATCAATCAACGGACAACCCAGATGACGCTGCTACATCGGATGACTCAAGTAGCGCATCAGATGATTCGTCAGCAGCGCGAGTGGGGGATGGAGACGACTATGAACTATACGGGACGCTCGTGAAGTTATCGAAAGAAGATGTCACCATCAGCTTCAATGGAAAAGAGTCGACATACCCTTTAGCGGCGACACATGAAATCGATGATGATACACCGCAAGTGGGTGACCGGGTAAAACTCGAATTGAACCGAGATGATGAAGTGAAGGAAGTGGACCGTGAGAGTGGTGATGATGATGCATATATTTACGGCACGCTCGTCAAACTCACAAATCAAGAAGTCACGATTAAAATCGATGGGAAAGACAACGTATATCCACTTGTCGCACGTTCTGAAATCGATGATGACACCCCGCGTGTCGGCGACCTTGTCAAACTTGAACTGAATCAAAAAGGGGAGGTTGTTGAAGTCGACCGTGAATCGCAGGACGACTCATCTCAAGATGACTCACCTGAAGATGAGCGAGAAAACGACTGATGGTGTGACGAAAAGGACTAATCTTTTGATGGATTAGTTCTTTTTTTGTGGCTAGACGTTGAGGCATAAAATGGATTGGACCGCTTTTATCAAATCATCAGAAACGTAATAATTCTGAAATCATCACAAAAATAGGTTATATGTTATGATGTACAAGAAAAATTTAGGTGGTTTCCACCTAATTGGGAATGAGGAGGGACATCAATGCATACGTATTGGGGAATCTTACTCAGTTGTATCTTGTTGAGTGGATGTGGTGCCGAGACGTTGAACGCAATCGAATTACGTCCTTTGTCTTCCTATCGAGTCGAGCAAGATCCTGAGATATTATTAACGAAACAAACACAAGAGAAACTACTTACATACTGTGAGCGTCGTCCGACAGATGTCTTGCCCGAGCGACGAGCCATGGTGGCGGAAGTGACGTTTCATCATCCGCTCTATGAAGTACTCGGCTCCAAAACAGTGAAATATTTTGCGGCGGGAGATGAACGTTATGTCACTTGTGCGAACAGCAATGAGTTGATGGAGCGAACATTTGCTGTGGAGCCCATTCAAGCGTATGAAGCGCTCGAGCCAGAGCGGTTTCAAGAGTCGAACGTAGTTTCGACGATTGAGTTTGAGCGTATCGACGACCTTAAAGCGGTGACCAGTACGTTCAACTTGAACGAGACGCATGAAGAAGTGATATCCGATTCAGCTTTTCGTTATAAGACGCCAGATACGGGGGCAATCTATGTGACGTTCGAGACGATTCGAAACGGACGCACACTTGACCCAATCATTGAACCGAAACTATACCCGTTTCAAAGCGGAGAAAATGAAGGGTATGTCTTCTTGACGAGGCGAGCCGATGATCGTCTCACCCTTCAAATCGGAGACGCGCCCTCGCTCAGACAACTCGTCCTTCCGAATATGTATGAGGCTCCTTACATGAAAGTCGACCCGAAAGAAGAAGAGCTCTCACTAAAAGGAGATCACCGCGAACTCATGAAACGCATCATCTTATCGGATCAACCGATTGAAGAAGATGTGGCTGAAGAGACGTCGTTGTCGTTATCGAAAACATATGGAACGGTCCTCGAAATCTGGGGGCATGTCCGCCGTCCTGTGACAAACAAGATGTCCACGCGCCCCGCCGAAGGAGAGACGCGCCTGGCCGTTTTTGAATCGGATCAAGATACAATCTGGTTAGACGGACCGAAAACGCAAGAATTGTTTGACGCTTTGTCTCATATTCAGCCGCATGAAAAACCGTCTGTAGCTTTCAAAATCGGAGACTTGCATCTGTATGAAGAATTGACCGAGCAATCCTTTGATGTATGGAAAACGGAAACAGAACTCTATTTAGTCGATCCACACACATCACAATCGTATGAACTTCCAGCCAATGACTATTTCCAGATCAATCAGCCATAAGTGGCGTCTGACCTTTGATAAATTAGAAGTTGACTCTACCCATCTCAACAGACTTAGGGTACAATGCTCGAGAGAGAATGAGAGAGGAGTGAAGCAAGATGGGAAAAGTACATGTTTATGACCATCCTTTGATTCAGCACAAAATGACGATTATGCGTAAAGTAGAGACGGGGACGAAACAGTTCCGTGAACTCGTCGACGAAGTTTCTTCACTTATGGCATACGAAATCACGCGCAGCCTACCCCTAACAGACGTAGAAATCGAGACACCGGTCTCTGTTTCCACGCAAAAGATGATTGCCGGTAAGAAATTGGGAATTGTCCCTATTTTACGTGCAGGACTTGGTATGGTGGATGGGTTCCTCAAAATGATGCCGAACGTAAAAGTCGGTCATATCGGTCTTTACCGTGATCCGGAAACGCTTGAGCCACACGAATACTACTTGAAACTTCCGACAGACGTCACAGAACGCGACTTTATCGTCGTTGACCCGATGCTCGCGACTGGTGGTTCTGCTGTTGATGCGATCGCATCACTCAAGAAACACGGAGCGAAGTCAATCAAGTTGGCATGCCTCTGCGCAGCACCAGAAGGCGTAGAACGTGTACAAGCAGAACATCCGGATGTAGAGATTTATCTTGCTGCACTCGATGAAAAATTAAATGACCACGGTTATATCGTTCCTGGACTTGGGGATGCGGGTGACCGTTTGTTTGGTACGAAGTAATGACTTAAAAGCGAGAATCGCCTGTGCGATTTTCGCTTTTTTTTGACGATTGACACGAAAAATATTTATCATTTACATATGTCACAAAATAGACACAAAACTAGAGCGAGAAGAATGACGAACGAGGATGGAATATATCTATTCTTTCCTATTTAAATAGAATTCCGCTATTTCGGATATGTAACCAGTGGTGAGGAAGCGATTTTGAACCGGATGAGATTCCTCACAAAAAAATGGGCGAAATCGCTCGACATGGTAAAAACATCCTCGGTATACTGATACAGGACGTTGAAAACGATTTCAAAATGAAGTCAACCGACGTTTCGTAACTCTTTGTGAACGTAAGCGTTTACCGATTGAATTTTCCAAAACGTGGGGGTATAACTGAACTATTCTTCATCTGATTCCTTTTGTGAAATGTTATAAAGTCAACATTTTTATTTCAACGTTTCTTCACACTTTCTTTAAAAAGTGCCTCGATCGTTTAGTTTATGAAGTGCGTAAAACTATTGATACGACTTGATTTAAAGCGCTTTTATAATTGTGAAATTCATTGACTTCTTATGCCATTTCTATTACTCTGAACTTGTGTGACTTTTGATGGTCACGCGAGTGTGAATTCGTGAAGGATAAGGGAGTACGTGAGACTCGAAAGGGGGATTTGGATGGCGAAAAAAGACAATCGTTATCTATCCTATGCCTCACTCGCTTCACAAATCTCGACAGCACTTGCTGGACCGATCGTCATCGGTTATCTCGTCGGACAGTACGGCGAAAGACGTGAATTTTGGGGCACGTTTGGTTGGAATGTGTCGATTATCCTTGGACTCGTGTTCGGGGTTACGGCGCTAGTTCTCACCCTTCGGAGTTTATTGACAGGAGAGGACGAATGAATACGATTCAAGCAGACAGAAAAGCACAAAAAGAGTTGATGAAGCGTTATACGAAATGGTTTACCGTCTGGTTTGCAATTTTGTTAGTTGGCGCCTTCATCGTCCCGATGTACAAAGCCGTTTTTCTCGGATTGTTCATCGGTGGGGTCGGAAGTCTCATCATTCTACATATGCAGAATCGAAGTGTCATACGCATGTATGACGTCATCGAGCATGGACGACGACCAAAGTCGCACGGGACCGTTTCAAGAATGGCGGTCGGTGCGTTAGCAGTGATAGTCGGTCTTCTCTACGAGGATCGAGTGTCCGTCATCGCGGTGGTAACTGGTCTAATCGCCGGCCACATCATACAATTTGGCGAGTTTACACTTGCCCAGCTCAGCAGGAAAAGAGGTGAATATTAATGGGTCATGAGTTTCCCACATATTCTCTGCACTTTGGGGACTATACGTTATACGGGAGCTGGACGAACGTCATTACAGTGCTAGTTGCAGCGTTACTCGTCTTCGTATTCGCCATTTGGGGGACAAGACGTTTGGCAATGAAGCCGACTGGCAAACAAAACTTCATGGAATTCTTCGCGGAGTTCGTACGTGGAATCATCGCAAGTGCGATGGACTGGAAGACAGGAGGACGCTTTATTGGATTTGGGATGACGTTGATTTTGTTCATTCTCTTCTCAAACTTGATGGGTCTACCGTTTAACGTCATTTCCGGACACTATTTGTGGTTCAACTCACCGACGGCCGATCCTTACGTAACCTTGGCGTTGTCGACACTCGTCGTTGCAATGTCGCACTATTACGGGGTGAAGCTACACGGGTTCAAGCACTATTCAGCGGAATTCGTAAAACCAGTCTGGTTCTTGCTTCCGATCAAATTGATCGAGGAGTTTGCGAACACGTTGACGCTCGGTTTGCGTCTATACGGTAACATCTTTGCCGGTGAAATCATGATTACCATCATCTTGGGACTCGCGATTACAGCCGAAGGCGCACTCAACCCGCTCGGTGCAATCTTTGCGGTCTTCCCAATGATTCTATGGCAAGGTTTCTCAATCTTTATCGGGGTTATCCAATCCTACATTTTCCTGACGCTTGCAATGGTGTACATCGGGCACAAAGCTTCGGCCGAACATTGATTCGGACATCTCGCCAAAGCGTTACAAACAAATTATTTACTTAACTTTTAGGAGGAATATACACAATGGAACAACTTAATCTTCTCGCAACAGCACTTGTTATCGGACTTGGAGCACTCGCAGCTGGTATCGGTAACGGTTTGATCGTATACGGAACAGTACAAGGACAAGCACGTCAACCAGAACTCAAAAACGAACTTCGTCAAACAATGTTCATCGGTATCGGTTTGGTTGAGGCCCTCCCGATCATCGGTGTGGCTGTCGGTTTCCTTCTCCTCAACTCTTGATTCCGAGTTAACGAGAATAGCATGAGAGGGAGCACGTCTCCCTCACTTATTTAGTCAAGAGGAGGGTATGCATGGATACGATGATGATTGCAGCTGGTGCTGGCGGCGAAGGCCTCCGCATTCTGGATATGATCTTTACAATTTTCACATTCCTCGTACTCTTGGCCCTGTTGAAGAAATTTGCTTGGGGACCACTCCTTGGAATGATGAGACAGCGTGAAGAGTATGTAGCGAACGAAATTGAACTCGCTGAAAAGAGCCGCAAAGATGCGGAACATTATGTCGTTGAACAACGTGACGCACTCAGTGCAGCACGTACTGAGTCAAAAGAAATGCTCGACGCAAGCCGTCGACAAGCAGAAGCAGAACAAGCACGCTTGGTGGAGCAGGCGCGTTTGGAAGCCGAACAAATTAAAATCGAGGCAGAGAAAGCGATTGAGCGTGAGCGTGAGCTTGCGAAACAATCTCTTCAAACGGAAGTCGTCACACAGGCGCTTTCGGCAGCACGCCACGTCCTTCAATCAGACCTTAAAGGCGATGAAGCGAAACAACGTGCCCTCGTCACAGACTTCCTGTCTAAAGCGAAAGGTGCGAACTGATGAACGCATCACTAGCAAAACGCTATGCCAAAGCGCTCTTCGACTTAGCGCGGGAACAAGGCACGCTCGACCAAGTCGAAGCGGAAGTGCGTCTGCTCGATGAAGTGCTCCACGCGACTCCTGAGCTCATGGATCTCTTAACGAATCCGGCAGTCAGTGACAGCGAGCTTGCACAGCTTTTAAAAGACAGCTTTGGTGATATGACGGCGATTGTCGTGAACACACTTCTCGTCATGGTCGAAAACGACCGTGCGGCAGAGGTTCGCGCATTGCCACGTTACGTCCGCGAATTGATCAACGACTACCGTGGGATTGCAGAGGGTATTGTCACAAGCGCCTACCCGTTGTCGGCAACAGACTTGAAAGACGTCGAACTCGTCTTCGGACAGAAGCTCGGGAAGACGCTCCAATTGAAGAACGTCGTCGATGAAGAAGTCATCGGTGGACTCCGTGTCCAAGTCGGATACACGACGTACGATGATACGATCGAAACGAAACTTACACGCCTTGAGCGTGAATTGTTGAATGCGTAAGAAATAGGGGTGAATTCAATGACAATCAAAGCTGAAGAAATCAGCGCCCTGCTAAAAGAACGAATCGCTTCGTACGGTTCTGAAATCGAAGTCAGCGAGACAGGTACAGTCATTCAAGTAGGTGACGGTATCGCTCGTGCACACGGACTCGATAACGTTATGGCGGGGGAACTCGTAGAGTTCTCTAACGGCGTAATGGGCTTGGCGCAAAACTTAGAAGAAGGTAACGTCGGGATTATCATCCTTGGCGATTACAAAGGTATTAAAGAAGGCGACTCTGTCAAACGTACAGGTCGTATCATGGAAGTTCCAGTTGGTGAGGCACTCCTCGGACGTGTCGTCAACCCACTCGGACAACCAATCGATGGTCTTGGACCAATCGTAACTGACACGTATAACCCGATTGAGCGTAAAGCTTACGGCGTTATGGCACGTAAATCGGTTCACGAACCACTTCAAACAGGAATTAAGGCGATTGACGCCCTCGTTCCAATCGGTCGTGGTCAGCGTGAGCTCATCATCGGTGACCGTCAGACAGGTAAAACATCTGTTGCCATCGATACGATTATCAACCAAAAAGAAGAGAACATGATTTGTATCTACGTTGCTATCGGTCAGAAAGAATCGACTGTACGTGGCGTAGTAGAGACGCTTCGTCAAAACGGAGCGCTCGACTATACAATCGTCGTTTCGGCATCGGCATCACAGCCGGCACCACTTCTTTACCTCGCACCATTCGCAGGGGTATCGATGGGTGAGTACTTCATGGATCGCGGACAACACGTCCTCGTCGTTTATGATGACCTTTCGAAACAAGCGGCAGCTTACCGTGAGCTCTCGCTCCTTCTCCGTCGTCCTCCAGGCCGCGAAGCCTACCCAGGGGATGTCTTCTACCTCCACTCACGCCTTCTTGAGCGTGCAGCGAAGTTGAACGACGAACTCGGCGGTGGTTCATTGACAGCACTTCCGTTCATCGAGACACAAGCATCGGATATCTCAGCATATATCCCGACAAACGTTATCTCGATCACAGACGGTCAGATCTTCCTTCAGTCGGACCTCTTCTTCTCTGGGGTACGCCCAGCGATCAACGCAGGTCTCTCGGTATCGCGTGTTGGTGGTTCGGCACAGGTGAAAGCGATGAAGAAAGTTGCTGGTACACTTCGTCTTGACCTCGCGTCTTACCGTGAGCTCGAAGCGTTCGCTCAGTTCGGATCAGATCTCGACAAAGCGACACAATCGAAGTTGAACCGTGGTCAGCGTACGGTTGAAGTCTTGAAACAAGACTTGAACGCACCGCTTTCTGTAGACAAGCAAGTTATCATCATCTACGCACTCACGAAAGGTCATCTCGATGACATCCCAGTCACAGACATCCGTCGTTTCGAAACAGAAATGAACGCATGGCTCGACCAAAACCGTAAAGACCTCTGCCGTGAAATCCGTCAGACAGGAAACCTTCCTTCAGACGAGGCAATGGTCGACGCAATTACGGAATTCAAAAAGACGTTCTCGCCATCGGTTTAATCCGGTGACGAGCGTCTATTAAGGTGGTGAATCGAAATGGCATCATTACGTGAGATCCAGATGCGGATCACCTCGACCCAAAGCACGAAGCAAATCACGAAAGCGATGAACATGGTGTCGGCATCGAAGTTGAACCGGGCCCAAGGGAACAACGCCAACTTCAAGCCGTACATGGACAAGTTGCAAGAAGTCATCTCGTCGATCGCCGGTGGTACATCAGGCGCGACACACCCGATGCTTCAAGTACGTCCCGTCAAACGGACTGGTTATATCGTCATCACGTCAGACCGCGGACTCGCAGGTGGATACAACGCCAGCGTCTTGCGTGACGTGTACCGTGAACTCAAAGACAAGCACACATCAACAGATGAGTATCGTCTTTACGTAATCGGGAAAGTCGGTGTCCAGTTCTTCAAGTCACGCAACATTCCGGTGTATAGCGCGATGACAGGGCTAAACGACCAACCAACTTTTGTTGAAGTCGCAGAAATCGTCAAACAGACGGTGGGTGCCTTCAGCGAGGGCGAGATTGATGAATTGAAGCTTTGCTACAACTCGTTCATCTCGGTCATCAGCCAAGAAGTGAAGATTCAACAATTGCTCCCGCTCGGGGATATCGAACAGTCCGCATCCAATGTGATGTATGAATACGAACCAGAAGAAGAAACGATCTTAGCGGCGCTCCTCCCACGTTATGCGGAAGGACTCATCTACGGCGCATTGCTCGATGCGAAAGTGTCAGAGCACGCAGCCCGGATGACGGCGATGTCGAGTGCGACAGACAATGCGGATGAACTCATTCGCGGACTCAAACTCAAATTCAACCGCGCGCGTCAAGCAGCGATCACACAAGAAATCACAGAGATTGTCGGAGGTGCGTCGGCGCTTGAATAAGCGCACGCCCTCTAGATTGTAGGAGGCTAACACGATGAACGAATACGGCATGAAAGGCCGCGTAGTCGCAGTCATGGGCCCAGTTATCGACGTAAAGTTCGACAACCACTTACCGAACATCTACAACGCTCTCAAAGTCACACACGTGGCAGCGACAGCGGACGATGTTAGTGTCGACTTGACGCTCGAAGTAGCTGTTCACCTTGGTGACGACACGGTCCGTACGATTGCGATGGACTCAACTGACGGCGTTCGCCGCGGTATGGAAGTACTTGACTTAGGATCACCGATTTCGGTACCAGTTGGAGAAGCGACACTTGGACGTGTCTTCAACGTTCTCGGTAACCCGATCGATGATAAAGAAGTGGCAGCTGACGTGCTTCGTGCACCGATTCACCGTCAAGCGCCAACATTTGACGAATTGTCAACGAAAGTTGAAATCCTTGAAACAGGGATTAAAGTCGTCGACCTTCTCGCACCATACATCAAAGGTGGTAAAATCGGCCTCTTCGGTGGTGCCGGTGTAGGGAAAACCGTCCTCATCCAGGAACTCATCAACAACATCGCGCAAGAGCACAGCGGGATTTCTGTATTCGCAGGAGTCGGTGAGCGTACGCGTGAAGGGAATGACTTGTTCCACGAGATGACGGACTCAGGCGTTATCAAGCAAACAGCGATGGTCTTCGGTCAGATGAACGAACCACCTGGTGCACGTCTCCGTGTTGCCTTGACTGGTTTGACAATGGCAGAGTACTTCCGTGACGAGCAAGGACAAGACGTTCTTCTCTTCGTTGATAACATCTTCCGTTTCACACAAGCAGGTTCTGAGGTTTCAGCCCTTCTCGGACGTATGCCATCGGCGGTAGGTTACCAGCCGACACTTGCGACTGAAATGGGTATGCTTCAAGAGCGAATCACATCGACTGCAAAAGGATCGGTAACTTCGATTCAAGCGGTTTATGTACCAGCCGATGACTACACGGACCCGGCTCCGGCAACAACGTTCGCCCACCTTGATGCAACAACAAACCTTGAGCGTCGTCTTTCGGAGATGGGGATTTACCCAGCCGTTGACCCGCTCGCATCGACTTCACGTGCCCTCTCTCCTGAAATCGTAGGGAAAGAGCACTATGAGGTTGCACGTAACGTTCAACAGACGCTTCAGCGTTACAAAGAACTTCAAGACATCATCGCTATCCTCGGGATGGACGAGTTGTCTGAAGACGACAAACTCACGGTTCACCGTGCACGTCGTATTCAGTTCTTCTTATCACAAAACTTCCACGTGGCTGAGCAGTTCACGGGCCAAAAAGGTTCGTACGTGCCAGTCAAAGAGACAGTACGCGGCTTCAAAGAGATCCTCGAAGGTAAACACGACGATCTTCCTGAAGATGCATTCCGTCTCGTCGGTCCAATCGAAGACGTCATCGAAAAAGCGAAGACGTTGGTCTAAGACCTACGCGGAAGGGGGAAACTAGACGATGAATACTGTTCACGTCAACGTCGTCACCCCGGATGGTGCAGCCTTTGAAGGAGACGCACGAATGGTCATCGCCAAATCGGTCACTGGTGAGCTTGGTATTTTACCGAAGCACATCCCGATGGTGACGCCACTCGACGTCTCAGTCCTCAAGCTGCGCCACGAAGATGGTGGACGCACGCTGATCGCAATCAGCGGCGGTTTCATGGAAGTTCGTCCCGACACGGTGACGATCTTAGCTGAAACAGCCGAAATGGCGGATAAGATTGACTATGACCGCGCTTCTGCGGCGAAAGTTCGTGCCGAGCGTCGTCTTCAAGACACGAAACTCTCGGAACTCGAATTCCGTCGTGCAGAACTTGCGCTCAAAAAAGCGATCAACCGCTTAAGCATTCGCGATATGAAAGAATAAGAATGACTCTCACACGAAAGTGTGGGAGTTTTTTTGTTGCTTTCGGAAAATATGGGTCATTTGTCGTGCTTCTAAATGCCGGGACTAGTAAAAAATATATGGGAGAAGACCGATAATAAAGGTGGGAACTACCGTAAAGGAGATTAGGGAATGAAAGTTTACGTTGCGCGACAACCAATTTTTGACCAACAATTACGCGTTTGCGGCTACGAATTGTTATATCGCCGCAGCGAAAATAATATTTTTGAGAATGTAGATGATTCGTTAGCAACGGCTGACGTCATTCATAACGCTTACCTTGTGTTCAATTTTCGGGAATTGACAGAAGGGACGCGTGCGTTCATCAACTTCCCTCAGACGTTGATTGAAGGGGAAGTGCCTTCGTTGCTACCACGTCAATCGCTCGTCGTCGAAGTGCTCGAACATGTCGAACCGACGGAAAAGGTATTGCAGTCTCTCCGCTCGTTGAGACGTCAAGGTTATACAATTGCATTGGATGATTTCGTATTTGAAGAGAAGTATCGCCCATTGATTGGACTCGCCGACATCATCAAAATCGACTATCAAGCGACCCCGGTAGACCAGCAGCAAAAATTGATTGATGCGCTCGGACACCGAGTCGAATTTTTGGCGGAAAAAATCGAGACACCCGCAGAGTACGAGATTGCGAAACGACTCGGATATAAGATGTTTCAAGGATACTTCTTTAGTCGGCCCATCGTGGTGCATGGGGCCGAAGTCCATCCGTTACGTCACACGCTCATTGAAATGTTGAAAGAGCTCGATCGTCCGGAACCGAGCTTCCGACGGATCTCATCGCAAATTGAGCGAAGTGTCGACTTATCCTATAAGATGCTCCGCACGGTCAATACGGTGTATCAAAAAGGTCGACATACCATTCAATCCATCGAGCAAGCCGTCGCACGAATCGGACTAGATGAGTTGAAACGATGGTCGTATTTGATGCTCTTACGGGAGATGCAGACCTCTGAATCGAAAGAACTGATCAAACAGAGTGTCATCCGCGGAAAAATGATGGAGTTGATTGCGGAGGATACATTGACAGATGTATTACCGTTTGATGCATTCATTACAGGGATCTTCTCATCACTCGACGTCATTCTCGATGAGGCGATGCAAACGTTGATTGCAGAGCTTCCGGTGGCGCCTCCTGTTAAGGCAGCGTTACTCGGTGAACAGAATGGTTTGCGAAAGTTGTTAGAGGATGTGATCGCCTACGAACAGTTGACGATTCCACTCCATAACACAGATTCGGATTGGTCTCAATATTACGTCGAAGCGATTCGATGGTCTCGTAGCCTTGACGAATCGATTGAATAATGTTTGAAATATGTGAGGGGCGTCAATTACTGTAGTAAGGCCTTACTGCTGATGACGTCCCTTTTGGTGTGCTTGTAGAGAAAGTGAGTTGATCGAATGGTTCAAACCGCTCGAAGCTTAAGACCCTAAGTCTTTTTTTCTCTAACATGTCATGATATGATTGAAAATGGTACGAATTTTAGAAAAGAGGGGAATCGTCGATGGTCAATACCGTATTTTCGCTAGCGATTTATATCATAGCGATCTACGTTGCTTGGTGGGCACTCTTACCCGTCAAATGGGACAAGGTGCTCAATCAAGTGAGGAGTCCGCAAGCTGCTGTCTTGCGCGTCCTCGTAGCGGTTGTCTTCGGTTCGCTGATTGCCCAGTTCTTTTTGGAGTATATTCGACTGGCGCAGGCGCTCGCACCTATACAGTAGTCGCAGAATATTTAACAAACTGTAATCCTGCTGTAACGACTCCTATATGATTATCATGTAGGATAAATTCGTCTGACATGATGTTTTTTTCATTCAATTTGCACTTATTTATTATTCAGATTGATTAATGAATGAAAAATCATCACGTTTTGCAAACCATTCAAATAATCGACATCATCACATCCGGATTCGGATATCGACGCACTATATAAAAAAACAATGAAGTTGGAGGACAAAGAGAGATATGAAGGATTTGATCGTAGTCCGTGGAGGACGTAAACTGTCAGGTACTGTGCGCGTTGAGGGAGCAAAAAACGCCGTACTCAAAACATTGGTTGCCACTCTATTAGCTAGCGAAGGAAAGTCAATCTTACAAAACGTACCACGTCTTGCTGACGTGTACACGATTAACAAAGTACTTCGTCACCTCGGTGCAGAGGTATCGTTCAATGAAGAAAAGAATGAAGTAACTGTCGATGCGTCGGGCGACATCAAAGATGAAGCACCGCTTGAGTACGTGCGGAAGATGCGTGCTTCAATCCTCGTCATGGGACCTCTTCTTGCCCGTCTCGGTCACGCTCGTGTAGCGATGCCAGGCGGATGCTCAATCGGCTCACGTCCGATTGACCTCCACTTAAAAGGATTCGAAGCGATGGGTGCGAAAACGGTCATCGGAAACGGATTCGTAGAAGCTTCTGTAGAAGGCCGTCTCCAAGGCGCTAAAATCTACTTGGACTTCCCATCTGTTGGTGCGACAGAGAACATCATGATGGCAGCTGTGCTTGCAGAGGGTACGACTATCATCGAGAACGTTGCAAAAGAACCTGAGATCGTCGACCTTGCGAACTTCTTAAACGGAATGGGCGCACACGTTCGCGGTGCAGGTACAGAAACAATCCGCATCGAAGGTGTAGAAACACTTCGCGGTGCAGAACACTCGATTATTCCAGACCGCATCGAAGCAGGCACATTCCTCGTTGCTGGTGCGATCACAGGTAGTGACATCGAAGTCATCGGTGCAGAACGTGAGCACCTTCGTCCATTGATTTCAAAAATGGAAGAGATGGGTGTCCACTTCGAGGATACGGCAGAAGGCATGCGTGTCACGGCACCAGACGAATTGAAGCCGGTTGATGTGAAGACGATGCCACACCCAGGATTCCCGACAGACATGCAGTCACAAATGATGGCACTCGTCTTGAAAGCGGGCGGCACTTCTGTCATCACGGAAACGGTGTTTGAGAATCGCTTCATGCACGTCGAAGAGTTCCGCCGTATGAACGCAGACATTAAGATTGAAGGACGTTCGGCAATCGTCAAAGGTGGCGTACGCCTTCAAGGAGCGGAAGTTGTCGCAACGGACCTTCGTGCCGGAGCAGCACTTATTCTAGCAGGTCTCATCGCGGAAGAAGAAACACGCGTTGGAGATTTATATCATATCGACCGTGGATACGTTGATTTCCACAAGAAACTTCAAGCACTCGGTGCTGACATCGAACGTATTGAAGGAACTGTCGAAGTTGCTGAAGAAATGGTTCAGAACTAAGAAACGAGCACGAATGAGAGGGCGAGGAGAGACTCTTCTCGCTCTTTTCAATGAAGAATCGAACGGAGGAACCTATACATCATGTTTTCAAAAGATATCGGGATTGATTTAGGGACAGCAAACGTTGTCATTCACGTCAAAGGGAAAGGAATCGTCTTAGACGAGCCTTCAGTCGTTGCGATAAAGCGCTCTACAGGAAAAGTACTAGCAGTCGGTTCAGAAGCGTATGAGATGGTTGGTCGTACACCTGGTGATATCGTGGCGATCCGTCCTCTCCGTGACGGAGTCATCGCCGATTTCGCCACAACAGAAGAAATGCTCCGTCACTTCATCGAGAAAATTCAAGTCCGAGGCTTCTTCGGGGGAATTCGCATGCTGATTTGTACACCTGCGAACGTCACACCGGTTGAAGAAAAAGCCATTCGTGAAGCTGCTGAGAAAGCAGGCGCGAAGGAAGTTTTCCTCGCCGTCGAACCAAAAGCGGCAGCAGTCGGTTCAGGCATGGATATTTGGAAACCGGTCGGTCACATGATCATCGATATCGGTGGTGGGACGACCGACGTCGCCATTTTATCAATGGGAGACATCGTCTGCGGTGAAACCATCAAGATTGCAGGGGATCGCTTCGATACAGACATCCTTCGTGCCATCAAAGAGAAGCACAAGCTGATCATCGGAGAACGTACGGCTGAGCAAATCAAGAAAGAAATCGCGACGGTGTTCCCAGGAGGACGTAACGAATCGATGGATATTCGCGGACGTGACATGGTACGTGGATTGCCACGTACGGTGACCATCACGTCAGAAGAACTTCGTGAAGCGATGGCTGAATCAGCTAATGAAATCGTCGAAGCAGCGAAACGTGTCCTTGAACAGACACCGCCAGAACTTGCGGCGGATATCATCGACCGCGGAATTATCATGACAGGTGGGGGGTCACTCCTTCACGGTCTTGATCAACTTGTCGCAGAACGTGTCATGTTGCCGGTCATGATGGCCGAGGAGCCGACACTCAGTGTCGCGCACGGAACGGGAATCATGCTCGAAAACTTAGATCGATTGAAATAAACAGACAAGCGACCGCGCGAGCGGTCGCTTGTTTTTGTATATTCAACTCGACACCTCAGAGAGAAGTGCCAACACGTTGTCTTCAGAGTCTTTAAAGAAACTCATCCATGTTTCTGTCGTATCCATTTTTGCCACACAGTGTGGTTCATCAATGAAAGTCACTCCTGCATTTTTCAACTGAGCATAAGCGTCATCGATGGATGCGATACTCAAATAGAGGATTGGACTTGATTTTGCAAATACATCATTCTCAGGAGGGGATAACATGAGGCGTACGCCACCGCAGTCGAAGAATGCGAGCAATCCTGCTTGAAAGAGAAAGGGTACCTCAAGCGTGTCTCGATAGAATTGAACGGCACGGTCTAACTCTTTGACAGGGATGTAGATTTGTTTGATTTGTTGAATGAGGCTCATGGGATTCATCCTTTCAATATGTATTTGAAACAGGAAGGGGTAACTCTGATTCAAGTTGACGTTGGAGACGGTTGGTAAGTCCTGTTGGGTGAGACATTAAGCCGATAGAAATATGTAATGGGAATAGGGTATGTAAGTCGCTAGGATAATATGAGCCATCTCGAGGTAACGTATGATTGACAATCCGAGAGACTCCTGAGGAATGGTCAATGTGTAAGACGATTGGAGCAGATATTCCGGTCCCTCGCTCAAGTTGTTGATGGTTAGGATAATATTCTTGTAGAAGCACCCATACATACACTTCCTGTCGAGTCGTACTCGTCCCGAGGATTTGATAGCTGGCATAAACATCCCCACCGAAATGAGGAGACATGACTTGAGTTGTCAAGTAGCGCTCCAACACGTTCTGATTGACGTCGACGGATTGGGTAAGCGTGACAAATGATTCATCCGTCAAGGCAGCATAGAGCAAAGCACTCAATATCCATGTACAAAATGTCGTTATGATTAACTTTTTCAAGTAAGCGCCTCCCAATACCGATGTGATGAATCATATATGTCCATCATATCTAAAGAGGATACGAATATATAGGTCATTCGTGGGAAAAATTGTATATAATAGAATCATTAATCAATGAGAGGGGAATCATGATGGCACCGATTCACTAATGGACTGAACAGAATAATCAAATAGAATCGGAGGACATGATGAACAAACCACTTACACTCATTACGGGCGTCAGCCGCCATCAAGGAATCGGGGCTGCGATTGCACGAAAACTAGCACATGAAGGGCACGACCTTTATTTGACACACTGGAGTCCGTTTGATGCGACCGACGGAGTCGGGGAAGAAATTGGCTTCATCGAACGATTGGTTCAAGAACTGACTGAAGAAGGGACCCGTGTCGAGCATGAGGCATACGATTTGGCTTCAGGAGACGAGGTCGGATTACTTGATCGAATGGAAGCTAAACTTGGTATACCGAGCAGGCTAATCCATAACGCGACCTATGAGCGACATGTCAACGTTGAGAACTTTACAACCGACGTATTGAGACGGCATTATATGGTGAATAACGAAGGGACACTCGGGCTCACCTTTGCGTTTATGGAGCGCTATAAACAAGCGGGATATCAAGACGGGCGAATCCTGTTCTTCGTCTCGGGTGGACCGGATGCGAACAACCTGGCCTACATCGCAACGAAAGGTGCATTGATTGCCATCACACCTGCGTTGGCGAACGGATTAGGTGAACACGGCATTTCGGTGAATGCGCTCGATCCGGGCCCGACGGATACGGGGTGGATCAATGACGAACTTCGCGAACACTTGCTACCATTATTTCCTTACAAGCGAATGGGGACGCCTGAAGATACGGCTCGCTTCGTCGCTTTCTTGATGGGCCCAGACGGCGCATGGGTGAATGGCCAACATCTTCACGTTGACGGAGGGTTTACTGGGCGCTAATAGAGAACGTTCGATGGATACAATAAAAAGAAGGCATCTCACTTCAATTGTGAGATGCCTTTTTCAATGCCATGTATAGTCTTTATCAACAAATAAACGATTTTTTAAGTCTGTTTTAGAAATTGAAGGATTTGGTGCATCAAGCCAATCGTAATAATCACAGGCACAGGAATCACCAAGTTCGATCGAATAGCCATTATTTATTGTATTAACAGTTATATCGAGTTCATGTTCAGCTAACGTCTTTTTCAATCGATAAATCGTGTTGTATATGTTGTGTAAGGCGCGTTGTGGTTCATCGATGTCCGGGTAAAGGGTTTCGGCAAGCACCCACTTATTAATGACCTGCTTACGATGAAAAACTAAGTAGGCAAATAACTCCTCTGTTTTTTGTGTTGGCCACTTCACAAGATTCCCATCTTGCGTTCGTACCGAAAATCGATCAAGGAGCTGAACGCGACACGATTGATGTGCATTTTTTTGCTGAATGGATTCATAACGTTGCACAATACGTGGAATGACGTTATGAATCATCTGCTCTGTGATCGGCTTCAACAAGTAATGCGTGGCATGCAAATTGAACGCTTCAACGGCATACTGTTGATGGGCGGTCGTGAAGACGACTTGTGTCCGTTCTGGCAAATAGGTCGCCAATTCGAGCCCCGTCATTTCAGGCATTTCGATATCTAAAAAGACGAGGTCGACCGGGTGCTCTTGAATAAAAGTGAGAGCTTGAACCGGACTTTGGAACGAACCAACCCACTCAAGAGACGGCTCTTCTTTTACAATCCGCTCCATCATCCCTAAAATATGATGTTCATCTTCAATTAAAATCGTACGCATCTAAATGATTCGTCCTTTCCTGTTTTGGTAAACGCAGGTGAATGGTGGTGCCTTTTTTCAAAGTGGAAGCTAAGTCAAACGTTGCACCAGGGAGGTGTTCGATTCGACTTTTAATATTGCAAATCCCAATCCCAGATGTTTTGTTTGATACGTTTGGATCAAAACCACTCCCTGTATCTTGAACAAAAATCTCGATCATTCCATTTCGTTCCTGGATAGAAAGTGTCAATCGCTTTTGTCCTGGGTGTCGATAGAGACCATGTCGCACGGCATTTTCAACGAGTGGTTGAATCAATAAGGGTGGAATTGAACAGTCCAAAAGAGACTCATTAATCTCTTTCTTGACGTAGAACGAATCACGAAACCGTGTCTGTTCAATGGCGAGGTAAGAGTCGATCATATCGACTTCTTGACGAATGGAAATCTCATTTTCGGCTCGACCATTCTCAAAAATATAGCGGACGTATGTGCTCAAGTGACTAAGTAGACGAGCCGCTTCAGGTGGTGACGTATAACAGAGTGCAATCACATTTCCAAACGTATTGTAAAGGAAGTGAGGTTTGATTTGCGCGTTAAAGAAGGACATCTCGTGCTGCGAAGCCAACGCTTCAACTTGTTGTTTCTTCCCTTTGTCGGTAGACAAATGAATCGGTAGAAGTAAAAACATCAATAGGAAATAGATGATGGTAAACGTATTGGAGTACAATTGCTGATTAGGCGAGACGATGAACGTCGACGTCATGATTCCGATATACCCGACGAGTTGGGCGAGCGTGAAAGTTAGTAACTCGAGTGGATTACCTGTCTTGTACTTTTCAAGGAGCCATCCAATATTCAATCCGATCCAGAAGAACGTGATAAATAAAACGATAATCCATACAAAATATTCGTACACCTCGTAAACGGAAGAGGGCAGGAAGATGGCTAGTACAGTCAATCCATACAGTGGGTATCTCGAAATGGCCAAAAAACGGTCAAATGACACACGTTCCAAGCATCGTGAAAACTCGATCAGCATGATGATGCTCAGTAAGGCTAAACTTAACGTCAACTTATTACTACCCGAGATCCACATGCCATCTCGGGACATGATTGAAAAACTCGTCAACAAAAAGAAGGCTGTCCCGAAACCATACAACCGTTCATTTCGGTGAAAGAGATAGACAATGGCATAGAACATGGCAATCAAAAGTGAAATGAGCAACATGAAAAATTCGTAACCGGCATAAGCATTTTGAGTGGTCATGATGGCATGTAACGGTCCGACCAATATACTTTCTTCGATGGGTGCGGAATTACCTGCCTGTCGTTCATGTTGAATCGTCAGTCGGAATTGTTTTGTCTCATCATCGAGCAAGAGCAGAGACGGCTGCTCGACGAGACGATTGTTTCCAAATTGTATCGTTTCAACGATTTTCCCATCTATCAATATCGTAGAAGAGGAGAGGGACTTTGGAATGAGCAAGGCATACGTACCGTTCGGCAACGTGAGATCGAGTTCATATGTGGATGCCCGATAAGGCGTCGTAAATGGAATGGTTCGATAGGAGCGGCGATCAACTTGGGTGACAATTCCTGACTCATAGCGCCATGAGCCGTCTAGTCGCAAAATCTCTTCGTCGACAGTAGAAGAGAGAAGAGAAGCTTCGCCCTTGTTAACGGTGACGATCGGATTGATTGACTGATGTCGAATCAATAAAGTGAGACTGACGCCAACCAACATCACAAGGATGAGGATAAACGTCATTCGATTACGCGTCATGAACACATTCCCTTCAATCTTTGTGAGTTTCTTGTGAGGTCATTCCGTTATTCTTCCTAATAGGTGAATGAATTTTTGAAGTGACTCTCCGTCTCATCATCGTACCCGAACTTTTTTTGTTTGAACAGAAAAAGTCATTCACCGTACGAAGTGAGGCATTCTAAGAGTGAAGGAAGAAGGCATTCCATGAAACGTTGGATTGAACAACGCATTAGTCGACAAGTTATGACGATTTTCTATATATTGATTGCCTTAGTGACGCTCACATCGATTGGGACCTATTTTTATACACAGCAATCGATTCAAGAGACGACCGTAAAATTAGAACGAATCAGTGAGCAACGTGCACGGGCGACAGACCTGTTTGAAACGTGGCAATCGATGCAATATGAATTACGAGGGCACGTCCTGTTAGGAGAACGTGCGCTATTAGAAGAAGTAAGAACAGCTCAAACGAATATCGACGAGCAAACGACCTGGTTCGAAGAACAGGCAAGCAATGAAGAAGAAGCACAGTTCGCAGAAGATGCGCGACTCCTCTTCTCGATTTATACGACACGCGTCATGCCGGCACTTGAGCAGTATGTGATTGCGAAGCAGGCAGGAGAAATCGATGAATCGTTCCTGCAGATGCGCACCGTAGGGCAATTCATGCCGAAAAATGAAACGTCGACTCAAACGCGATTTAAGCTGAACTCAAGTAGTGCGGCCGATATGAGTGCGAGCATTGTCGATATGGAGTCGGTCTTTACCGACTATCGACAAAATCTTGATTTTCAAGAAAGTGAATTGCGAGATGCGCTGTCAAAACAGTTAGTGAAAGCCCAATGGATGTGGCTTTTGATTCTACTCGGGGCATTGTTCATATTGTTTGTCGGGTTGCAGCCATATATTTTAAGGTTGACCAATCAACTGCAGACGCTGATGGTGAACAGTGAGCGTCTCGCGAACAATCCGAGCGCGACACTCATCCCGATTAAACCACTGCAAAACGAAGTCGGACAGTTGTCGAAAGCGTTTAATGAGATGGCGACCTCACTTCGGAGCCAACAAGATCAAGTCGAACTCGAACGGGAGAAGACCGCTCGAATTTTGCACACGATGCGTGACTCCATCGTCTACACGGAACTCGAGACGAATGAACGGTTCGTGAATAGTGCACTCTTTGACTTGTATGAGCATCCACTTCCATCAACAGAACGGGGCAGTCTCTACCCGATTGCGATGTACTATCCGATGTTCATGAACCAGATTGACGATCCGGAGGAGTTGAATCAATTCACAAAACGTGCAAAAGAAGAAGGTATATTCGATGAAACGTATACGTATACGATGCAGGAAGGTCAGAAAACGATTCGCATGTACGCCGAACCGATTGATCTTCAAAATGAACGTGTAGGTGTCATCTTCGTTTCACGAGATATTACCCAGGAAACAGAAATCAATCGCTTGAAGACAGAACTTGTGGCGACAGTATCCCATGAGCTTCGGACGCCCCTTACCTCGATTCTCGGTTTTTCAGAACTGCTCAAAAGTCGTCAATTGGAAAATACGAAGCGAGAGCGCTATTTAGACATGATTGCGAGTGAGACAAAGCGGCTCGAACGACTCGTGAGTGACTTGCTAGATGTTCAAAAAATGGAGGCGGGTATGAGCGTACCTGACTTTAAAGTAGAGAGTCTATATGATTTATTATCAGATCTACTCGAAATCCACGCAGGATCGACGGAGCATCATTTCTTCCACTTTGATTGTGACGAATCGCTATTCGTCGCGGGAGATCCGGCCCAATTACGTCAAGTCTTCTCGAACATCCTGAACAATGCCATCAAGTATTCTCCACGCGGTGGGAATGTGACAGTCGATGTCACGTGTGAAGATGACACGATTCAAATCGGGATCACGGATGAAGGGTTAGGACTTTCGGAAGAAGATGCAGCACGAATCTTTGATAAATTTTATCGTTCGGCATCGGAAGAAAGTAAACGGATTGGTGGAACCGGATTAGGTTTAGCAATCTGTAAAGAAATCGTTCAACTGCATGGTGGTACCATCTCTGTTCAATCTCAACTAGGAGAAGGAACGACGATGATTGTCGAGTTACCGATGGTCGACCATGTCAATGAAGAGAGTTCATCCTAATTTATGGGATGAACTTTTTTTGAAAAAACGGTGAATGTCACGCTCGTTTGGTACGATATAGAAAGTGAATCATGTTATAGGATGAAAGGAAGACGATTATGCTACGCGGATTATATACAGCAGCGGGAGCGATGAATGCCCTGCAACGCCAACAAGAGATTTTGAGCAACAACCTTGGTAACGTGAGAACACCAGGCTTCAAAGCGTCTGACGGCGTGGTCCGTTCATTCCCTGAGATGTTGCTCGCACAAGTCAGCAATCCGGATAACGCGAAATCGCGCGTGAAGGGAGAAGTAGGTACCCTATCAATGGGTGTCTATCTTCAAGAAACAATGCCCCGTTTCTCAGCTGGAAGTATCACAGAATCCGGTAGCCCGACCGACCTGTATTTAAAGGCACCTACTGATTTTACGGGAGCCCCGATGTTTGCGGTCGAACAAGGCGGCGAGACGTTGTATACGACAAATGGACGCTTCTCTATCGATGAGGCGCTCTTCCTTCGTTCTGCGGACGGCGGATATATCCTTTCTGATGAAGGGGAACGAATCCAACTGCCATCGAGCGAGTTTCAAGTAGGGAAAGATGGTGTCATCACATCGCTTGGACAAAACGTGGCGACTCTTGGTGCCTATCAAATCGATGACTTGACGACTCTTGAACAAGTCGGCAATGACTGGCGTGTGACGGGTGATGCCCCGGCGCCGGCCCAGGTCGAAGTACTACAAGGCTTTATTGAAGAAGCGAACGTCAACCTCGACCAGACGATGGCAGACTTGATGATGACGTATCGTCAGTTTGAGGCGAATCAAAAGGTCGTCCAAGCGTATGATAAAAGTGCCGAGCGGGCAATCGAAATCGCTCGTATTCGTTAAGGAGGAACACCATGCAGTCCATTTATAACTCGGTCAACTCTCTGTCTCAACTCCAGCGTCAATTAGATGTGACAGGGCACAATATCGCAAACGTCGATACGGTCGGCTTTAAGCGTCAACAGGGGCATTTTGCTTCGCTATTGTCGCAGGCGTATAACAACCAACCGCGTCCTGAATTCGAAGTCGGTCGAGACACACCGAACGGGATTCGGATTGGAGTCGGAGGACATGTCGCCGATATTACACAGCAGTTCAATATCGGACAAGTACGTACGACAGATCGTGGATTGGACGTCTTTTTAAAGGCGAGCCGTCAATTTTTTGTCGTGGACACGCCGAACGGTGTCGGGGTGACTCGAAGTGGAAACATGCAATTGTCAGTCGGTGACGAGACGACGCTCGTTGATGTGAACGGGAATCCGCTTCTTGGAGATGACGGTAATCCAATCACGATGCCGAACGATGCGACGAATCAGCGCATTCGTCAAGATGGTGTGGTCGTTGCGAGTGTGAATGGCGTTGAACAAGAATTCGGACGTCTCGACATCGTAGAAGTCCGCAATACGTCGGAATTACGTCCGCTCGGAGATAACGTGTTCGCAGCGGATTTGGAGACCGAAGTCGATCGTCCGCTCGGAAATCTATTGATTGAAGGGACACTCGAGTCATCGAACGTTGATTTGACGAAAGAGATGACTGATATGACAATCACACAACGAGCATATCAAATGAACTCAAGGGCGATGTCGATGAGCGATCAGATGATGGGGCTTGTCACGGCGTTACGTCCATAATGCCTACCGCTTCTCGAGCCGAGAAGCGGTTTTTTTATAGACAAAGGGGGAGAAGCATCAATGCGGATTGTAGTCGCGATGGATTCATTCAAAGGCTCACTTTCGAGTATGGAAGCAAATCAAGCGGTCCTTCGTGCGCTTGAAGGACATGAGGTCACCATCATACCGATCTCTGACGGAGGAGAAGGTTTTTTGGATGCTTGGATTGCGACACATTCGGAAGGGACCATTATAGAAGAAAACGTCATGTGCTTGGATGGAATACAGCGCGTTGCGCGTTTTGGTTTCGAGCCGTCAACGAGGCACGCGGTAATCGAAGTGGCGGAAACAGCAGGATTGACACTCCTCGCTCATGTCGATCCGTGGCGCTACAGTTCAGTCGGAGTCGGTCAACAGATCGTTCAAGCGCTAGATTGTGGAGCGAAGATCATCACCGTCGGGCTCGGAGGGAGCGGGACGATGGATGGGGGAAAAGGATTGCTTGAGGCGTTGGGTGTTCGTTTTCTCGATGCGAACGGTGCTGTGTTATCGACCATCCCCCATCGACTAGAAGAAGTGGCATCAATTGATTGGTCCGGTCTTCATCCGCGTGCGCGCGAGGTCGTATGGAGAATGTCTTCCGATGTACAGAACCCATTGATTGGTGAAAGTGGAGCAGCCTATGTGTTCGGCCCCCAGAAAGGATTGGCGGCAGATGTAGTGAAGCGATATGACCGGATCCTCAATCACTACGCGAACTGTTTTGAAGTGGATAGAAGAGCACTTCCTGGAGCAGGGGCGGCTGGCGGCATCGGCTTTGCGCTATTGCAGCTTGGTGCAATCTACGTGAGTGGCATCGAAGAAGTGGTCAGTTGGTCTAAGCTCGAAGAACAGTTAGAAAAAGCAGATTGGCTGATTACAGGAGAGGGTAAATTTGACGCGCAAAGCTTTGAGGGAAAGGCACCGTATGGGTTGGCACGCCTTGCGAATACGCATGGAGTCCCGACCCTCGTCTTCACCGGACAGTCCGATTACACATCGCATATGGAGTCCGGCATCGTCGCCATTTTTCCGATTGTGTCTCGGATCATGACGTTAGAAGAAGCGATTTGGGAAGCAGCTCGGTTGCTGACGAATGCGGTCCAACGCGTGCGTCACCTCATTGAAAAGGCGCCACGACAGTAGTCGGGCGCCTTCGCATTCATAAAGAACGATCTTTTAGCAGATCACGAATCTCTGTCAACAGTTGCTCTTCTTTCGTTGGGGTCGGAATAGCAGCTTCTTCGACTTCTTTCTCGCGTTGTAGACGATTGATGACTTTCACAATCAAGAAGAGGGCGATGGCAATCAAGAAGAAGGATACAATCTGTTGTATGAAATTGCCGTATAAAACGTCAACGCCTAAGATACTCGCTTTTAAGCTTGAAAAATCGATTCCTCCGATAATGATTCCGAGAAGCGGCATAAAGATATCGTTGACGAGTGAATTCACGATAGCCGTGAAGGCCGCGCCGAGTACGACGGCGACGGCTAAGTCGATGACATTCCCACGCATCGCGAATTTTTTAAATTCTTTCCACATAAACAAACCTCCTGACGTTGAATAGTTTAAGCGTAGCATATTTGAAGGAAAAGAAATAAATCGTTCGACTTCTATCAGGGAAGGATGCTTGTTCGACTTTTCTGCATAGGGTACACTAAAAAGGTAGCAATTTACGCATTTTAATACCAGGTACTAATATGATATAATTATTTTAGCTGAAAGGATGGTTGGACGTGGCGAACGATGAACAGACGAGTTCGGAAGAACAAAAAGGTTCACCAGAACAAGAGACGAAGCAGAAGAAGCGAACACGATTGTCGAATCATCGTCGATTCCCGATCTTACTGCGTGTGCTCGTTGTTTTAGTGTTGGCAATCGCGATGCTCGCCCTCGGAGCGGTCATTGGATATAGCGTCATTGGCGGAGGCGATTGGAAAGATGTGTTTGACATCGAGACCTGGCGCCATATCACCGATTTTTGGCTAACCTCTTAAAGGCGGTGGATGGATGTATACAATTGAGCAAATCAAAGAAGTAATCCCACACAGATACCCGTTTCTGTTAATTGATCGAATTATTGAAGTCGAGGAAAAGAAGCGTGCTGTTGGATTAAAAAATGTCACGGCGAATGAAGAGTTCTTTAACGGGCATTTCCCAGACTATAATGTCATGCCAGGTGTCTTGATTGTTGAAGCACTCGCACAAGTCGGTGCTTTTGCAATGTTGAAAGACGAATCGAATCGAGGCAAGCTTGCCTTTTTTGCAGGGATTGACAACTGCCGTTTCAAACGCCAAGTCGTCCCGGGTGATCAACTTCGTCTCGAGGTAGAAATCATGAAAATTCGTGGACCAATCGGTAAAGGACATGCCGTGGCCACGGTCGACGGAGAAGTTGCTTGTGAAGCAGAACTCACTTTCGCCTTGAAGTAAGGAGAAATGGGATGCGTGCTTTAGTCATTGTATTATTAGTTGGCTTGATGACGATTGTGGGTTGTCAGCAGCTCCAGACAGAAGAGTCGAGTGAAGAGAATGTCGTTTACGAGCAAAATGTGGATGAAACGATGATTGATAAACGTGCAGGACAGTCCGATGCAATCGCCGTTTCTCTTGAACGAACGAATAACACGACGATGCTCTTCACGATTCGAATGCTCGAAAATCGTCGTCTTGATCCGACGACGGTCATGAGTTATGAGGTCGAAGGCGAACGCGTTGCGATTCCATTTGGTGAACTGATTGCAGAACGTGAAGAAGATATTCGGACGTATGAGTATCAGACAGACGTGGACCCGGATCTGTTCGTATCAGAGACACTTCCACTCTTCCATCTCGTTGAAGAAGGTGAATCGGAAGTCACGATACCACTCGAAGTCATTAATTCGACAAATGGTGAATAAGAAACAGGCGATGTTGTCGAAAATCGCCTGTTTTTTTGTGGAGATAAATCTATTCTATCCGATAAAAAGAGTAAGGAGAGAATGGAGGAATTTTGAGATGAAACAAAAATCAGAGTCGTTACAGACGCGCATTCTAGCATCAATGTTAGTCTTCGTCACGTTGCTCATCATTTTGTTTGGAGTAGTGCAATACTTCAGTACGAAGCATTCCGTACTCAGTACGTTACATGCGACGTTAATTGAAGATGGTGAACGGATTAGTGAATCTTTGGATGTCGATGCCTATGCATCCTTCGTAGCGAATCCGTCAAAAAATGAGCAGTATGAGCAGTTTCGTGAATACTTAGATGCATATCGTCAGCAAATTGGAGCGATGTATGTATACACGATCGCCACAGAGGGCGAGGAAGTTCGAATGATCGTGGACGGATTGAGCGAAGCGGATGCTGCGGAGGTTGGTTCTCCGACTACAGCGATGACGTATGAAGGAGCAACGCCCGCATTCCAAGGTGAGACCGTCGCAACCGATGTCATCGATGATCCGGAGTACGGGAAGTATGTGACGGTGCTTGTCCCGATTAAACAAGGGAACGAGGTAGTTGGGGTACTCGGAATTGATAAAGCTGCTACTGAGGTCTCCGCGATTACAGGAGATGTCTTAAAAGAGAGTTTAGTTCCAATCTTAATCGGTTTACTCGTGCTCCTTGTCGTTTCGGGAATCATCATCTGGCGTTATCTTGGCTGGAAATTGCGTCCGCTCCAAGCATTAGAGCGTGTGGCCACATCCATTGCTGAAGGTGATTTGGCGACAGCAACGACTGCGGTTGAGGGTATTAAGTTAAAATCTAATGACGAAATCAAACGTCTGACGGTGTCGATGGATAAGATGACACACATGTTGAAAGATTTGATTTCCGGCATTCAAACGTCGGCACAGACGGTACGGGATGAGAGTGGCAACGTTTCAGGTATCTCAGAAGAGGTAAATGATGCCTCTCGCCAAATTGCCTATACGATGGAAGAGATTGCGAGCGGTGTCGAGAATCAAAGTGTCTTGACGATGCGTCTTTACGGACATATGAATGAATTTTCGACGCTTGTCGAGCAAACGACATCGGACGGTGAACAAGTGAGTGAGCAGGCGGAAGTCGTCAGTCGGGTGACGATGGATGGTCTACGTTACATGGAGAGTGCCGTCGACCAAATGACTCACATTCATGCGCAAGTAAAAACATCACAAGGACAAGTCCGCGACTTTGAACAACAAGCGGACGAGGTGACAGAACTGGTCACGATGATTCGTCAAATTTCACAACAGACAAACTTGCTTGCACTCAATGCAGCGATTGAAGCGGCTCGGGCCGGTGAACACGGAAAAGGGTTTGCCGTCGTCGCCTCGGAGATTCGGAAACTTTCGGATAGTGTCGCTGAGTCTGTCAGTGAAATTTCGGAAATCGTCGGAAGCGTCAAACAAAACTCGATTGCGCTCGGTCAAACCTTTACAGAGAGCATGACGGCTGCAGAGGAAGGGAAAGCGACACTTGAATCGACGAAGCGTGCGTTCACTGAAATCGAACAGAGCGTTCGTCACATGCAACAATTGACGAGTTCGATGCGTGGCCAACTCGATCGAGTGAAGACGAACCAGGACCACATTCAACATGGACTGTCTGAAATTGCTTCGATTTCAGAAGAAAGTACGGCCGGAAATGAGGAAGTGGCTGCTTCGACGGAACAGATGTCGGCGACGAGTGAGACGATGAATCGTCTCGTAAAAGATTTGTCGAGCACGGCAGAGGACATGCAACGAATGAGTCAACAGTTCAAGTTATAAACAGTCTCACTTCAGACAGACCTCTCGTGCGTCCGCTATAATGGGCGCAAGGGAGGTTTTTTCATGCAACAATTCTCTAGTGAACTGACACAGTTTCGGGGAAGTCATTATGACTTCGGACGATTTCAAGGAAAATATATTAAGCGCAGTCAATTGCTCGAAAATCGGACAGATCAGTGGAAACTACGCGTTCCGCGATTTGAGATTGATGCCACTGAGGCAAAGGCTGCCTTCATTGAATTTGCTCCAAAGATTTGGGAAGAGTTGATTGGGTTACAAGATGAGCTGAAGCTGTCGCTCAATGACACGTTACTTCATTTCGGACATTTTCGAGTCAACAATCCAATCAGCGGCTGTTCGATTTTGACGGGGGATAACTTTCTCGTTCGAAATTACGATTATCACCCGATGACGTATGATGGTCGATACAACGTCTTTCAACCGGATGACGGGTATGCGGTCATCGGACCGGTCTCTCGTGTCACCGGACGTATGGACGGAATGAATGAAAAAGGACTTGCCATGGGCTACAATTTCATCAATCGTCGTCGACCCGGGGACGGGTTTGTCTGTCAAATGATTGGACGAATCATTCTAGAAACATGTGCGACGGTGGAAGAAGCAGTCGATTTATTAAAAGAGATTCCGCATCGTGGGTCATTCACATACGTCGTCCATGACAAATCATCGAAAACACGTGTAATCGAGGCGACGCCTCGAGACATCAAAGTACGGGAATCGAATATCTGTACAAACCATTTTGAACTACTGCAGCACGAGAATCGCTATCATCTTGATGATTCGACTCGTCGCATGATGGAAATCAAAGTCGTGCAACACTTGATTCAAGATGCGGAGAGCGCATTCCGTCTCATGAACGACACCGACAAGGGCGTCTTTTCAGAATTGTACAAGAGTTGGGCGGGAACGATTCATACGGCTGCTTATTTCCCTGAAACGCTCGAGACCTGGTTTGCGCTCGGTGGAGACCGTGACCCGGTCATCTTCGACTTCCAAAAATGGCTCGATGGGGAAGATTTCGATCTTCATGCACTTGACGGTGAATTGGCGACAGATATCGAGTTTGCGAATACGGTTCAACTTTGGCGCTGACGTTTGTCAGTGCTTTTTTTAGGAGAAACGGGAATACCCATTATAGGAGGGATGAAAGATGAAACGATTTGGAATCATACTCATCATGCTGACACTTGTTACACTACTCGGAGGTTGTGTTCCGGGTGACGGGACGTACACGACGGATCCGGCAGGTTTTTTCTGGGGTATTTGGCACGGATGGATTGCACCGATCTCACTCATTTTAGGATTATTCAATGATACGTATCGTGTGTATGAAGTGAACAATACCGGCTGGTTCTATGATTTAGGATTTTACATCGCTGTCATCAGTGGATTTGGTGGATTGACGTTGACGCGGAAAAGTCGAGGGTAATCTGGAGTGACCAAACGAGGTCACTCTTTTTAAAATCTTTTTTACCGTAAACGCTTGCATAAAAATATTTTTCATATTATGATTCAGGTGAAAATGATTTTAAGGAGGATTTATTCATGTCACGTCTCTTTGAACGAGCGCAACAATTCGGGAAATCGTTCATGTTGCCGATTGCTGTCTTACCGGCCGCTGGACTACTGTTAGGAATTGGGGGCGCCTTGTCTAACCCGAATACGGTGCAAGCGTACCCGTTCCTCGACATCGACTGGTTGCAACATCTATTCACCATTATGGCGGCTGCCGGTTCAATCGTATTCGCGAACTTGGCTGTGTTGTTTGCCATCGGTGTCGCTGTCGGACTCGCGAAGTCTGATAAAGGAACGGCCGGATTGGCGGCGATGCTTGGGTATTTGATTATGAATGCGACCATCAACGCAATGCTTCAGATTACTGGAGAGTTGATGGAAACGAACTTAGCGAGTGCCGGTCAAGGGATGGCGCTCGGAATTCAAACGCTTGAAACTGGTGTGTTCGGTGGGATCTTGATTGGGATTGTCACGGCGCTCTTGCATAACCGCTACAACAAGCAAGTGCTTCCACAGTTCCTCGGGTTCTTCAGCGGATCACGTTTTGTCCCAATCATCACGTCATTCGTTGCGATTGGTGTAGGGATTGGGCTCTACTTCATCTGGCCGACGGTGCAGAACGGGATTTTCTCGTTAGGTGGTCTCGTTGAAAAAACAGGATATATCGGAACATTCATTTATGGGTTCGTCCTTCGGATGCTTGGACCATTTGGGTTGCACCATATCTTCTACATTCCGTTTTGGACCACTGGGCTCGGGGGCTCGATGGTCATTGACGGATCATTGATCGAAGGAACGCAAAAGATTTTCTTCGCGCAGTTGGCTGACCCGAATACGACACAATTCTATGAAGGAACAGCACGATTTATGTCGGGTCGATTCATCACGATGATGTTTGGTCTTCTCGGTGCGGCGCTTGCCATGTATCACTGTGCAAAGCCGGAGCAAAAGAAAGTCGTGTTCGGTCTCTTGTTCTCGGCAGCACTCACCTCATTCTTGACGGGAATCACAGAGCCACTCGAATTCGCATTTTTGTTTGTCGCGCCGGTCCTCTATCTAGTACATGCTATCTTTGATGGACTTGCTTTTATGATGGCTCACATCTTTGAGATTACGATTGGTCAAACATTCTCTGGTGGGTTCATTGATTTTATCTTATTCGGGGTCTTACAAGGGAATGACAAGACGAACTGGATGCTCGTACCGGTCATCGGTGCCTTCTGGTTCTTGCTCTACTACGTAACGTTCCGTTTCCTCATCACAAAGTTCAATTTCATGACACCTGGACGATCGGATGAGACAGTGAAAACAGCAGACGTTGCGGCGTCGGATCGTACGTCAGCCATCATTGCGGCACTAGGTGGCGACGACAATATTGAGACGGTCGACTGCTGCGCGACACGCCTCCGCGTCACCGTCAACGACAATCAACATGTCCGTGAAGACTTGTTGAAAGAGACGGGCGCTCACGGGGTGGTTCAAAAAGGGAATGGAATTCAAGTAATCTACGGTCCTTCTGTTACAATTATTAAGAATGAAGTCCAAGAGGCGTTAGGCCGGGGCGAATAACGAATGTGTTGGAGGGAAGAACCGTGTGGGAGCAAATAAAACACGTGTATTCAGAAATGACGGGCAGTGAGAAAAAGATTGCGGATTATCTGATGGCGAACATGAATGAGGCAATCGAAATGAACATTACCGATTTAGCAAATGCGATTGCGACTTCACCAGGGACAATCACGCGGTTTTGCAAAAAAATCGGAGTGGGAAGTTATAGTTCACTGAAGCTCATGATGCAAAAGACGTTGACGGAAACGAATTTGCCCCAAACGACTTCGCTCGAACCGATGCAGCGGTCATACATTGAATTGATTCAGACGACCGCTCATTTAATTGATCAGGATGAACTACTTGCGATTTGTAAAGAGATTACATCGAGCCGATCCGTTCACTTATACGGATTAGGCAACGCCGGACTAGTGGCACAGGAAATGGAATACAGATTGAGACGGATGGGATTGTTGGCGACTACCGCTTTCGACAGTCACAGCATGGTCATGGACGCATCGATTGTCACGTCAGAAGACGTAGTCATTGCCTTTTCGAATAGTGGAGAAAGTCGAGAAGTCGTCCAGGCGATGCAACTCGCGAAAGAGTCGGGGTGTACGACAGTTGCATTCGTCGGTTATCAACATTCACCACTTGCTGAACTTGTCGACTATCGGTTGTTGACTGCCGGTGCCTCCGGCGAGGCATTCTTGATTAATACACAACTCCCACTTCTCTTCACAGCCGATGCGGTGACGAAGACATTGATGGAGACGAATGAAGCATTAAAAGCGCATTATCTACAAACACTTAAAGCACTTGATCGTTTAAAAGAAAGAAGTGAATAACTATTATGATAACGTTACCGACTGGATTGATTGTTTCGTGCCAGGCTTTAGAAGGTGAACCGCTCCATAGTGAATTCATTATGGGACGGATGGCTATTGCGGCCGTTCAAGGTGGCGCCAAAGGAATTCGAGCCAATTCAGCGAGGGATATTCAAGAGATAAAAAAACACGTGACTGTTCCGATTATTGGTATCGTCAAACGTGACTATGAAGATAGTGACGTGTTCATCACAGCGACCATGAAAGAGATTGAGGAATTGATGGAAGTCGGTGTGGACGCCATCGCGCTCGACGCGACAAAGCGTCCTCGTCCGGGAAACCTGTCACTCCAAGAACTGGTTCACGCTATCCGCTCGATTTATCCGAATCAATTGTTGATGGCTGATTGCGCGACCCTCGAGGACTGCATTGAGGCGGATCGCCTTGGTTTCGACTATATCTCGACAACTTTGCACGGATATACAGACGAAACGAAAGGATCTCTTCTCTACCATGATGATTTCAAGTTTTTAAAAGATGTGTTAGATCACGTGACACAGCCGGTCGTGGCCGAGGGGAATATTTTGACACCTGAGATGGCAAAGCGTTGTATGGATTTAGGAACGCACGCGGTCGTTGTAGGGGGAGCCATCACCCGTCCGCATCAAATCACGGCACGATTCGATGCAGCGCTCACTTCGAGTGTGAAGAGTCCGCTGTAAGAATGAATCAATCAGGACGCTATTCAATACCTCACGACGCGATGAACGTCGTGAGGTATTTTTTATATATCGGTACAGGGAAAGACCAAACTGTTCGATATAATGAGTGTGGATGATTTTTAGCGTGGAGGTACCATATGCACTCATATGAGTTTCAAATGTATCGGAATTTCGATGAGCTAGCGATTGACTTGATTGAGTTAGCAAAAGAAATAGTACCAGATAAACTAGTCTATCTCACGTCAATTGAGAATGACACCCAACATATACTCAAACTGTCCTCACAAGATTCTCCTATCCTACTTGAAGAAGGCATGTCCTTTGATTTGAAGGATACGGTATGTAATCGAATCGATTTCAATCAACGAGAAGTTTTGATGTATGAAGACATTGAGTCGCAGATTGAATCGACGCGACTTCAGTCATTACTGCGCGAAGTGAACATCAAGTCGTATTTGGGAATCCCGATTCTGACGAAGAACGGGGATATTTTCGGTACGCTCTGTGTCGCCAATCATAAAAGCGCCCAGTACGATTCAAAAAGTGTCCGCTTGTTGAAGCGCGTGGTTCGTATGTTCAGTTACTATTTAGAACTCGAACGTCGTGCCTCACGGGACGAGTTGACGAATCTTTATAATCGACATTACTTGTCTAACTATTTTGAGACGAATCCGAATCAAGGTGGGGCACTGTTTTTAATTGATTTAGATGGGTTCAAATGGGTGAATGACACATTCGGTCATGATGAAGGGGACCTTGTCCTAAAAGAAGTGGCGCTTCGTCTGAGACGTTTGATGGAGCCGATACCTGATTCGAGAGTGTATCGTTTAGGTGGGGATGAATTTCTTATAAAAATCGCAGATGCGTTATCCAAAGAGACTGTCATTGGGTATGCTGAACAAATCTTGTCTGTATTGAAAGAATGGGACGACCATCTCCCGTTATCAACGAGCATCGGCATCGCTCAATATGATTCCGACGAACAGGCGGACCTCGGTCGATTGTTGAAAGAGGCAGACATTGCACTGTATCAATCTAAATCGAGCGGGAAAAACACGTACAAGTTTTATAAATAACGTCAGAAGGCTAAACCGATGGATTACGATTGGTTTAGCCTTCTGTTTTCGCATTCAGCACCAACGAACCGATTGGCGTGAAAGGATCGAATGAAAAACGGGTAGTGATTAAGAGTTCGGTTTGCATCCCATAACGGCGACCGTATGATAATCACGGGAGTCCGGTCCACGTTGTACCGATACGTCCTTGAATCCGAGGTTCACCGCTGCGGGGATAAATTGATTCCGAATCATATCGGAGATGTCGTTCCATTCGACATCACCTTTCCCGTCACAGTAGGTGATGACAAATGTGCCATTCGGTTTCAAGACGCGTTCGATTTCAGACAGAACGGTCGTGACATCTCTCCAGAAATATAGTGTGTGAACGCTGAACACGTGATTGACGGATGCGTCCATCATCTCAAATTGATGCAAATCTCCTTGAATCAACTTTGCCCGTTTTGTTTGCATCGAATCATGATTACGCTGTCGTGCTGAATCGAGAATCGTCTTCGAACGGTCGAGACCCATGACATGTACGTCAGGATGTCGTTGAAGGATGGTCGCCATCGCATCGCCGGCCCCGCACCCGAGCTCTAGAACGGTTGTACCGGGTTGAATGTCTAACTGTTCAATCGTCCATTCGACTTCGATCCGGTGTTGGCGTACCATCTTTTCCCCGATATATTTCCCAACGGAGCCGCGTGGATTTTCATACTGACTGTCCACCCAGTTTTTGAACACTTGTGGGAGCATACTGTCACCTCACTTTGAAAGTAGCTCGATTGTAGCATATTGATGAGACAAAGGAGTCAACAACATGCGTTCATTTTGGATACTCGGCAACCAACTCTCGCACGAGCTTGCGATGTTGAAGGATATAAAAGAAGATGACGTCATCGTCATGATTGAGGCGACGTCGCGCGCGACGTGGCGTCCGTACCATAAACAAAAGCTCGTCCTCATCTTCTCTGCGATGAGACACTTTGCGGAAGAATTGCGCGATAAAGGATATACCGTGGATTATCACGAGGCGGATTCGTTCCAAGAGGCATGGGACAACCATGTGAAACAGTACAGTCCGGATGAAATTCATGTCACCGCCGTCACGGACGAACCGATGGCGAAAAAACTGAAACAATTCGGGAAGAAGCTTAAACTGGTCGAACATACGGATGTTCCGCTCTTCTACTTATCAAAAGAGGAAGCGACCGAGACGCTCGGGAATGAGCCGTGGCGAATGGATCGTTTTTATCGTCACATGCGGAAGCGATTCGATGTCTTGCTCGAAGAGGGGAAGCCACGTGGTGGGAAATGGTCGTTTGATGAGGATAACCGAAAACCGCCGAAAGAAGGACTATCGTTTCCATCGGCCGTTCATTTTCGTCCGGATTCAATCACGAAAGACGTTATCGAAAAAGTCGAGTCGACGTTCTCGGAACATCCGGGGGAGGTGACCCCGTTCCATTGGCCGGTCACACATACCGAGGCGAGACGGGCACTGAATCGGTTCGTGAAAGAGCGGCTCGAGACGTTCGGTCCGTATCAAGATGCGATGATGACGGATGAACCGGAGATGTCGCACAGTCTATTGTCGGCTGCCATCAATATCGGTCTACTGACACCGCGAGAAGTCGTTGATGCGGCATGTCAGGCGGATGCACCGCTATCGTCGATTGAAGGATTCGTCCGGCAAATCCTCGGTTGGCGGGAATACATGCGCGCCGTCTATCTTTCTGTCATGCCCGGTTATGAAGACGTGAACACGTTCAAGCATGAACGCGACTTACCGTCCTTCTTCTGGGATGCGAAGACGAATTTGAACTGTCTGCATCAAAGTTTGAAACCGGTCGTCGCGCATGCCCACAATCATCATATCCAGCGACTGATGGTGCTCGGAAATTATGCGACATTGTTCGAGATTTCACCGCAACAGACGAGCGACTGGTTCAACGAGATGTATATCGATGCCTATGACTGGGTCGTCTTACCGAACGTTCTCGGGATGGCCCTTCATGCGGACGGTGGAAAGCTCGCCACGAAACCGTATGTCGCTTCCGGAAAATATATCGACCGGATGAGTGACTACTGTCGGGATTGCCCATACAACCCGAAACATACGACAGAAGACGACGCCTGTCCGTTCAACGCCCTCTATTGGCGGTTCATCGACCGTCACGAGGAACGATTCTCGAAAAACCAGCGGATGAAGATGATGGTCCGCAATTGGCAAGGACGGGACGATGAGGTGAAAGCCGACATCTTAGCGAAAGCCGAACAGACATTGACCGATTCCCCGTGAATCGGTTTTTTTACGTTCTCTTCATGAAACTTTGCGATTCCTTTATCGTGTCTTTACAATCGTTCGTTACGATAGGAGCTGTGAGACCCCCTCACTCCAAGTGAATAGTTACCGGTAGAACCTTTGAGAGACCAACAGAAGCCCGTACGTCGATGACGTGTCGTTTCTGTTGGTCCTTTTTTTCAAGAAAGGATGATTCAAGTGAATGAAGCGATTGCGCGAATCGGACAAGAACGGATGATTGCCTCCATCAAAAGTCCAAAACAAATCGAGGCGTTTTTACGGACGGATGTGACGACGACGTTTCTCATGATGGGAACGCTCAGCACGCTCGACCGCTATGTGGCGCACTTGAAGCGAGAGAATCGAACGGTCTTCCTCCACGCCGAGCGAATCAATGGCATCAGCCTCGACCGGGACGGGATCGATTACCTCGCCAAACGTGTCGGCGCCGATGGGATTGTCACGACGAAAGCATCCGTGCTCCAACATGCGAAGCGAGCGGGACTCTTGACGGTACAACGACTCTTTCTCGTCGACTCGGATGCTGTCACGAGTGGGCTCAAGCTCGCCGAGGCGCAACAACCGGATGCGATTGAACTCATGCCCGGTCTGATTCCGAGCGTGGTCGAGAAGATTTCCCAGGATATTTCCTTTCCGATTGTGACAGGTGGCATGATTCGTCAACCGATTGACGTGCATCGCGCCCTCGATCATGGGGCATTCGCCGTATCGACCGGGGATGAACGACTTTGGCACGTTCAAAGTCAGAAGGAGGAATTAGCATGAAATCAATACAGTTACAACAATTGACGAAATCGTTCGGGGAGACGGAAGTCATTCGAGGGATTGACGTGACGATTGAAGCAGGAGAGTTCTTCGCACTCGTCGGTCCGTCCGGCTGCGGGAAGAGTACGATGCTTCGGATGATTGCCGGGCTCGAATCCATCACAAGCGGAACGCTTCGCATCGACGGAGTAGCGGCAAACGGGATGAAGCCGAGTGAGCGTCACTTGTCGATGGTGTTCCAAAACTATGCCCTTTACCCACATATGACGGTTGAGAAAAATATCACGTTCGGTCTACATACGAAAGGACTGACGAAGCTTGAACAGCGGGAGCGTTGCCTACAGGCGGCGGAGACACTCGGGCTCACCGATTACTTGAAACGGAAACCACGTGAACTATCCGGTGGTCAGCGACAACGTGTCGCCTTGGCACGTGCCATCGTGACCGAGGCACCCATTTGCCTGATGGATGAGCCGCTTTCGAACTTAGACGCGAAACTACGGGCAAAGATGCGTTCAGAGATTCGCCAGTTACAGCGAAAACTCGGACTGACGATGATTTATGTCACCCACGACCAAGTCGAGGCGATGACGATGGCAGACCGCATCATGCTCCTCAATGAGGGGGAAGTGCAACAAGTCGGAAAGCCGCTCGACTTATATAACAAACCGGCGAATACGTTCGTCGCTTCCTTCATCGGGTCACCTCCGATGAATCTCGTCGACGTGACACGACAGGAAAAAGGCTGGATGGCCTCAGACGGGCGGTTGTTCCATCCAAACGCACTGACGGAAACGTCGCAGGCGACACTCGGTGTCCGTCCTGAGCAAATCAAGCCGGCGGACGAAGATGTGACATTTTACGCAGAACTGAAAAATATTGAAGTGCTCGGGACCGAGACGATTCTCGCCTTTGACGTCGGAGGGAACGAGTGGTTGGCAAAGTGGCCGGGACAATGGCCGCTCACGGTCGGCGAAAAAGTGGCGTGTTATGTGGATCCGAAACAGATGTCGCTATTTGATACGAACGGGCAGCGCATCGAGCCACGACAACCGAAACTGTTTGAGGCGTTGGAGGTGTTTCAATGACAGTCGCCTTACCGAGAGAGAAAGTTCGGACACGGCTATCTGACGCAGCGAGCGGATTGTTGTACTTGTCTCCGTCCATCATCTTGTTCGGTGTCTTTCTCGTCTATCCGCTGTTGCGAACAATCTATTTAAGCTTTTTCCGGACCGACACACAAGGAACGCCGCTCGAATTTGTCGGAGTCGGTCATTACAGCACGCTGTTCACGAGCGCCGCGTTTTGGCAAAGCATTCAGGCGACAGTCGGATTCGTCCTCTTGACGGTCCCGCTCACGATTTTGATTGCGCTCGGTCTCGCACTCCTCGCCAATGAGAAACTGAAAGGGATCGGTATTTTTCGGACGGCGTTCTCGGCGACCATGGGGATGAGCGTCGCGGCGTCATCGGTCATTTGGATGTTCATGTACAATCCGTCAATCGGTATCTTCAACCGGTTCCTCGAGGCAGTGGGGGCAAGTGGTGTACAGTGGCTCCTCGATCCACAATATGCGCTCCTTTCCGTGTCACTTGCGACCGTTTGGATGAACATCGGCTTTACGTTCTTGATTTTACTCGGCGGTCTGCAAAACATCGATCGGACGTTATATGAGAGCGCGGACATTGCCGGGACGAGTTATTGGACGCAACTTCGGGCCATCACCATCCCGATGTTGTCGCCGACACTTTTCTTTGTCGGGATCATCTCGCTCATCAACGCTTTCCAGACGTTTGGACAGATTGATTTATTGACGAAAGGTGGACCGACGAATGCGACGAATGTCATCGTCTATGCCATCTACAAAGATGCGTTTATCAACTATAACGTTGGCAGTGCCAGCGCCCAGGCCGTGCTCTTATTCATCGCTGTCCTTCTGTTGACGTGGCTCCAGTTCAAACTGGTCGAAAGGAAGGTGCATTACCAATGAGGTTACGGAATATCGGCGTCTATGTCTTACTCGTTTTGTGTGCTGTTGTCATGCTGTTTCCGATTGCCTATGCGTTTTCGATCAGTCTGATGGACGGGAAGGAAGTGCTCCAGGGACATCTCCTTCCGCGTGAACCTTCATTGGAAAACTATGTGGCCGCGTTCGAGCGTATCCCGATGATGACGTATCTGCTCAACAGTTTGGTCGTCGCGCTTCTCGTGATGGTCGGACAGGTCGTCTTGTCGAGTCTCGCGGCATTCGCATTCGTCTTTATCGACTTTAAAGGAAAAGGGCTCATCTTCATGCTCTTCCTGGCGACGATGATGGTGCCATGGGAAGCGACGATGGTACCGAACTTTTTGACGATTCAGTCGCTCGGTTGGCTGAATAGCGTATGGGGACTGTCTGTGCCGTTCTTCGCACTCGCGTTCGGGACGTTCTTACTTCGGCAACAGTTCAAAACGATTCCGTACGAAATGTACGAGGCGTCCCAAATTGCTGGGATCAGTCGCTTCCGATTCTTTTGGAACGTCGTCTTGCCGGTCTCGAAGACACCGCTCGTTACATTGTCGGTGTATAGCTTTTTGACGACTTGGAATATGTACTTATGGCCGCTTCTCGTCACGAACACGGAACAGGCGCGAACGGTCCAAATCGGCATCAAACAGATGCAGTCGAACGAAGTCGCCTCGGATTGGGGCGTCGTCATGGCGGCAGTCATCTTGATCATCATTCCGACACTTGTATTGTTGTTCGCAGGACAAAAGCACTTGCAAGAAGGTTTGACGCAAGGCGCTATCAAATAATAGGGGGATATGACAAATGAAAAAATTAGGATTATTCGCAGGGTTGGCAAGTTCGGTGTTATTACTCGGGGCATGTGGCAGTGAAGAAGCGGCACCCGTCGCGGCGACGACAGAAGACGGAAAGACAGAGGTCGTCTTTTGGCATGCGATGAGCGGGGACCTGGAGACGGCTTTAAACAGTCAAGTCGATGCGTTCAACGCTTCGCAAGACGACTATGAAGTCAAACCGGTCTTCCAAGGAACGTATGAAGAAGCACTGACAAAATTCAATGCGGTCGCCGGTTCGGAAGACGCGCCCGCCATCATGCAGACGTTCGAAGTCGGGACGAAATACATGATCGACTCGAACAAAATCACACCCGTTCAGGAGTTCATCGACAAAGAGAAGTTTGACACGAGCGTATGGGAAGAGAACATCTTGAGTTATTACCAAGTCGATGGGAAACAATACTCGATGCCGTTCAACTCATCGACACCGGTCCTCATCTATAACAAGGAAGCGTTTGAGAAAGCAGGGCTCGACCCGGAGAAGGCACCGCGTACGTATGACGAATTGAAAGCAGCAGCGAAGAAGCTGACGACGGACGACCAAACCGGCTTCACGATGCTCAACTATGGTTGGTTCTTTGAACAGCTCGTGGCTGCGCAAGGTGGATTGTATGTCGACAATGACAATGGACGAAGTGGAGACCCGACGAAAGCCGTGTTCGATGGCGAAGAAGGACAGAACGCGTTCAATCTCATCAAAGAAATGTACGACGAGAAGACGTTCTTAAACGTCGGTCAAAATTGGGACGATATGCGTGCGGCATTCCAATCTGGGAAAGTTGCCATGTATCTGGACTCGTCAGCAGGAATCCGTACGGTCGCAGACAATGCGGACTTTGAAATCGGCGCATCGTACTTACCGGTACCGAATGAAGCGGAGCGTCAAGGCGTCGTCATCGGCGGGGCATCGCTCTGGATGGGTGACGGCATTGCCGAAGAGACGAAAGAAGGCGCATGGGAGTTCATGAAATATGTCGCTTCGACGGAAGCGCAAGCACAGTGGCATGTCGACACAGGCTACTTCGCCATCAATCCAGAAGCGTACAACGAGCCGATCGTAAAAGAAATGTGGGCGAAATATCCACAACTGAAAGTGACGGTCGACCAACTCAGTGAGACGAAACCATCACCGGCGACACAAGGAGCGCTCATCTCGACGTTCCCACAATCACGACAAAGTGTCGTCAATGCGATGGAAAGTTTGTATCAAGGGGTGTCGGTCGAAGAGGCATTGAAACGTGCGGCTGATGAGACGACTTCCACCTTGGGGCAATGACATGTTGATTTACGCACATCGCGGCTATAGCGCCAATTACCCGGAAAATACATTGTCCGCGTTCGAGGCAGCTCTTCCCTATGTGGATGGGATCGAGCTGGACGTACAGGTATCAAAGGACGGGCGTCTCGTCGTCATTCATGACGAGTCCGTCGACCGGACGACGAATGGAACGGGATGGGTGAAAGACATGACGCTTCAAGAGTTGCGTCAGTTGAAGATCGACGGCTATGAACGCATTCCGACATTAGAAGAAGTGCTCGGACTGATTGAACGAAGCAACGTCACCCTGAACATCGAATTGAAGACGGATCAATATGCGTATCCTGGGATTGAGCGTCTCGCTTGGCTTGCTGTCAACGAGTTTGAACTCGGTGACCGTGTCGTGTTCTCCTCGTTCAATCGTGAAACACTCGTCCGAATGCGAGATGTGGCACCAGTCGCCCGGCTTGCGGTGTTGACACTCACGGGTGAGTCGGACACCGTCTCGTTCGCTGAAACGATTCGGGCCGAGGCGATTCACGCCCAGCCTGCATTTATTGGTTCAATTGCTTGGGAACAGATACAACAGACGACGCTCGAGACACGGCTCTACACGATCAACGACGTGAAGGACTTACCCCCGATAGCGGTTTCGGCCATCATGACAGATGAGGTTGAACGGTTTACCAAATGAGTACAACAAACCCCGCTTCCACTTGGAGCGGGGTTCGTTCATGTCATGATTGGTTCTGGTACGCCATAGGTCGAGACGACAACTTGATTGCGCCCTTCGTTTTTTGCTTGATAGAGCGCTGAATCCGCAAGGTCGACCATCCGTTTGATGGGAAGCGAGGTCCCATGGGCGACACCGACCGACGTCGTGATTTGAATCGGTGGAAAATCGTTCAAATAGAACAGTTCAGTGGCAATTCGTTCCCGAATCCGATTCGCCACTTTATCGACTTTCTCTGGACTCAAATCGTACATCAAGATGACAAATTCTTCCCCACCGATTCGTGCGACCGTATCATGGGCACGCGTCTCGACTTTTAAGATATTGGCGAACTGTTGTAAGACGAGATCACCGTTTCCGTGACCGTATGTATCGTTCACATGTTTAAAATGATCGATATCGAGCGCAAGCACATTATACGTCCGATTCTCTTGCCCGACGGATGCCGTATATCGATCCCATACACGTCGATTGTATAGACCGGTCAAATGATCTCGTTCAGACGACTGCTTATACTCGATGGCCCGGCGAGTCGTTTGTTCCAGGTCGATGGTGAGGATACTTGAGAGCAATCCAACAAGCATTCCAATCATCCAAATGGTCAAGACGAGGGATACATAAGCCGTGCTCCAACCCATATTGATATAGACGGCAATCGAAATAATGAAGAGCGCCCACACGTTCAAAAAGAGGCTTTGGATGAAAAGTCGCTCCCGAAACAACCGATGAATCCAGAGCATCCCGATACTGACGAGGAAGGTCGCGACAAACGCAATCGCCGCTTGTTCGGTCATTCCGAACAAGAATCGTGTATTGGCGATGAAGAGTGTTGCGATGAATAAAGGAAAACGAGCACCATAAAAAGCAAGCAACACGAGGGGTAAGTGACGTAAATCGACACGGACCGTATCGTTGACTTCCACGGCGTTATACATCAAAAACAGCCCGAGTGCACCTGCGAGTAGCCCAATCATGAAACTACGAAGGCGGTACGAATTAAAAAGCGAAGAATGATAAATCTTTGAGATGATATAAAACCCGGTGAATGCGACACAAGCATTGAGCAACAAAACGGTGAGCGTCATTCCTTCACGACCTTTTCGGTAGACTATACATTAACGGTAGCAGTCTTCAAAATAATGTCAATTACAAAATGCTTCATAATATGCAAAAAAGCAGATCCAGACTGATTTCGGACCTGCTTCAATATACTTACTCAAAGGAATGGTACATAATATTTGAAATGTTTCCAGTGAGGTGATGTTGTAAGGTGTGATTGGTTGGATAGATGCGACTAGAAAAGACATACTCTCCATCATTTACGAAAACTTCGATAGAAGAAGAATCGATGAATAAACGAACTCGTTCACAGTTAGCCTGAATCCTTCGTTCTGTTTCGTTTCGAACAAGTTGGATATAGCCTTTAGCGACGGAAAGGGTAGCAGTACCTTGAAAACAACTGAACTGAAATTCTCCTTCCACGTCAAACTCAAGCTCAAACGCTTTTCCTGAGAAAAAAGGTGATTTGAGAGGGAAGGAGCATTGACGTAACCATTTCATTTCTTCAATCGGAGTCATCCAGAGCCGATTATTCCTTATGTTTAATTCACGTGGTATGGTCATCTGGTTCGTCCAGCCTTCTCGTTGCTCCGGCCAATCTTGTTCCCACATCGCGTTCCAAGCAATCAAAATTCGTCTACCTTGATCATCTAGAAAGGTTTGGGCAGCGTAAAAGTCATGACCATAATCTAACTCGGAGAACGAATCATGTGTGAACTGTGTCGTAGTTATATCGAACTCACCTATAAAATAACCGCATTGATGTAGGTTGTGATAGCGATCTCCTATTGGTTCCATTCCTTGTGGAGAGAGTAACAATACATCATGACCATTTAGAGTAAAAAGGTCGGGACATTCCCACATCCATCCATGCTCCCCAGTTCCCTCTGCAATGATACCTTGTTCCCTCCAGTGAAGGGCGTCATCTGATTCGTAGAGCACTACTTTTCCATTCAGTTCATTACGTGTTCCGAGAATCATATAGAATTTATCGTTTTCAGCCCAAACTTTGGGATCCCGAACATGGGCATTTCCATGTTCGGGAATTTCTGATATGAGCGGATTGTGTACACTTTTTTGAAACGATAGTCCATCTTTTGATGTGGCAAGACATTGAACTTGACGTAACGTTTCACGCTTTTCATCTAACCACGTGTTGCCTGTGTAATACAAATGAATCATGTCGTCTTTGATTAACGCACTACCTGAAAAAATACCGTCTCGATCGTAATCATCTCCTGGACGTAGAGCAATCGGCTTATGTTCCCAACGGATTAAATCTGTTGAGGTGGCATGCCCCCAATGCATATCATCCCAATTTAAGCCAAACGGATGATACTGATAAAACAGATGGTAGACACCGTTGAACTGACAAAGTCCATTAGGATCGTTCATCCATCCAAAAGCTGGTGCGAAATGGTAGATAGGACGATAGGTCATACTGATAACACTTCACTTGTAAATGTTTCCGTAATAGTCTGCTTTTCTCCATAAATTTCGACAGTGAGTGGCTCAATTGAAGGCGCACGACGCGTAAGTACAACTTTGTCATGTGATGCATAAATGTCGAGCGTTTCACCTTTCCAATTGATTGAGAAAGTGAGTTCATCCCAAGCTTCCGGCAACATTGGAGAAATTCGTAAGTTTCCACTGGTCATACGTACGCCGCCAAAACCGTTTATGACAGCTTGCCAAATCCCACCGAGTGAAGCCGCATGAATACCTGCATCAGACGTTTTCATGTTTGGTCCAAGATCAATTTCAGAGGCCCGACGGAATAAGCTGTAAGCAAGTTCGCGGTTACCAAGATCCGATGCAAGGACGCTATGAGTTGAAAGGGAGAGCGAGGAGTCGTGTAATGTCTTCGGCTCATAGTATTCCCAGTTTGCTCGTTTGACATCTGCTGAGAACAAATCTTCAAGCAGATACATTAAAATCATCACGTCTGCCTGCTTTGATACTTGAATCTCGTTTACTTGTTCCAGATTATAGTCATAGAACATGGAGCCAACGTTTTCTTGATTTTTGTATTTGCTCAAATCGATGATTTCTTTTTGCAAATACGTATCATCTTGTGGCAATACTCCGTCTTCGCGCACTTGTGGCAAATAAATTAAGTCAAGGACATGTCGGAATCTTGCTTCGGCTGTTTCTAAATCAAGCTTAGCGTTCAATTGCTCGAACAGATTCGGTTTTTCAATACGTAACAGTTCTACATACTCAATTGCCTTTTGAATATTCCAGTGAGCTGTATAATTCGTAAACGCGTTATTATTGACGTGTTCCTTATATTCATCTGGTCCAACGACCTGATTGATTTCATAACGATTTTCAGACTCATTCCATTCGAGTCGGCTCGCCCAGAATTTTGCTGTATCAATCAAAAGTTCATAACCGTAATGGTCCATAAATTCTTGGTCACCGGTGATGTGGTAATATTGCCAAGCAGCGAAAGCGACATCTGAGGTGATGTGTTGTTCGATAAAACCGGACCAAATTTTGGTCGCCTCGCCCGTCACGATGTCTGCGGCACCCCAGACTGGCGTGACTTCACCATCATCGAGCCATGCTGATTCCCATGGGAACATTGCGCCATCGTATCCATTCTCTTTGGCTTTCCGATGTGCCCCAGGTAGTGAAAGATAGCGATACTCGAGCAAACTGCGAGCAATTTTTGGGTTCGTATATGTGTAGTAAGGCAAGATAAAAATTTCTGTGTCCCAGAATGTATGCCCCTTATATCCTTCTCCAGACAAGCCTTTTGCTCCAACGTTCATGCGATTGTCATGTTTCGGTGTCATAACAGCAAGATGATATTGAGCAAATCGGATGGCTAATTGATCAAACATTTCCTTAGATTTAATATTGATTGGTGTACGAGACCATACGAGTTCATCCCATGCTTGAATATGTTCAATGAACAAGTTCTCGTATCCTTTTGATTCAACGTTTCGTGTCACATTTAACGCGTGGTTTGCGAGTTCCTCTGTGGTAACAGCATTCAACTCTTTATCACGAGAAGTGAAGACGGTCGAGTATTTTTCAATCGTAAATACTTCATTCGCTGGAATCTCAATATCCGAGTAGTCAAAGAAAATTTGACGGCGATCCATTTTGATAATGGATGTCGGATTCATTGATTCACGTTGGTAAAAACGATGGACGCTATGGAAGACAAAATCGATTCCAGATTCAGTCGTCGTTTGGATCTGTTGCATAAAACGTCCGTCATAAAGTCGTTTGTTCCCTTCTAAGAAGTGCTGGACACCACTGTTTGTCGTTTGTCCATCAATACCTGAAGTAAGTGAGAGGACACTGTTTTGTTTCGGCGTTATGGTCACTCGTTGAGCAATTACGTGCAGATTATCCATTGAAACGAAGCGTCGAAAAGTAAGGTCGTAAACATTGCCATTCGAACTTTGCCATGTGATGTCACGTACGAGCTCAGCTTCTTTCAAATTAAGCGTACGACGGTAGGAAAGGATATTGCCCTGTGTCAAATCAAAACGGATACCGTCTAATTTGAACTCCATCCAGATTAGGTCTGCTGCATTCGGAAGTTCGGTCACTTCATTCTCAGCGAACTTATTGAATGTCCCCGCCACGAACAAGTTGCGTGTTTCATTCGCATAATGTTCTTCTGTGACAGAACGTAACCCCATGTATCCATTTCCGAGAGAAAATACCGATTCACCTTTCCCGAGCCATTCCGGGCGAAACCCGTCTTCAGATACGAGCCAATGTTGTAGATTTTCTCTGCCAGTCGTATAGTTCATCAATGTATTCGTCACCATATAACCTCCTGTATGATAAAGCGCTTTCTTGATTCGTCACCATTCTATCCGAAACGTTTCGGATATTCAATAGTGATTTTGCTATATTTTCTTTCAATTGTTTGAAGAACGTGATTAAATGGTGGCAGAAACGTTTTAGAAAAGAGGACTAACATGGAACAAATAATTGCTAGTTTAGGCTTTCAATTTGAGAAAGTGAAAACGTGGAGGTCACAATCAATTTGGAAATCAATTTTCTATGTGGCAATTGCTGTTCTATTCGCCAATGTGCTCGTATATGGAGTCAAATGGATGGGACAACCTGAGGTGATTGAGGAAGACTTGCCTTCATTTCAGATAACGGAGGATGGTCTTTGGTATGATCAATCTTTTGCGTTTGATGTTCCTGTTCTCGATCTGTCTGTAATGGTGGGGGAGGAACAGAAAACGGATGCACGCCAAACGCTAGTCCTTATGGAATCCGGTTGGACATTCAAGCGAAGCGGAGTCGAGACGGATTTGGAAAGTTATCAGACGTTACTTGATTTTGTGGGGCGGTCAGACGTGACAGAACATGATTTAGACGTTTTATTAAAAGGATTGAATTGGTTCTATCCCATTTACGTGTACGGGGCTACTATGTTTGATTTGGTTTTGCATTTTCTGTTGATTTCCCTTTTGGCTCTAGCAGGTCTTGGGTTTCGACGCTTTGTACCGATTTGTTATAAAGAGGCATGGACGATTACAGCTTATGGCATCACAGCACCTTTGATTGTGCGTACAGTTATTGAGTTATTGCCAATCAATGTGCCTATGCTCTCTGTTTTATATTGGGCGACTGTCGGTATCTTTGCATTTATGACGATACAAAAAATCGGCGATGACTAATCATCGCCGATTTTTTGTGACTGATTCTCGCAGGATTAACTGATTATTGACGAAAGCTTCGTGAGGCACATCTTGACCTTCTACAATATTGACAATCATCGACGCGGCTTTTCGCCCCATTTCATAAGGTTGTTGTCCAACAGTGGTTAACGGTGGGGATACGTACTGAGACAATAAGATATTGTCAAATCCGATGATTGATAGATCTTCTGGAACGTTTAAGCCGAGTTCTCTCGTTGCCTGGAGGACACCAAGTGCCATGACATCGGATGCACAGAAAAACGCTGTCACTTCAGGGTGATTCAACAAAAAAGGAAGTGCTGCATCTTTTGAGGCGATTTCTTCAAAATCTCCGTTTAACACATATTCTTCTTGGAAGTCGATTTCGTGATCGTGTAGCACTTGTCGATAGGCATCATATCGTACAGTCGAAACATAGGCGTGTGGTGCGCCGTTCATAAATGCAATGTGTCGGTGTCCGAGTCGGATGAGATAACGAACGGCTTGTTTAGCGCTCTCGAGCTGATTTGAGGTCACATAACCTGTATTGATCCCTTCGACAGGAATGTCGACCAGTACGCAAGGTACTGTGCTTTCGATTGCCTCGAGTAAGTAGGGGTCGTCTCGTTTTAATCCTTGAATAACAACCCCGTCTAGTTGACGTTCTGCGCACATTTGACTGTACGTTTTATTTTTTTGCTTTGAGGTCGTAGTCGATAAAAGAACGAACTCGTAATCAAGGTCAGACAATTCATCTGATACACCGCATAAAGTCTCGAACATAAAGTTATCTTTAATACTCTCGCGTTTTAAATCAGTGACGAGAAAGCCGATTGTCTTGGATTGCTTTTTGACCAAACTGCGTGCCAAAATGTTCGGGCTATAACCAAGTTCTTTAGCGACATTTAAAATCTTGTCCCGTGTCTCTTTGTTTACATCATCGTAGCCGTTTAAGGCTCGAGATACCGTTGTGATGGAAAAACCGGATGCTTTAGAAACGTCTTTTAATGTGGCCATCATACAATACTCCTTTATGAAAACGTTGTGAGTAAATCAAGTAAAATTTATAGGTACATCTAGTTTAGTCTGTATATGAATATCTTGTAAACCTTGAATTGAAAGCGTTTTTGAAGGATTTTAAAAAAGTTCTTGATTTCCGAAACGTTTCGGGTATAAAATCTAGTTGTGAGTTGAAAGCGGTTACTTTAATTTGGTCGACATTACACTTAAGGAGGAAATGATTGATGAATAAAAAAGTATCTAAGCCATTATCGATTGTTATGCTATCAGGACTTGTCTTTACTGCAGCTTGTGGTGGTGAAGATGAGGCGCAAGTCGCTTCAGATCCATCTGAACTTGAAGGTAAAGAAATCACAGTAGGGACATGGAAAGGCACAGATGCTGAAGTAAAAGCATTCGATGAATTGTTAGCAGCTTTCACTGAAGAGACTGGAATCAAAGTTAAAAAGAAAGTCTACAATGATTATCAAACACAGCTCCAAACTGACCTCGTCGGCGGAACAGCACCAGATGTGTTTTATGTAGATGCTTTTTTAGCACCTGAACTTTCTAAACAAGGTGTACTCGAACCACTTGATCAATATGTCGAACAAACAGAAAAAGATTTAGGCGACTTTTATGAACCAGCCATTAATGCTTTTAAATCTGACGATCAATTATTCGGTCTTCCTAAAGATTATTCCACTCTCGGACTTTACTACAACAAAAAGTTGATTGAAGATGCTGGTTTCACAGCAGATGATATCCCGACAGAGATGGGCCAGCTTCCTGAATTTTTAGGAGAATTACAAGAAAAGCTTCCATCTGGTGTGACACCAGCAATTACTACATCTGAACTCGCGCGTCATATGTTCGTCCTACAATCGGGTGGAACAGATATCGTTGATGAGAATGGAATGGCGGTATTGTCACAACAGGATCAAATTGAAGCATTGCAACCACTTGTAGATGCCTATCAAGATAAACTTGTTCAACGACCTGCTGATTTAGGGCAAGGATGGGCAGGCGATTCATTTGGTGCTGAAAAAGCTGCAATCATGATTGAAGGTAACTGGGCAATTTCGCATATCGAACAGAACTTCCCGAACATTGAAATGGGAACGAAAGAAGTTCCTACAATTGACGGAAACAGTGGTTCGATGATGTTCACAGTCTCTTATTCGCTCAATAGCGATTCGGAAGAAAAAGCGGCAGGGTGGGAATTTATCAATTACGCAACTTCGAAAGACGGGATGAAGATTTGGTCTGAAGGAGCGGGTGTTCTCCCGTCACTCAAATCAATCGCCGAAGAACTTAATCTTCAAGATGATGAATTGAAAGCACCTTTCGTTGCGGCTGGAGCTTATGCGACACCTTGGCAAAAAGGCGATTCTCTTTCAATTGTTGCTCGTGAATACAACAACTTGTTACCTGCTGCTTTGAAAGGTGATATGACACTCGAAGAAGCAATGAAAAAAGCAGAAGAAACTGCGAATAAAGATATCGAGACGCAATTGAAATGAAGAAACAATTGGGCTCGCGTAATCGCGCGGGCCTCGTTTTGTTCGGGAAGGAAGGATCGATCATATGGGCACACAGCTCGAAATCAACCGACGTACGGACACAGCATCACAGGCACCATCACCTAAGAAAAAGAAAGGTAGTGAACGTGATCGCCGTGAAGCTGTACAAGGCATGACATTTATGCTGCCGACGATAATCATTTTAGTGACGTTCACGTTGCTTCCGACTGCGTATTCACTTTTCTTATCATTTACACGCGTGAATTTGTTTGGCGGCATCGATTTCCAATGGGTCGGCTTTGAAAATTACATCAACGCATGGAACGATGATCGGGTCTGGACGGCTTTAAAAAATACGTTTCGTTATGCTCTTTTTGTTGTACCGATTCAGACGGCAATTGCACTTCTTATGGCGGCTGTCTTAAATTCCGGGATTCGTTTTCAAAATACATTCCGTACCATTTATTTCTTGCCGACGCTGACTTCAAGTTCAGCACTCACCATGATTTTCATGTTTTTATTCAGTCTAAATGGACCGATCAACAATGTTCTTGTCAGTTTTGGGTTGTTAGATGCACCAATCAATTTCATCAATGAGACCGATTTTGCCCTCACGACCATTATGGTCATGAATATTTGGTCTACTGTCCCATTCTTCATGACAATCTATTTAGCGGGTCTCCAGGATATCCCGTCATCACTTTACGAGGCGGCATCGCTTGATGGAGCGAATGCATGGCAAAAGCTAATGAAAATTACAGTTCCAAACCTTACGCCTGTAACGAACTATGTCCTGTTGATGGGAATCATCGGTTGTTTCCAATTATTTGACCAAGCATATATCATCTCAGGAGGAACCGGTGGGCCGAACAACGCAACACTTACATTCTCGCTTATCATTTATCAGTATGCGTTTAAGACCATTGGAACGATGGGATATGCGTCAGCACTGGCAATTATTTTGACAATCATCATCTTCACGGTTTCGATGATTGCTCGTAAGTTGAATAAAGAAGAATCGAACTATTAAGGAGGAATGGATATGAAAAAGAAAAAATGGCCGCGTATTGTCATGTATGTCATCCTCGTCTCTTACGCGCTCGTCACACTGTATCCATTCCTATGGGCAGTGCTCGCATCGTTCAAACCATATAGCGAGATTGTAGCTGGAGGACTTACGCTTTGGCCAGAGAACCCGACGCTCGCAAACTTTGAACACATCTTTACGAAAGATCCGCTTTTTCCACGTTGGATTATGAACTCCTTCTTAATTGCAACATTAGGAACTATTGTGAACGTTATTTTTAACACGATGGCAGGTTATTCGCTTGCGCGTCTTCGGTTCCCGGGACGCAACTATTTATTCCTGTTGATCTTGGCTGTCATGATGGTACCGGGGCAAATCTTGCTCATCCCGAACTACTTAATCATGCGTTCGCTTGGAATTCTCGACACATATTCTGCGTTGATCATTCCCGGAGCCATCAACTTCTCCTACATCTTCTTGATGAGACAGTTCTTTATCAACTTCCCACGCGAAGTAGAAGAAGCTGCACAAGTAGACGGACTAAATCGATTCCAAACGTTTTGGCGTATTGTCTTCCCGATGGCGCGTGCATCGGTTGCAACACAGGCTGTCTTCGTGTTCCTCGGGTTCTGGAATGAGTTCTTAAAACCGCTCCTTTACATCACATCACCCGAAAAATATACGCTTACGCTCGGACTTCAGTCATTTCAAAGTCAGAATGCCACGCAGTGGAACTACATCATGGCGGCTTCTGTCGTCAGTATCATCCCAATCATCATTTTGTACATCATGCTGAATAAGTACTTCATGCAAGGTTTACGAATTGGTGGAGATAAATAAGGAGAATGAAAATGAAAGCTTTTATTTTTGATTTAGACGGTGTCATCACCGACACTGCCGAATATCATTACTTAGCATGGAAAGCGCTCGGAGAAGATTTGGGGATTCCGTTTGATCGAGCATTCAATGAGACACTCAAAGGTGTGAGTCGAACTGAATCATTGGAACGAATCTTACGACTTGGCGGCCGTGAGAATGACTTTTCTGCTGAAGAGAAGGAACTGCTTGCGATCAAGAAGAATGAACACTATGTATCATTTATTTCAAAAATCACGGATGCAGATATCCTGCCGGGCATTGAAGTGTTCTTGAAAGAGCTAAAAGAAGCGGGTTACAAAATCGGAATGGCGTCAGCCTCGAAGAATGCTCAGACGGTGACGAGCCAACTTGGATTGCTTGAAGCGTTCGACCATATTGTTGATGCGGCAACTGTGATACATTCAAAACCGCATCCTGAAGTATTTCTTAAAGCTGCTGAAGCGCTACGAGTCGATCCGAAAGAATGTGTCGGTATTGAAGATGCAGTTGCGGGAATCACGGCCATCCATGAGGCAGGTATGTTTGCCGTCGGAATTGGCGACCCGAATGTCTTGACTGAGGCAGATATTGTCTTCGAAAACACAGCGCGTCTCACATTAGAGAAGCTATTGGTTCGAATTTAAAAACGAAGCCTCGAGTGTTAACGCTCGAGGCATTTTTAATGAGGGGGAGTCGGAATGAAACGGACATGGTGGAAAGAGGCCGTCGTATATCAAGTGTATTGGCGAAGCTTTTTCGATACAGATGGAGATGGATATGGTGACTTAGAAGGTGTACGTCAAAAGTTACCGTATATTAAAGAACTTGGGGCGGATGTTGTCTGGCTCAATCCGTTCTATGTGTCGCCTGATAAGGACAACGGATATGACATTGCCGACTATTATGGTGTCATGGATCGAGCAGGAACGATGGCGGATTTTGAACGTTTGTTGAAAGAGGCGCACGCACTCGGTCTGAAAGTCATTTTGGATCTTGTCGTTAACCATACTTCGAATCAACACCAGTGGTTCTTGGAATCAAAGAAGGGTAAAGACTCACCAAAGCGAGATTACTACATCTGGCATGACCCAGTGCAAGGGAAAGCGCCAAACAATTGGCGATCATATTTTGAGCCGTCTTGTTGGGAATGGGATAAGCACAGCGGTCAGTATTATTACCATTCATTCGCCGTCGAACAACCCGATCTCAATTGGGAAAATAAAGAATTGCGTCATGAAATCTATAAGATGATGCGTTTTTGGCTCGACAAAGGTATTGATGGATTCCGAATGGATGTCATCAATCTTCTCGCAAAACGCAAAGACTTATCTGATGTCGAAGATCCATATAATTTGAGTTACTTAGCTAATAATCCGGGGATTCATGAGTATCTTCAAGAAATGCATGAGGAAGTACTAGGAAACTATAATTGTATGACTGTCGGTGAGATACCGTTCGTTACACCGAAAGAAGGCGCACTCTATGTAGATGAGGAACGTCAAGAGCTCAATACGTTGTTCCATTTTCAAATCGCTGATGAGATGCCGACTTGGGATATGCTTCGTTTTAAAGAAATTCAGCGTGAATGGTACGAAGGGTTGAAAGGTAGAGGATGGAATTCACAGTTCTTAAACAATCACGATCACACGCGTCAGGTTACTCGTTATGGGAATGATAGGGAACATCGAGTTGCCTCGGCAAAACTGCTAGCTACCTTGACGCACACATTGCCTGGTATGCCTTATATCTATCAAGGAGAAGAAATCGGAATGACTGGTGTCACGTTTGATTCGATTGAAGATTATCAAGATATTGCGATGAAGAATCGGTATGCAGAAGAAGTGGATAAGGGACGAAATGAGAATGAAGTATTGGTCAGTTTGCAACTATTGAGTAGAGATAACTCACGGACGCCTATGCAATGGAACGACAAAAAAGAAGCTGGATTTACACAAGGAATACCTTGGATGAGCGTGAATAAAAATTACGTCGAGTTGAACGTAGAGAAAGATATGCAACGGGAGGATTCTGTGTTCCGTTACTATCAACGTTTGATTCAATTGAGGAAATCAAATGAAGCACTTGTATATGGTGATTTTAAAGATTTACTTCCATCTGACGAATCGCTTCATGTATATGAGCGTTCTCTGAGAGAAGAACAATTTTTGATCATTCTCAATCATTCAGAGGATTCTCATCCGATACCCGTACCGACAGCATCTTTTGATCTCGTCTTACAAAATCTAAACAATGAGACTAGTCAATTGCAACCGTATGAGGCAAGGATTTATAAGAAGACCATCGAATAGGTGGTCTTCACGCTTTTTTCTTCGTTCCTCGAAACGCAAAAAACATAGCGATGCCAATTGCGATTCCGACCCACCAGTTATCGAGGGTGAGACCAAAGACGACGGCGAATACGACTGCGACGGGGATCGATAAATGTCCTCGTTGTTTCATCTTCATTTCCTCCTCTCTTCGTCATTTCTTTATTCCCAAAAGGTAGACACTTCATTCTCAAATTGAGGTAAGACAAAAACGTTCGACCGATCAAATCAGTCGAACGAAACCGAATGTTTAGGGGATGGCAGCAATGGACAGCTCTGTCTGGTATGAAGCTCGATTGTAAAGGTGGTGCCTTCTCCGTATACCGAGTCCGCATGAATTCCCCAACCGTGGGCTTCGGCGATTCGTTTACAGATTCGTAGACCGAGACCGGTTCCTTTAATCGATTGGTGGGCAGCGGATTCGACACGGTAATATTCATCAAATACGTATGGAAGTGCTTCTTCCGGAATCCCGATGCCGGTATCGGATACAGATAAGATGATTGTGCCAGCACATTCAAATACTCTCGTATGGACCGTACCGCCGTCAGGAGAGTACTTGATGGCGTTACCAATGAGGTTATGGAGCAATTGCCGTAACTTTTTTTCATCTGCTTGAATCGAGACATCATTCGTTTCAAATGTCACTGTATGAAGCGGGGAGGTCGTCTGATAGCTCGACATGACATCCTCTAAAAGAGGACGGAGTGCGAACGTCGTCACGGTCAGTTGGTCAGCCGTGTAGCGCTCTTTTTGATAATCGAGGAAATTATCGACGAGCCGCTCCAGCCGTTCCGATTCTTGTTTGACTTGTGTTAGCATCTGATACGACTTTTCCGAACCTTGATGGCGTGTCATGAGTAACTCCGTATAGCCATGGATGGCAGTCAATGGCGTGCGGAAATCATGAGACAGTTCGGCAAGGAAACTGTCTTTACGTTCTTCAAAGCGGACGGCTTCCGTTTGGTCGCGCCACATGATGAAAACGCCACGTGGTGTCCGCGTGAAGTTGAAAATCAAATGTAACGTCTTGTCATTAGAACGCAGACGACGTGAAGTCATTCGTGGATCCGTTTCGGTCGCACATTCGAGCAATTCCTGGATGAGGTGCATGACTTGTGCGGAATCCGCCCCATGCTGTTCCAACGTGGTATATAAATAACGAGTCAATGTTTCCAATGTGTCAAAAGATTGTGTTGTCATAGAAGGGTACCATTGCCGAAGAGAATCATTCGAATACAGACGACATCTTGAGAAATCGATATAACACATCGCATCCTGTACTTCTTCCACGATGGAAGCGATGGAGAACGTGTGGCGTTGCTGTTTTTGACGAGCGGAGCGTTTCTGCCTAATCCTATGGAATCGGCGCATGGACCTACCTCCTCGCGAACATTTGTACATGCATTCACAATAAGTATACGACATTCGAGAAGGAATCCCTATACAGGCAATAGTCCTAGCAGAAACGTATCGAAATCGGGACGGATACAAAACACCTCTCCGCTGATGGAACGGAGAGGTGTCGGTCATTCGGTCACGTTTACTTGTCCCATCATCCCATTTTCTTCATGCTCGAGGATGTGGCAATGATACATGAACGTTCCCGTTTTGGTGAAGGTGAGTTCGATTTTTACCCGTTCATCGGGAGCGACGGCTACCGTATCTTTCCACCCTTTCTCCTGATCGGATGGTGGTTTTCCGTCTCGACTGATGACTCGGAACTGGACCCCGTGGATGTGGAAAGGATGTGTCATCCCACCCATCATGTCCGGCTTATTTTCAATTTCCCATACCTCAGTGTCTCCGCGTTTCGCTTCGATGTCGATACGCTCCGGGTCATATGTCTTTCCGTTGATTGACACCATGTTACCCATTCCAAAAAGGGTGAGGCGACGGTCTGCTGTCTCATCTGTCGAGCGCTCCACCGTTTCAATCGTCGGAATCTTAATGGACGCCTTGTCGAGTTCACCGATACGAAACGTGGTAAATGTCACCCCGTCCGCTTTTAAGGCGGCGACATCTTCAACTTGTGAAAAATCAATCAGTACCTCGGCCCGTTCACCTGGTGTCAACGTGAGGGTCTCTAAGGGAATCGGGCGTTCTAACGGCCCTCCGTCTGTCGCAATCTGCGTCATCTCGGCCTCGTTAGATAGCGTAAAATCAAAATCACGCGCATTCGAACCGTTGACTAGTCGCACTCGTAACGTCTCGGTTTGAACGTCGAACGTCGTGTTGATGGCTCCATTCGCAAGAATGGTATCCCCCGTCGTTCCATCAACGTTCATATGGGCATCATAATCCAACTCACCGTTAGGCGTGAAGAGTCGATCTTGTACGATGAGTGGGATGTCGTCGACTCCATATTCATTCGGGAGACCGTTCTGTGCATCGTCGGTCACATAAAGAAGACCGGCGAGTCCTTTATAAACTTGTTCGGCTGTCGATCCCATCGGATGGGGGTGAAACCACAGTGTACTAGGTTCTTGATCGATGTCGAGTCGAACTTGTGCCCGTTCACCTGGTGGGACGGTCTGATGAGGTCCCCCGTCCATGTCGGCAGGGATGACGAGTCCGTGCCAGTGGAACGTTGTCGGTTCATCCAATCGATTGATGGTATCGATTACGACTGTTTTTCCTTTCGGTAACTCGATCATTGGTCCGAGTAAGTCTCCATTATAGCCGAACGTTTCCGATTTCTTGCCGTCTTTGAAAAATTGTGACGTGCCTTTAGTTGCTTCCACCGTATAGTAGACCGTGTCTCCCGTGACACGATCTGGCTGTAAGGCAGTCGGAATCGGAAGCGGCTTTGTCGGTTCATCCGATGCTTGGAGCTCTTGCATCGCTCCATGTCCCATCGGTCCGTCATTGTCATCCATTCCATTATCACTCATCATGTGATCATCCATCTGACTCGTTGCCGAATCGTGTCCCATCATATGATTTTGGTCCATATTGTTGTTATGGTTCCATGTTCCGTTGAAGAGGACGACTAGTAAAACGAAGATGCCCCCAATTAAAATCCCCGTCAACAGAAACCACATGCCTTTCGATTTCATGCTATAACACTCCTTCATTGTTCAGTCCTCCCTTTGTTGTACCACCTAATTGTGAAAGAAACATGAAAGTCCAAATCCGTTTTATTGTATACCATATAGGGGTATGTGATCTGTGTAAAGGAGAGGATGAATGATGGAACATGCACACGGTCAACACCATGGACATCATGAGGAGAGTCACGAGTCTCATCATGGCGGACACGGACACGAGCATATGATTGATGATTTCAAACGACGTTTTTTCATATCGCTCGGACTGATGATTCCGATTTTATTGTTATCGGACATGATTCAAGAATGGCTGCGGTTTGAACTCGATTTTCCGCTTGAAAAGACAATCTTATTTGTATTGGCGACGATTGTATATGTATACGGCGGATGGCCGTTCTTAAAAGGAAGTGTGGAAGAGCTACGAGAGCGTAGCCCGGGTATGATGATGCTCATTGGCTTGGCAATCAGTGTGGCTTACTTTTATAGCGCAGCTGTCGTCTTTGGATACGGAAGTGGGCATGACTTCTTTTGGGAACTCGCTTCACTGATTGTGATCATGCTACTCGGTCACTGGATTGAGATGCGTTCGGTCATGGGGGCATCAAATGCGTTAGAACAACTCGTACAACTGCTCCCGAACGAGGCGCATCGCATCAATGGGGAAGAAACGGAAGACGTTCCCATCTCTGAACTGAAGGAAGGAGACCGAATCCTCGTCAAACCGGGGGAGCAGGTACCCGTGGACGGGAAAATCATCAAAGGACGAACGACCATCGACGAGTCGATGTTGACCGGCGAATCGGTACCGGTCGAAAAAACAGAAGGTGAGGACGTCATCGCAGGTTCCATCAACCAAGAAGGGAGTTTGACGATTGAAACGATCGGTACGGGAGAAAGTACGTACTTGTCAAAAGTCATAGAATTGGTGAGTGAGGCACAAAAATCGAAGTCGCGGGCTCAAAACCTAGCGAATCGGGCGGCAAAATATTTGTTTTACATCGCGATTGCAGCTGGGGTCATCACGTTCACGATTTGGTTCATGCTCGGCTACTCGGTCGGGACAGCGGTCGAACGGATGGTGACGGTCATGGTCATCTCATGTCCCCATGCACTTGGACTGGCGACACCGCTCGTCGTTGCCGTCTCGACAGCGCTATCGGCGAAACAAGGCCTTCTCATCCGGAATCGGACCCAATTTGAAGAAGCACGTCGACTCGATGCTGTCATCTTTGATAAGACCGGTACGTTGACGGAAGGGAACTTCGGCGTCACGGACGTACAGGCGAGCTCGTCTTATACGGAAGAAGACGTGTTACAACTAGCAGGAGCAGTTGAGCGTGAGTCGCAACATCCTCTCGCACAAGGGATTTTAAGAGAAGCCGAGAGACGAGAATTGAAACTGTCGGCTGTCGACGACTTCGGTTCGATGACAGGTATCGGATTGGAAGGAACGGTTGACGGCGCGCATGTTCAAGTCGTCAGTCCGCGACATATCCGCGATCAACACATTCAGATTGATCAAGAGACGTTTGCACGACTCTCGGGAGAAGGAAAGACCGTCGTTTTTGTTTTGAAGGATGGAGGATGGGTCGGGATGATTGCGATGGCCGATTTGGTAAGGGAAGAAGCGAAGGATACCGTCGAGGCACTTCATGAAAAAGGCATCCGGTCCATCATGTTGACGGGTGACAACGAGAAGGTCGCACATTGGGTGGCGCGTCAGCTCGGCATCGATGACGTGTATGCCGAAGTATTACCGGACGACAAGGCGAACCAAGTAAAAGATATCCAAAAAGATGGCAGTAAAGTAGCGATGGTAGGGGATGGAATCAATGACGCTCCGGCGCTGGCACAAGCGGATGTCGGTATCGCAATCGGCAGTGGGACGGACGTTGCTGTTGAGACGGCTGACATCGTTCTTGTCCGTAGCAATCCGAAAGATGTGCTATCGATTTTAGATCTTTCACAAAACACATATCGGAAGATGATTCAAAACTTATGGTGGGCCGCAGGGTATAATATCGTCGCCATCCCGCTTGCAGCAGGGGTACTCGCCCCGATTGGCATCATCCTGTCTCCGGCTGTGGGTGCCGTCTTGATGAGCTTAAGCACCGTTATTGTCGCCATCAATGCCCGACTTCTGAAGATTTAACAATTATTTCATCTTTGGCACGTATGCTAGACAGGATGCTAGAGATGGAGGGATCAAGATGAAACGAATGTTGATACTATCACTATTCCTGACTCCACTGCTTTTAACGGCCTGCGGAACGGAAAAAGAACCGTCGGACACGAATCAATCCGAGAACGTGACGACAACTAAAAAAGACGAGTGGCAACGTGTGGGATCCGATGAAACAGTTTCTCATATTCACGGGGCTGGATTTTGGCAAGACGATAACCGTCCGGTCATTGCAACGCATGCCGGATTGATGGAATATCGTGAAGATGGCTGGTATACACTTCCGACGAATCGCCATGACTATATGGGATTCGAACTCGTCGAGGATGGGTTTTATGCAAGCGGTCATCCTGACCGACGTACCGACTTCCAAAATCCACTCGGTGTGTTACACGGGAAAGATCATGGCATGACATTAGACGTACGGGCACTGGAGGGAGAGGCAGACTTCCACTACATGAGTGCAGGTTATGCAACGGAAATGTTGTACGTCTACCTTGAAGAAGCGACGTCAGAGCTAGAACCGGGCTTCTATCGTTCCGACGATGGCGGAAGAACGTTCGAGTCGATGCGAGGTTCTGGGGTAGAGGGTAAGCAAGTGGCAGGGATTGTCGCCGACGCGACGGAAGCGGCGCGCGTCTTCTTGTATGGGCCGTCCGGCATCCTCGTTTCGAATGACTTTGGAGATTCGTTTGAGCCACTCGTTGAATCAGAACAGGTGATTACGGTCGGAGCGGCTGAGGGGCAGTTGGCATACGTACGACAGACAGATGGTTCTTTCGAAGGGGTTCGTTTCTATCTAGACGATGAGTCGACAGAGACGTTCAATCTTCCAGAGCTTCAAGCGGACGTTGTGCCAATCGAATTGGCAGTCAACGAGGAGCGCATGTTGCTTGTCACATCGGATAACAGCGTATATGAGTTCATAGACGAGGAGTGGCAGACACAACTTGATGCAGGTGAACTCGACTGACGAAAGACGCCTTTCCATTACTGGAGAGGCGTCTTTTTACCGAGTGGTAGGGTGACGGTGAACGAGGTACCTGTTGTATCCGAAGATACCGTCAACGTCCCACCATGACGTGTAACGATTTGCTTGGCGATGGCGAGTCCGAGTCCGCTTCCACCAGTTTGACGAGATCGTGATTTTTCAACACGGTACAGACGGTCGAAAATGTGTGGGAGATCTTCTTTGGGAATTCCTTTTCCGTCGTCAGTGATGGTCAAGACGAGATAAGCGTCTGAAGTAGTAGAATGAAGTGAAACATGTGTCGCCTCACTATGCTGAATCGCGTTGTGGGCAATGGACCGAAAGACCTGAAGCATCCGATGTCGATCCAATGTGAGAGCGATATCTGCTTGTTCTATGATTGGAGAAGGGACGAACCGAATCGTTGTCATTCGGAACATCGTATCGAGCATTCGTCGTAAATCCGCACAAAACGTCGTGACAGTCACTTCTTCTCGATGTAACAAAAACGTGTTTTCGTCGAGTTGAGCCAATTGAAACGCATTTTCCACCAGTTCTGTGAGCGAGCGACTCTCATCTAAGATTGTCTGGATGGATTGATTGCGTAGCGGTTCGGGTGTGCTTTCTTTTGAAGCGATCTCGGCATATCCTCTCAAATAAGTGAGAGGGGTCTTGATTTCATGTGAGAGATCGGACAAAAATTGATGTCGTTCGCGACGTAAACGAGCCAACTCCACAGACATGGCTTCTATGGAGCGAGCCAACTCACCGATTTCGTCAACGCGATTCGTTGGTAGCTGTAGGTTTTCGGGGTTTGTCAGTACGTTCTCGGTCGCTTGTTTCAGTGACTGAATTGGTTTCGAAATGAGGCGGCTCAGCAGGATGAAGGTCAACACGGTCGTCACCAGTGCGATGGCCGTGATGTACAGAAATCGCAACTGAAGGCGATGACTGATTCCATGAATGATTTCAGTCGGTAAAAACATGTAGACATATCCATACCGTGTATCGAAATCATCTGTGATTGGCGTACGCACGCTCAAATACGGCTCGTTCTCCCAGTCGTCCTCTAGAATAGTCGTGTCATCGAAGGGACCCGTACGTCGTTTCGTCTCGACGGTATCGACTAGTACCTGTGGAAAAGAACGGGAAGTTTGAAGAAGATCATGTGCTGGATCGGTGATGGCAACTTTTGTGTCCGTTTCACTTTCCATGGTAGCCACATGACCGATTGTCTCTTCGGAAAAGTTCATCGCCAATACAGTCGCATGACTCTCAGCCCGGGATTCTAATCGATGGATTTCTTCTGTCACGCGTTCCCCAAGTAGTGTGTGGTAAAGGAGTAAGAATAAGACTCCTTCAATCAACAACGTAGACAACAGGAAGACGAGGCTGATGCGAAACGGTAGACTGTTACGACCTCGCTTCATCCGGAACGCTCCTCGGTCCATCGATAGCCACGTCCCCATACCGTCTTTAAATAATCATCAATCGGGAATCCTGCATCGCCTAACTTTTCTCGAATCATACGAATATGCGCATCAACGGTGCGTGGGTCGGATTCTGCAGAATAGGGCCAGACAAGGTCAAACAAATCTAGGCGGTTGAAGAGGCGATTCGGGTGCTGAAGGAACAATTTTAAGATGGCCGTCGCTTTTGGTGTGAGGACAATCTCTTGTTCTTCATACAAAACGCGTCCGCTCTCCTCATCGTAACGTAGTGGTCCGTATTGGATGTTGACGACACGGGTCCGGCGCAAGACGGCACGAATACGAGCGAGGAGCACGTTCCCATCGAACGGTTTGGTGACGTAATCATCCGCTCCAGCATCTAATCCTTGGATGGTCGTCTCATTGTCTGAACGTGCCGTCAACAAGACGACAGGTAATGCCGGATCCATCGTCTTTAACTGACGACAAAGTGAGATCCCATCTACTTCTGGCATCATAATATCTAAAAGGACGAGATCCGGTCGCTCTTCGATTTTGTCGAGTGCGGAACGGGCATCGCTCGCCTCGATGCAAAAGTAGCCGTCACTTTCAAGAAACAAACGAATCAAATGTCTCATTTTTTCTTCATCGTCTACGATGAGAATCTTCATCTTGCATTCCTCCTTCCTCTTATTATTATCGTTCCGTGTGCTTTGCGTGATTTCCTTCCATGGCGAAAAGAGTCTGTAGTTGTTCACGTGCGCGTTCGACGTCTCGACAGTAAATGACGGGTACTCTCGCGTCAATCGGTCGATCCGTGACGATGGCTACTGCACCATTTCGGATGGCGGCCCTCACTAAATCGACGCCACGTTCATTGATTGGGCGCTTGCATATATATAAAAACATTTTATTTATTTTTTCTGGTGTCGTTCCGATTCCGCGAATTGTCATTTCTTCCGGGTGATCGAGATAGGACCAAGATAAAACAGAATCAAGTGTTGCCAGTACGTCACGCAATGTCCGCTCTTGCATCATCGTTCTCCTTCCTTGCATGAACTCAATTTCACTAGTGTACCCGATGTTTGTGAAAAAGAAGTGAAAAGCGTTAAGAGTACGATTAGACGGAGAAATAGGCGGGTTTGAGTATAGAACAAGCAGGAAAAAGAGTTTTTATACGCACAATAAGAAAGGATGAATAAGATGAAACAGTACGGTAAATTTGGAATCATGATTGCGGTCTCGACATTCATTATGTATTGGCTCATGTATTTGAATGTGTTTCAGTTCAATCATATCTTCTTTAGTCAGACGAGGTTGTACATGGCACTCATCATGGGATCGGTCATGGCGTTCGTCATGCTTCTCTTCATGTGGGGGATGTATAAGAACAAAACAGTTAACTTTATCATCCTAGGGGTCAGTGCTCTCGTCTTCAGTGCCTCGCTTTGGCTCGTACGTAGCCAGACGACCGTCGATGATGTCAGTTGGATGAAAGCGATGATCCCTCACCACTCGATTGCCATTTTGACAAGTGAACGCGCTGAAATTGAAGACCCACGCGTGAAAGAATTGTCTGAAGAAATCATCAAGGCACAGCGCCGTGAAATTGAAGAGATGAAGCGATTGATTGAAGATTTAAAAGATGAAGAGGAGAACGCCGAGGAAAATCGTGAATAACAGACATGCACAGTCGAAATCGGCTGTGTATTTTTTTATACGTTGAAAAGGAAAAATAAAGAAAGTAAGTTAGAATTTGTTTTCCTTTATTTGAAATATAAATGACATATTTGTCGGTTCGTTTTGGTGGTAAAATTTTTTCAGTTAGATAATATAAAAAATAAAAATTTAAATACATAATTGAAAGGATTTACCACATCATGAAACGAAAGCTATTCTCTCTTTTCTGTGCCGTTCTTCTCACAGTCGGAATCTTCACTCCGGCAGGTACTCCGGCTGAAGCAGCCACCACGTATTATGTCAAAGTCACGACCAACAGTTTAAACGTCCGTTCGGGTCCGGGCACGACGTATGCGATCGTCGGTAGCGCGAAGTTGGGACAGTCGTTCAAATATCTCGGCGTGAGTGGGGGATGGACGAAAATTAATTTCAACGGGACATCCCGCTACGTATCCAGTACATATGTGAAGAAGTACAGTGTTTCCACGCTTTCAACGACATCGACTGCGAAAATGATCATCCCGACAAAAGGGACGTTGACACAAAAGTATGGTCCCGCGAGTGGGCAGTACGGTTATACGTTCCATAACGGCATTGACTTGGCTGCTCCAAGAGGAACACCGGTCGTGTCAGCCGCTTATGGAAAAGTCATCGTTTCTCGAAACTATGGGGCTTACGGTAACCACGTCATGATGAGCCATCAGTTGAACGGACAAACATACATCACAGTATACGCACACCTTGATCGTCTCAATGTCGTCACAGGACAGACGCTAGCAAAAGGAGCAACGATTGGAACGGTCGGGAATACCGGGAACTCGTTCGGGAATCATCTCCACTTCGAAGTGCATCGGAACAGCTATGTGTATAGCAGTTCATCTCCTGCCAACAGTATCAATCCGTATACGATGTTCTGACATAAAAGCACGCGCTCCCAAAGGATGGGGCGCGTGCTTTTTGGTTAATGCCATGTCGTTTGTTTGTTTCGCTCGATTTGGTTGGCGGCGATGAGGCTGACACCAAGGACGACACCGAACACCAATCCGAACAGGTTGTTGAAGAGTAACATGAGGATGATCCCGAAGACGAGACCGATACTCATGAGGCCAATCCGATCAAACATAGTGAATCCCCTTTTCTGTAGTTGTGCACCTCAATGATTACCCGATTTTCAAAGAAAGAACACCGACGAAATGGACTGATTGATTCATTATACGTGTTTGGACGAACCAGGTTTCGTTTTGTAGAAACTATAGAGGACGCTAATCAAGATGACGAGAACGATGGTTCCTAGAGACATCCAAATCGGCATCTTGTACACATCACCCAAAATCATCTTCGCCCCGATGAAGACGAGCATGAAGCTGAGACCGTGTTTCAAATAGTAGAAGCGGTCGATCAAGTTGGCGAGGACGAAGTAGAGACTACGAAGTCCGAGAATCGCCATGATGTTCGCATAGAAGATGATATACGGGTCACGTGAATACGCGAAACTCGCGGCGACCGAGTCGACAGCGAAGACGATATCGGACAATTCGATAAAGATGAGCGCGATGAAGAGTGGCGTGAAGAACAACTTCCCATTGATGCGCTTCGTGAATTTTCCGGATGAGATATCCTGTGTGATGGGCAGGCGTCGCTCGAGCCAACGAATCGTCTTGTTTTCTTCAAGTGACTCGTCTTTCCCGATATTCTTATACATCATCCATCCTGTATAAACGAGGAACGCTCCGAACACGTAGTAGACCCAACCAAAGTTTTCTAAAAGGGATACCCCAGCGACGATGAAGACGGCACGGAAGAAAATCGCTCCGAGAATCCCCCAGAACAGTACCTTATGTTGATACTTGAGTGGAATGGCGAAATAGGCGAAAACAAGTGAAAAGACGAAGACATTATCGATCGCGAGTGCCTTTTCGATAAAGTAGACGCTCGCATATTCCGTTGCGGCTGTACTTCCTTGCGTGAAGAACAACCATCCCCCGAATGCGATGGCAATCCCAATCCAGACAAACGTCCATGTCCATGCCTCGCGGAGCGAGACTTCGTGTGCTTTACGGTGGAACACCCCGAGGTCAAGTGCGAGCATGAAGATGACGATGAGTAAAAACCCGATGAGTAGGGTCAACAATAATTCCTCCTTTTAAGGTCTTATGAACTTCTATGTATTTAATTTAAGTTCATCTGAACCTAAAGTCAAGACTTTAAGTGTAAAAAAAAAACCGTTTAATAAAAAACGGTTATCTTGTGGCGCGTCGTTTAGAAATTTGGCGTGCAATCCAAACAACGAATGCAACAATTACGAGTCCAAGTACGACGTACATTGCATGTGAATAGGTTTCGATGTATCCAAGCCACACTTTCCAGTTTTCTCCGACATAGACGCCGATATAGATGAGCACTGTATTCCAAATGAGAGTACCAAGTGTCGTCAAAGTGAAAAATTTTAGAAACGGCATGTTGGACATCCCGGCTGGAATCGAAATCAAACTGCGTACGACGGGAATAAAACGTCCGAAAAATACTAATTTCGGACCGAAGCGATCAAACCATCGATCGGCCATTCGCACGTCATCGACTTTGAGGTATAAGCGTTTGCCATAGCGTGCGACCAATGACTCCAATCTTTCACGATCAAACAACAGTCCGACACCGTATAGGACAACTGCCCCAAGAAGTGCCCCAACCGTTGCGGCTAAAATCATCCAAACCGGATTGAGTGTTGTTGTGGTCGTGAAGAAGCCTCCAAAAATTAAGATCAATTCGGAAGGAATCGGAGGGAATACATTCTCAATAAAAATGAGGAACATGACCCCTAAATAACCAAACTGTTCGATGATTTGTTGAATCCATTGCTCCATACCGTGATCGTCTCCTACCTAATTCATATTCTCCATCAACAATAAGTCGAATAACATCGATTTGGACATCCATCCTAAGATGTAAAAGTAGTTTTAAACGATTTTTTTGATGTCTTCAAAGATTTATTTTTAAGTTCAAACTCACTTGAAAGTAATGATTCTTGTATATATCACAGAAGTGATCACAAATCTAGGATGGGACGTCAATACATGATTTTCTGAACTGCAAATTAAGTATGAAGAAACTAGGATTAAAAAAACTTATGAATAATCATATTCCTTTCACAAAAAGCATTCGGATAAATCTGACAATTTAAGTTAAAAAAAATTTTATGAAAAGTTATTTACAGTCATTTTGAATCGGCGTAACATCCATCTCATCAACTTCATACGTATTGTTGAAATCTTTTCGCCGAGTTCCGGAGACGGAAGCGGGGGACCCACCGTCCAATCTGGACTGGGGTGAATCCTCAAGTGAGGTAGGGCCAACCTAGGCAAGCCCGAATCCGACAGCTAACCTCGTAGGCGTTATTAGGGGGATCCGACTCATGCAGTGATATGCCACTGGAGCCGTTTCTTGCTCCTGTGGTTTTTTGTTCGTTTCAAATGTTAAATTAAGTTAAAAAATTAAAAAAAGAGGTTATTAAAATGACTGATTTATTCGCAATCGCTTTACTGATTGGTTTAGTGGCGTCTATGAACGTGATGATTCGTTCAATTGACCGGATGCATTGGAATGAACAGGGGTGACGACATGTATATCGTGCTTTTGGCAATTGGAATTGGGTATCTCGCTTACTTGACCGTTGCATTACTAAAACCAGAAAAATTTTAAGGATAGAGGAGAATGACGAAAGATGTGGGTTACATTCATCATCACATTGAGTCTGCTCATCGCGATCACGATGACAGCTAGTGCCTTGTTAGGCGGTTACGTCGGAAGACGATTTGTACCGATTCAAGAACGACCAAACTATGTAGGGAAAGCGCTCGAGACGAGGATCACACGTCGGCTTCGAATAAACGAGCGTGAGAAGCAATCATGGTTTGGCTACGCAAAAGATTTTTTGACACTCAATTTGCTATTCTTATTGATTGGTTATGTGTTGCTTCGCTTTCAAGGGGTGTTGCCCTTCAATCCGAATGGGGCCGTCAACTTAGACTGGCATCTAGCCTTCCATACGGTCATCAGTTTTATGACGAATACAGACCAACAGCATTATTCAGGTGAGGCACTCTCTCACTTATCACAGATGTTCGTCCTCTCGACACTCATGTTCGTGGCACCGACGATGGCATTTACGATGGCGCTGGCATTCATTCGAGGAATTCTCGGAAAGCCGATTGGTCAGTTCTATTTCGATTTTGTACGCGTCATCGTGTATGTGCTCTTACCAATCAGCCTATTCTTCGGTATGTGGTTGATTGCGTTTGGTGTCCCACAAACCCTTAGTCCGAATGCTGTCGTCACGACGCTCGAAGGAGCGAGTCAAACGATTCAACGAGGACCAATCGCATCATTTGAGGTCATCAAACAGCTTGGAAATAACGGTGGAGGCTACTATGCGGTAAACGGTGCACATCCATTTGAAAATCCAAGTGATTGGACGAATTACATCCATCTTTTCTTGATGCTCTTATTACCGATGTCATTGCCATTCATCTACGGGGCGATGGCGAAGAAACGAAAACAAGGATTCCTTTACTTTAGTGTCATGCTTTTCTTGTTCATTATCGGAACAGTATTCATGTATGCCACGTTGTATGCCAACCCGTCTTTACATGGCCAAGAAATGCGCTTCGGGGCAATTGGCACAGCGCTTTACGGCGCAGTGACGACGGCTGCGGAGACCGGTGCTGTCAATGCAATGCACGACTCGCTTCCATCTCTGAGCGGCATCATCTTGATGGGAAACATGATGTTGAACGTTGTCTTTGGTGGGGTCGGTGCCGGGTTTATGAATTTGATGATGTATGTAATCATCACCATTTTTGTCGCAGCCCTCTTGATTGGACAGACGCCAACCGTGCTCGGGAAGAAAATCGAGGGACGCGAGATGAAGCTTGTCGCATTAACGCTTCTTGTTTCCCCACTCCTTATTTTAGGATTTACGGCTTTGGCGCTCGTTGTACAGCCAGGACAGGACGCCATCACGAATGCGGGACCTCATGGGATTTCACAAATCTTGTATGAGTATACATCCGCTGTCGCCAACAACGGATCCGGATTCGAAGGTTTATTGGATGCGACGCCGTTTTGGAATATCACGGCAGGCTTTGCGATGTTCTTCGGTCGGTATATTCCGCTTTTATTAATGGTGGCGATGGCAGGTAGCCTTCAAATGAAACCACGTGTCACGGACGATGGGGCACTTCGGACCGACACGCCGCTATTTACATCACTTCTGTTCGGTGTGATTGTCATTGTCGGTGCCTTGACCTTTTTACCAGTATTGTTGGTTGGACCATTCGCCGAGTGGCTCATGATACGTTGAATATAGGAGAGAATAGAAGATGAATGAACTAGAAAAACAGACACGTCGTTTTGACACGAGCTTGATTGTTCCTGCCATGTGGGACGGAGTCAAAAAACTAGATCCACGAACGATGGTGAAACAACCGGTCATGTTCCTCGTATGGGGCGGGTTTTTATTATCGCTAGTCTATACCTTCATGTCAGATGAGATGCGAGGTTTTCACTTGGCAGTGACGCTCATTTTGCTCGTCACGCTATGGTTCGCCAATTTCGCCGAAGCGATTGCGGAAGGTCGAGGGAAGGCGCAGGCGGCAACCCTTCGAGCCTCAAAGAATGATGTAATGGCACGCCGAATTATGAAAGAAGGGATAGAGGAAGTCGCTTCGTCGCTCCTCCGAAAAGGAGACCGTGTCGAAGTGCGCGCCGGAGACTATGTACCGGGAGACGGCGAAATCATCGCCGGGTTGGCGTCGATTGATGAGTCGGCGATTACAGGAGAATCAGCGCCGGTCATCAAAGAGTCCGGCGGAGACTTCTCTTCCGTCATCGGGGGAACGCTTGTCGTCAGTGACCGGATTGAGGTCGAGATTACAAGCAATCCGGGTGAGTCATTCCTCGACCAGATGATTACCCTTGTCGAAGGCTCGAAACGTCAAAAAACACCGAATGAGATTGCCTTGTCCCTGCTTCTTGTTTCGCTCAGTATGATTTTCTTACTCGTCGTTTTGACACTCCCTGCGTTTACGAACTATCTCGGCTTCCAATTGTCACCACCCATTTTAATTGCACTTCTCGTTTGTCTCATTCCGACAACGATCGGTGGACTCTTATCCGCCATCGGGATTGCCGGGATGGACCGGGTCACCCGATTCAATGTCATTGCGATGAGCGGGAAAGCCGTCGAGGCAGCTGGAGACATTCGAACCATCATTTTAGATAAGACGGGGACCATTACGTTCGGAAACCGGATGGCATTTGAAGTCCTTCCAGTAGAAGGGATCACAGCTTCGCAAGCGCTTGGAGTCGCTGTTTTGACATCGCTTGAAGACGAAACGCCAGAAGGACGGTCTGTGTTGACACTTGCGAAAGAACGCTGGGGAGAATTAGATGAGTCACCGAAACAAGATGCGGTGATCATTCCATTCAAAGCGGAAACACGGATGTCGGGACTAGACTTGGCAGACGGTCGACGTGTCCGAAAAGGTGCGGCGTCCGCCATCATGGACTGGGTGAGTGCTCAAGGTGGAATGATTCCGAGCGATTTACAGGAGCAAGTCGATGCGATTTCACAAGAAGGGGGGACACCGCTCGTCATCTCAGAAGATGCTCGTATCCTCGGCGTCATTCATTTGAAAGATACGGTGAAACCAGGTATGCGTGAACGTTTCGATCGTTTGCGTCAGATGGGAATCAAGACCATCATGTGCACGGGAGATAATCCGTTGACGGCCGCGACGATTGCACGTGAAGCCGGTGTCGATGAATTCGTAGCGGAGTGTAAACCAGAAGATAAGATTCGCGTCATCAAAGCAGAACAAAAAGCGGGGCATCTTGTCGCCATGACAGGGGACGGGACGAATGATGCCCCGGCACTTGCGCAGGCAGACGTCGGTCTCGCCATGAACTCGGGGACACAGGCCGCGAAAGAAGCGGCGAATATGATTGATTTAGATTCGGATCCGACCAAAATCATTGAGGTGGTCGAGATTGGTAAACAGTTACTGATGACACGCGGTGCCTTGACGACGTTCTCGATTGCGAACGATGTGGCAAAATACTTCGCGATTTTGCCAGCTATGTTCGTCGCCTTTATTCCAGAAATGGACTGGTTAAATGTGATGCATCTCGGCTCACCTGAGTCAGCGATCTTGGCCGCGCTCCTCTTTAACGCATTGATTATTCCACTGCTCATTCCGGTTGCGATGAAAGGGGTCCGTTACGACCCGGTTGGTCCGGAGAAGTTGTTACGTCGAAATTTACTCGTTTATGGTGTCGGCGGTGTGATTGTTCCGTTCATAGGAATCAAAGCACTCGACATCGTCTTAAACTTATTCATGTGAGGTGGACCGAATGTCTTCTATAAAACAAGCAGGTATCGTCGTCAGTTTGACGATGGTCTTATGCGGTGTGGCTTATCCACTCGCTTTAACAGTAGCAGGTCAGGCACTATTTCCGAGTCAAGCTGAAGGCAGTTTGATTGAACGCGATGGTGAACAGATTGGATCAAAGTGGATCGCGCAACCTTTCGTTTCGGAAGATTACTTCCACGGCCGACCAACGGCAGTCGATCAACTTACTGGTCAATCGGGCGGCGATAACATGGCAGAAAGCAATCCAGACCGTCCGAAACACAATCCTGAACTTCCGGGCGCAATCGAGACATCCGGATCGGGACTGGATCCGCATATCTCGATGGAACATGCGATGTCACAAGTCGAACGAATCAGTGACGCTCGCTCTGTAGCAGCAGATAATATCGAAAAAGTCATTCGCGAAACGGCAGACGGAGAACCGTACGTGAACGTCTTGATGATGAATCTTGCACTTGATGAGTTGAACTGATGCGAGGCAAACTTCGACTTTATATCGGAGCTGCACCGGGTGTTGGTAAAACGTATAAAATGTTGGCAGACGCAAGAGCCCATCAGCAAGAAGGGGTCTCGGTCATGATTGGATTGATTGAGACGCATGGGCGGAAAGAAACAGAGGCGATGATCGGCGATTTGCCAATCGTCCCTCTTCTTTCCATTCCCTATAAAGGACACGAATTGCAGGAATTAGACGTCGAGACCATCTTATCGCTTCATCCTGATATCGTCCTCGTTGATGAGTTGGCTCATACGAATGCCCCAGGCTCAGTGCGGACGAAGCGATACCAGGACGTGCAAGTGTTGTTAGAGAACGGAATCGATGTATATGCGGCCGTTAATATTCAGCACTTTGAAAGTTTACTGTTGACGGTGAAAGGGATCACCGGTGTCGAGGTAAGAGAACGGATTCCAGATCTTTTTCTCAATCGGGCTGATGAGATTCTGCTCGTCGATGTGACGCCGCAGACGTTACAAGAACGGATGAGACAAGGGAAGATTTATCGACCTGACAAAATTGAGCAAAGTCTGTCGTCATTTTTTACGCTGACCAATCTATCGAGTCTGCGTGAGATTGCGCTTCGACAAGTAGCGGATGAAGTCGATGATCAAGTCTATCGAACCCGAAAAAATGTGGTGTCTGATCCGACGCTCCTCCAAGAGCGGATCATGGTCTGTATTCAGCTCAATGACAATGCGAGACATTTGATTTATCGAGGATTTCGCATGGCGAGTCGACTCAAAGCGAAGCTTTATATCTTGTCCGTCCTCCATGGTGAGGAGAGAAAATTGACACCTGAGCAGACTGCCATTCTAAAAGAAGTTCGAGAGCAAGGTGCATCATTCCAGGCAGAAGTGATTGTCTTGAATGTACCGAGGAAAGAACTAACGAAGAATTTAACGACTACGGCACGAGAAAAACGCATTACCCAATTGATTCTTGGACAATCAGCAAGGACACGCTGGCAAGAAGTCATGCGCGGGTCGATTGTGAATGTCATCATGCGGGAATTGAAGCAGGTGGACATCCATATCGTCTCGGATCAATCGTGACAGGTGTGACGGGTCGGATGAACGGGAAGAGTGAATCATGCGAACAAAGGAGGGGTTTTATGAAGTATTTAGTCACAGGAGCAACGGGTAAACTCGGTTCGAAAATCGTAGAGGAACTACTCAAGTCGATTGATGCGAGTGAGCTCGCTGTCAGTGTACGGAATCCGGAGAAAGCGGCGTCACTCAAAGAGCGTGGCGTTGACGTGCGACACGGTGATTTTGATCAGCCGGACACTCTTGATGAAGCGTTCAAAGGCGTCGAGCGTCTGTTGATCATCTCGGCAGATGGCGATAACGATACGCGAATTCGTCAACATACAAACGCGGTCGAGGCAGCGAAACGGGCAGATGTCTCATTCATTGCCTACACGAGTCTCGCCGATGCGACAGACAGTGAGAACTTGATGGCACCCCCACATGTCGTCACAGAGGAAGCGATTGTCGAGTCTGGTATTCCACATGCGTTCTTACGGAACAACTGGTACTTAGAGAACGAGTTACCAAGCATTCAAGCGGTGATTGACGGGGCACCATGGATCACGGCGGCTCGAGATGGGAAAGTCGGTTGGGCGCTGCAACAAGATTACGCGGAAGCCGCATCGAATGTTCTGTTAAAAGAACAACAGGATCATGCGGTCTATGAACTATCGGGGCCACTTCATACCCAACAAGATCTTGTAGACGCACTCAGTGAAGTGTTAGGTCGTGAAGTGATGATGCAGGAGTTGAGTCTCGAGGCATACGAAGAGACGATGCGCGGAGCTGGATTGCCAGAGGAAGTCGTTGCGATTCTTGCGGGGATTCAAAGAAGTATTCGCCAGGGAACGCTCGAAATTCATGAGAGTGACTTCGAACCGGTTCTCGGACGCCCGGTCACACCTCTTCAAGAAGGAATTCGTCAATTGCTCGACCGATAAGTAAAATGCCCTCGACCACTTGGTCGGGGGCATTTGTGTTAGGCACGAGTGGCGTGATCCTCGAGTTGAGTCGTCACGTCTTCAAGCGAATTCGCGGTCAGAGCGAGACGGTCCGACATCGAACTGAGTTCTTTTTGAATGGCGACTTGCTCTTCCGTTGCTGCGGCAACATGGTGAATCTGTTGTTGGAGTTCATTCGCCGCATATTTCGTCGACTCAAGTCGTGTTTCAAGTGCTTCCATCTGTGTCGTGACCCGTTGGCGTGTCTCTTGAATCGAAGCGATTTGTTCGTCGATTTCTGAAACATCTTCCGTTAGACGATCAAACACAGCCGTCACATCGTTCGTGACCGTTTGACAGTTTTCGGTCGCTTGTTTGAAAAGATGCGCTGATTTGGATACGACAGTCGTATCTTCCATCAATCCACCGAGGACTCGGGTCATCTCGGATGCATATTCGCGCGATTGGACAGCAAGTTTCCCGACTTCTGAGGCGACGACGGCGAATCCTCGTCCAGCCTCACCGGCACGAGCCGCTTCAATGGATGCGTTCAAGGCGAGCATATTCGTCTGTTCACTGATGGAACCGACTTGTTGCAAGATTCCTTGGATTTCGGTTGAACGATTCGACATCGTCGCGACAATCCGGTCGAGTTGTTCCGACTCGGTGATGATTTCTTGTACTTTTGCTTCCATCAGTCGCATGTCTTTGTTCCCGGCAAGGGCATCTTTGGCGATACGCGAGGACGCTGCGGCCGTCTGGGCCATTCGTTCTTGAATGAGCGCCGTCAAAGACCGGATTGAGTGAATTTCATCTGCCCCTTGCACCATGGATTCCTGTTGGGATGAAGCATGTGCGACAATCGGGTCGACCGTGACAGCGATTTGCTCACCTGATTCGAGAGACTGGTTAGCAGCGGATTCAAGCTCTTCGGCGTGACTGTTCAAAGATTGAACGAGCACGCTGACATCATGAATCGCTTGTTGTAACAACTGTCGCGTTTCTTGCTCCTGTGCCTCGACACGTTCCGTCTCTTTATTACGGAAGTGGATTTGCGCGACAAGCACGACGCTGAGAAGAATCAAATATACGGCATGGACGAGTAGTAAACTGAACGGATAGTCGCTCGTCCCACAAATCATCTCAGGAATCAAAAAGTATCCAACCAGATGTTGCACAGCAAAGATCCCCGCACTATACAAAATCAAATCGATTCGACGCATGAACGACAAAATCGCCAAGACGACAAAAATCGAGAAGTGATACTCAACGAGTCCTTGTCCTCCAGCGACGGTCGAGATGCTTGCGAAGGTGAGTGTTAGCATCATCCAATAGGAAAAAGCTAGAGATTCTCGCTTCGAGGTGACGACCATCATCCCGAAGAAGACGATTGGGAGGGCGAACAAGACCCACGTCACACCGGAGTATACGTAATCGTCCGCACCGTTTCGTAGGATCGTATATGCATAGGCAAAATCCGTGAAACGATGTAGCAAATGGACAACAATCGACGTCATCACAATCAATAACGTCGTCAACAACATCAACTGATTTCTTTTGATCAAACTCATCATTCTTTCCTCACATTCTCGTGTTCATTTGTTGTAGCTCTATACATATCGGATGAAGTTGACGGAAGTTAATATAGATTGCACATTTGGAACAAAAAAAGGAGCACAGGGCTCCGATTGAGGTAATCAATGTGATGTGCCATACCATTTGTTATAGAAATGATATGGTTCTTTTGCTTGATCCGTCGTCAAAAAGAGGAACTTCTCACGTGTCAAATGTCTCAGCATATAAGAGAGTGATTCTGGAGAAGTGGCGTGATCATGCATCAAGACGATAGATGCTTGATAGTAAGCGCGGTGAGCACGTACTTGTTTGATCGTTTGATAGCGCATCGCTTTTTGATTCTTTTTGTATTTCCAATCGAGCGTATCAACGTTCCAGTCCCACATGTCAAAACCGGCCTTTTCCATCGCTTGACGATGTGCTTTAGTCATATGAGGCACACTTCCATAAGGGACGCGAATGGTCGTTGACTTTACGCCGGTGATATCAAAAATCAATTGTTGAACTTGTTTCATCTCATTTACTGCGGTTTGAGGGGAACGATAAAATGTTTTCTTATCGTGAGTCATACTATGTAGTCCAATCGTATGTCCCTCGTCCACAATTCGTTGGAGAATGGCTTCATTTCCTTTAATTTTCTTGCCTAAAATGAAAAAGGTTGCCTTCACATCATATCGTTTTAAGACATCGAGCAACTTCGGTGTGTATTGATTTGGTCCATCGTCGAAGGTTAGATAGACCATTTCTCCTTTATTATATCGAGAATGAAATTCTTTTGCTGAAATTGAAACAGACGAACTACATAACATGAAAATAACTAGAAGACAGGCGATAACTTTTTTAAACACGTGGTGATTCCCCTTTAAATAGTATATGTGGATATTATTCCCACATATAATTTACAAGAAAAGGGATTGCGTGTTCAAATGCCTTTTAGTGAGATAGGAGAATCGATTTTTCAATTTAGGCCTAACCACTTTTTCACCGGTTCCCGGAAGATATACGTCACGACAATCAAGCCGACGAAGACGAGCGCGGCGATGAAGATCGTAGTGACACTGCCTGAGGCGAGGCTCGCCCCGAGGAAGCTGTAGGCGAACGTACCTGGAATCATGCCGAGCACGGTCGCCGGTACGAAGGCACGGAAGCGAACACGTGAGATTCCGCCGGCATAACTGAGTAAGTCGAAACTGACGAGCGGGATGAGCCGGAGGACAAATACATATAAAAAGCCACGACGTTCCATTTGTGTGAACAGTTTCTCTGACCATGGATAGCGGTCGACATTGATGACCGATCGACCGAAAAAGCGCCCCATCACGTACCCGGTCGTCGCGGCAGCAGTCGCGCCGATGATGATATAGAGGACACCTGGCCACACGCCGAATGCGAGTCCGGCTCCGAGTGACAGCACGGATGTTGGTAAAAATGCGACCGGACCGATGGCATAAAGGAAAATAAAGAAGAGTGGCCCCCAAAATCCGAATGACAAGACGATGTCCCGGATGTCAGACGGACGCAATTCATAGTGGAAATGGGTGATATAGAACAAAGATCCAAACACTAGAAGAAAGAGTGTGAGTTTGAGTGGTCGTGGCAAGTTGTCCGCTCCTTTCGTAACCGTAATTATCTGATGTTAGTATACTGCATCTCAACGCAATACAAATGCGAGCCGGCTTACAAAAGGTGTAACGAGATAAAGCGAGGAGTCAGATTCGAAACTTAGGTCAATGCTTTCTAGACATTGCTTCATTTTTCACAAATTCGACACGATAAATAGAGCGGGAGGGAAGATGATGAAAAATTTAAGCATGTCAAAGAAGTTTACAGTATTGATTTCATTATTCGTTGTGACACTCGTCATGATTTCAATGTTAAGCCATATGTTGATTGGGCGAATGGCTGATGCTGGAGAAAAGATATATGAAGAGAGATTGATTCCGATTCGTGCCATTGGACAGTTGAGAACCGATAATCGTGCAATCGAAAGTCACTTGTTAGAACTAATGTTAACGACCGAAAGTGCTCGAAATGAAGAGTTACAAAAAAACATTGAAGAGCGTCGAGAGAGTATGGCTACCGATCTCAAAGTATTTAATGATTCGATTTCGACAGAAAATCCTGAGTTAATTAGTCGAATCGAAAAGCTGAATGAAGAGACGAACGCATATTTGGAAAGCATAGACGTCGTATTGCAACCTGCATTACGAAATGAAAATGAATCTGCTTATCGACAATATGGAACAGAATTGCGTCCGATACGACTTGCGCTTGTTGAGACGGCGAAAGAAGTTATGGATCAGTTGAATGCGGATGCGGAAACGGCCAGTGATACGATGCGGTCGGATCGAGAGCGTGCTGTGTTGATCTTTTGGGGTCTAGTCATTTTAGGAGCTACACTTTCAATTGGACTAGGCGTCTACATCACCCGCCTTGTGGTTGGTCCGGTGAAAGAATTGAACGTATTGATGAGTCGTGCCGGTGAAGGGGATTTGACAGTCAATAGCACATACACATCACGCGATGAAATCGGAGCGCTCGCACAGTCATTCAATCAGATGAAAGAAAGTTTACGAGAGTTGATTGGTGGAGTGACTTCGACTGCTGGGCGTGTGGCGACTTCATCGGACGATTTGAAAAATAACGTAGAAGAAACGACAAAAGCGACAGAGATGGTAGCCGTGACGATGGAAGAAATCGCTTCGGGTTCACTCCATCAGTTGAAACGGGTCAAGTCTTCAAATGGTACCCTTTCAGAATTGACGAATGGCATTCACCAAGTCTCCGACCGTGCTCAACAGATGACTGTATTATCGGAAGGGGCATTGGACAAAGTACAATCAGGGAATGAGCTAATCGAAACGCTTGAACATCAGCTTGAAGCGATGAATGAAAAAGTGAAGACGTTGCAACAAGTCATTGAGCAGCTTAATACTCGTTCTCAAGAGATTGGTACAATCAGTGGGACCATTTCAGGAATTGCAGAGCAAACGAACTTACTTGCATTAAATGCAGCAATCGAGGCAGCGCGGGCAGGAGATCAGGGACGTGGGTTCGCAGTCGTTGCTGCAGAAGTACGAAAACTCGCGGAAGAATCAGCCGATGCGACCAAACAAATTTCCTCTCTAATTCATCATACACAGACAGAAACAAAGCATGCTGTAGAAACGATGCATGTCGTAGAAGGTGATATGGGACAGAGTGTGACGAACGTGCGGCAGACAGGTGTTGCGTTTGATGAAATTAAAGTTTCCATTGAAGAAGTCGGACAGCAAATAGAAGAAGTGTCTAGTGCTGTACAGGAAATGGCGGCGGGAGCGACAGAAGTGTTGAACTCCGTGAATGAGATTCAAGGAATTACTGAATCGACTGCCACAGAAACGGAGAACACATCAGCAGCTACTGAAGAACAGATGGCATCGATGGAAGAAATTACGGCAGCCGCTCAAGAATTATCGAATATGGCGGATGAGATGCGAGAGATGACGAATCGATTTACTGTGTAAATGAAAAGAGTCCGAAAATTAGCCGGACTCTTTTTTGTTATCTCGTTGTCCTTCGTAGTGCTGAATCCATTCCTCGACAGTCATCTTCTCGACGAGTTCTCCGACCAAGTCAAACGGGATTCGCTTCACGTTATTGAAACGGATACAGCTTTTTCCCATATCAAGTTTCGTCGGGACACGACTCGCATACTCCCGTTCGAACCAAGCGAGTAATTCAGGGTCGGCGTAAATGCCCATGTGATACAGTCCGACATGGCGCTTTTGCGCGATTACACTGATAAACGGGAGCGGGGTACCCGGTGTGACATGATACCCGGACGGATATCGATCGAGTGGAACGACGTAATGGACACCATGTCCGTCCGTCGTTTTTTCAAATCCGCCAGGTAAATGATCATCGATGACCTCGAGCAGATGAATAAATGAATCGAGCCGTGCCTCGTCGACGAGTGCTGTCACATCCATCATGATTCACCTCCTCGTAAAATCTTCTCCATTTTCTTTCCTTTTGCCAACTCATCGATGAGTTTGTCCAAATAACGGATCTCACGCATGAGTGGTTCTTCAACGTTCTCGACACGGACCCCACAGACGACACCTTTGATGAGGGCGCGGTCTTCATTCAGACGAGGTGCTGAAGCGAAAAACGTATCAAAATCGACTTGATTGGCTATCTGACGTTCGAGTCCGGTCTCATCGTAACCGGTCAACCATTCGATGATGGTGTCGACTTCTTCCTTCGTCCGTCCTTTGCGTTCGGCTTTGGCGACGTAGAGTGGATAAACGCTCGCGAAACTCGTCGTATAGATTCGGTGACCCATCTCTCATTCATCTCCTTCTTAGCGAAAATTCTTACTTCCATTCTCTCACAAATTACGATACGCTTATATAAAGTATTTTGTTGCATTTGCAACAAAGGGATAGAGGTGTCTCATAATGCATGACCATTTACGAGAAATCGGGATGATTGCGCGTGCCCTCGATTCAATCAGCAACATTGAATTTAAGGCACTCGGTTTAGAAAAAGGGAAGTACTTGTACGTCGTTAGGATTTTTGAACACCCAGGTATCATTCAAGAGCGGCTGGCAGAGTTGATTAAGGTAGATCGGACGACCGCCGCACGTGCCATCAAGAAACTGCAGCAAGAGGGATGGATTGAGAGACGGTCAGATTTAGAGAACCAGAAAATCAAACGGTTATACGTGACGCAGAAGGGCGAGGCATTGTACCCGCTCATCATTCGGGAACATGAATATTCTACATCGGTCGCGTTATCAGGACTCGACGAGCAAGAAAGTGAAGAGTTGTTACGCCTCTTGAAAAAAGTACGAAGCAATGTGGAGATAGATTGGGCCGAAGTGAAGAAAGGCAAGCATCGAGAATACTGAGAGGAGCGAGACCACATGATTGAAATCTCGAAGGTGACAGACGTAGAAGCCTTACGTCACATTAGCATCCAGACATTTACGGAGACGTTCGCACGTCACAACACAGAAGAGCATTTGAACGCTTACTTAGAAAAAGCGTACGCGACTGAGCAGTTGAAGCGAGAGTTGGCGCACCCTGACTCTCATTTCTACTTTGCGCACGTAGATGGCGAGTTGGCAGGGTATTTGAAAGTGAACGTACGCGATGCTCAATCTGAACCGATGGGCGCCGATACGATTGAAATCGAACGGATTTATGTATTCGAAGCGTTTCAAGGTCACGGGGTGGGGAAAGCGTTATTTACTAAGGCGACTGAATTAGCGAAGGAGCTACACAAGCGAAAGATGTGGCTCGGCGTATGGGAACGTAATGAGAGAGCGATTCGATTCTATCGACGGAACGGGTTCGAACAGACGGGGGTGCATACCTTTTTCATGGGGGAAGATGCACAAAACGACCTCATTTTCACGAGGTCGTTCACGGACTAGAGCCATTCTGACAAATGATTCAAGTTTGGATAGACGGCATCTGGTTTAACATCGAACTCCTCGAACGGTAAGTCGTTCCGATTGATCCAGGCGGCATGAAAGCCAAAGTTTTTCGCCCCGGCGATGTCCCATCCGTTCGACGATAAGAAGAGCACCTCGTCACGACGAAGACCGGACGTCTTGAACCAGTGCATGTAGGCAGCAGGCGTCGGTTTCGGTTGTTTGATGCCGTCGACGCTGACGACCTCATCGAAATAATCGCTAAGACCGGCGTTGCGAAGCAGTGCCTCAAGCATCTCGTCCGTCCCGTTCGAGAGGATGACGGTCTTCACGTCATGCAACTCTTTTAGGACCGACTCGACCTCTTCATACGGGGTGAGGTGCGCATACGATGCGACCAGACGTTGTTCGATTTCCTCTGTCGATGTTGCATCATGCACGGCGAGCGCATAACGGAGTGCGTCCCGGGTCACTTTATCGAAATCTTCATAACGTCCCATCATGTGGCGCCAAAAGAAATACTCGAGTTGTTTCGTCCGCCATACTTGGCTGATGGCAGCTCCTTTTTCAGGGAACTCTTGTTCACAGGCATCCTTCACCGAATGGACGTCGAATAATGTGCCATATACGTCAAAGACGATGGCTTTGATAGGTTGTTTCATAAAAACATTCCTCCTTCTGTGTCGTTATACCCGACTTGATCAGAATATAATAGGAGAAAGGGGGTACAGCATGTATATTCCAAATCAATATTCCGTCAAAGAACGAGCTGAGATTTACGCGTTTCTCCATGCCCATCCGTTCGGTACGATCGTGACGCATGATGGGGACAAACCGATTGCGACACATGTCCCGTTACGATTCGATGAGGCGAACAGTCAACTGACGACGCATATTGCGAAAGCGAATCCGCAGTGGCGAACGATTGAAAATCAAACCGTTCTCGTCATGTTTCAAGGACCAAACGCTTACGTGTCGGCGTCCTGGTACGGCCATGAGGACGTCTCGACATGGAACTACCAAGCCGTACACGTGTACGGACGTGCGATGATTCTCAATGAGAAAGAATTAGTGGAGGAACTCGCAGGATTGCTCCATGAGTATGAAGGGGAACGCGAGCATGCGGTACGTTGGGAGACATTATCGGAACCAGTGAAGCGACAAATGAACGGCGTCGTCGGGTTTCGGATCGACATCACCGATATGCAGGCGACGTTCAAATTAAGTCAAAACCGAAACGACGTGGACCATGAACGGATCGTTTCGGAGCTTGAAAAACAAGATGAACCGATTGCTGACGTCATGCGACGGCATCGAAAGTCCTAAGCAACCTGTCCTAAAACGGCAGGTTTTTTCATATTTCTTTACCGAATAGCGGTTGACATGACTTAAGAGCAGGTCTATACTCATAACTGATAATGATTATCAGTATCGACAAAATACAGAGAAGTTCGAAAAGGAGAAAATCACGTGAACAACACATTCAAGAAATGGTTACATATGTTCATCTTTGTATCGGCATTCGCACTCATCTTAGCCGGTTGTGGTTCGGAAGAAGCTGAGAACGCTTCCAAGAACGAAGGGACGGAAGAATCGACAGAAGGCTACCCCATCACAATCGAGCACGCATTCGGTGAAACGGTCATCAAAGAGAAACCGGAACGGGTCGCAACGATTTCATGGGGAAACCATGACGTCGCACTTGCCCTCGACGTCGTACCAGTCGGATTCTCGGCTGCGAACTATGGTGTCCAAGACGACAGCGGTATGCTTCCATGGACGGCAGAGAAGTTGAAAGCGCTCGGGGAAGAGAACCCGAACATCTATCAAGACACAGACGGATTAGACTTTGAAGCGATCGCGGATTCTAACCCGGACGTGATCTTGGCGGCCTACTCAGGCATCACGCAAGAAGACTATGACACGCTTAGCCAAATCGCACCGGTCGTGGCTTACAAAGAAACACCTTGGGTCACATCATGGCAAGACATGGTTCGCTATGACTCACTCGCGATGGGACTTGGTGAAGAAGGCGAACAATTGATTAAAGACACGGAGCAGTTAATCACAGACAAAGCGACAGCCGTTCCTGAGATTGCTGGCAAGAAAGCCGCATTCGTTTCGATGAGCGCGGAAGACCTTTCAAAATTCTATATCTATACGACGGGTGACCCACGTGGTGCCTTCATCGAAGAACTCGGGATGGAGTACCCACAAAACATCTTAGATGAGGCAGAGAAAACAGATAGCTTCTATCTCGAGCTCAGCAAAGAGAACGCTGACATTTTGAACGACGTCGACATCTTCGTCACATACGGAAATGAAGACACGTTAAAGGCGCTTCAAGCAGACCCGCTCTACAGTAAAGTGCCAGCCATTGAACGTGGCTCGGTCGTCTTGATTGAAGATAACACACCACTCGCAGCGGCAGGAACACCGACGCCACTCTCGATTGAATATACGATTGATGAGTACGTTTCACGCGTATCGGATGCCCTTGCGAAAGTGAAATGATGCAAACACAAATCAAACAGATGCACACGCCAAAGCACTTTCCGCTTCTCTTGATCGGAACGCTTGTACTGACGGTGCTGTGCATCTTGGCATCCCTTGCCTTCGGCTCACGAACAGTCGGGTGGAATGAACTGCTGGACGGTTTATTCCGTCCGGCTGTTCAGTCGTATGAGGCAGACATTGTCCGGGAGCGGGTCATCCGGACAATCTTTAGTTTCATGTGTGGCGCAGCACTTGGTGTGGCGGGGGCGCTCATGCAGTCGGTGACGCGTAACCCGATTGCCGATCCGAGCATCCTTGGGGTCAACACGGGAGCAGCGCTCGCCGTCGTCATCGGGATCGCGTTCTTCAATATTTCGACAGCGAGTGCGTTCATCTGGTTCGCGCTCGTCGGGGCGCTATTGACGGCCATTTTCGTTTTCGGTATCGGTTCGCTTGGAAGAGGAGGGGCGACCCCGCTCAAACTCGTCTTAGCGGGAGCGGCGACAAGTGCAGCACTATCGTCGCTCGTCATGGCGCTCATGATTCCACGCTCGAACGTCATGGATCAGTTCCGTTTTTGGCAAGTTGGGAGTGTCGGTGCAGGAAATCTGGATTCGATTTATACCTTTTTACCGTTTCTTTTAATCGGTCTCGTGATTGCGGTCGTGACCGCGCCTTCTTTGAACGCACTCGCACTCGGGGAGGAGATGGCGAAGAGCCTCGGCGTTCGAACAGGCACGTTGAAACTGACCGCCTCGTTCGCCGGCGTGATTTTGTGTGGGGCGGCGACAGCGCTTGCCGGACCGATCGGATTTATCGGGCTACTCGCACCCCATTTGATTCGCCTCGTGCTCGGTCCGGATCAGCGCTATCTCATGCCGATGTCCGCTTTTGCGGGCGCCATCATTTTAACTTTCTCGGACGTCATCGGACGTTTGCTCGGAAGCCCGGGTGAGCTCGAGGTCGGGATTGTGACGGCGTTCATCGGGGCACCGATCTTGATTCTATTGACAATGAAAGTAAAGGTAAGAGGACTATGATGCAACCAGCGATTGAACAAATCAGACAAGGTCGCATGAAGCGACGCCGTCGTTATGTCGGGATGACGCTTCTTTTGACCATCATAGCGGTAGTATTGAGCGGGTTAATGCTCATGTTGGGCAATACGATTTATCCGATTCAGGATGTCATCCGTGTCTTGCTCGGGGAAGACGTAAAAGGGGCGACGTTCGCCGTTGAAGTGTTGCGTTTACCACGTATGCTTGCTGGTGTCTTTGCCGGTGCAGCATTTGGTGCCGCGGGAACCATCTTCCAAACGATGCTTCGAAATCCGCTCGCCAACCCGAATGTCATCGGGATCACGACCGGTTCGAGTGCGGCGGCTGTCTTTTGTATCGTCGTCCTCCAGTCGAGTGAAGCGGTCATCTCGATTGCCTCGATTATCGGAGGACTCGTCACCGTGCTCGTCATCTATTTCCTATCCAAAGGTGCCGCGTTCTCCATTGGTCGTCTCGTATTAGTGGGGATTGGGATTCAAGCGATGCTCACAGCCGTTATCAACTATTTACTGCTCATCAGCCGACAAAACGATGTCGCGATGGCGATGCGATGGTTGACAGGAAGTTTAAATGGGGCGAAACTTGAAGAGTTGCCGCCTTTAATGATTACAGTTCTCATCTGTTTACCGATTGTCCTGTTGCTCACTCGTCAGCTCGAAATGCTTGAGCTCGGGGAAATGGCGGCGACAGGGTTAGGCATCAATACGAACCAGACTCGACTTTTACTAATCGTGGCGGCGGTATTCATGCTCGCTCTCGCGACTGCGACAACGGGACCGATTGCCTTCATTGCCTTCTTGGCAGGACCGATTGCTAAACGGCTCGTCGGGACGAGCCACGCCGGAATCTTGCCGGCAGCGCTTGTCGGCATCATCTTAGTACTCGCGGCCGACCTCGTTGGACAATTCGCTTTCACGGCACGCTATCCGGTCGGTGTCATCACCGGCATCATCGGCGCGCCTTATCTCTTATACTTGTTGATTCGGATGAACCAGAAAGGGGACTTCTAAATGGCATCCATTATGAAAGTGGACCATCTCACCTCAGGATACGAGGACAAGATGATTTTGAACGATATCAGCCTTGAAATTCCGAGCAATCAAATCAGCATCATCATCGGTGCGAACGGTTGCGGGAAGTCGACGCTACTGAAGACGATGGCACGCCTCATTAAACCGAGTGCCGGTCAAGTGACGCTTTACGATAAGCCGATTTCGAAGATGGCACCGAAAAAATTAGCGCGTGTCCTCGGGATGTTGCCACAGTCCCCGGTCGTACCAGAAGGGATCACGGTCGCCGATCTCGTCGGTCGTGGTCGTTACCCGCATCAATCCTTTTTAAAGGGCTGGACGAAAGCCGATTACGAAGCTGTCGCCGAGGCCATGGAGATGATGAATATCACGGAGTTTGCGGACCGTCCCATCGACGAGTTGTCAGGCGGACAGCGTCAACGCGTCTGGATTGCGATGGCACTGGCTCAACAGACAGACATCCTCTTCTTAGATGAACCGACAACGTATCTCGATATCACGTATCAGGTCGAGATTCTCGACTTGTTGACGGACTTGAACCGGAAGTACGGGACGACGATTGTCATGGTGCTGCACGATATCAACTTGTCGGCGCGTTATGCGGACTATATCTTCGCGCTCGACAAAGGAAAGTTGATTGCAGAAGGAAAGCCGTCAGACGTCATCACGTGTGATTTGATCCATCGGGTCTTTAACCTTCGCTGTTCGGTCATGTGTGATCCGGTATCCGGTTCACCATCCGTGATTCCGATTGGGCGTCATCACGTGCAGACTGAAACGGAAGAAGCGCCTGTCGCACAGCTTGAATTAGTATAACTGCGTATAGACAGTCAAGAAGGGGTGAGCGCTCCTTCTTTTTTGTTTATTCATGAAAGCGTTTATAAAAAGTCATTGACTTCTCTTTGGGCTGGGTGTATGCTAAAAATCCTGCCCAAAATGAGAGGCATGGGGACTGGCATCAGTTCATTCGATATTCGAGAGGAATGACTTAAGATGAACCAACAACAATTAGTCGAGCGCGCACGCCAATTGAAGGACAATGCGTATTCACCATATTCGAAGTTCCGCGTCGGGGCGGCACTTCTCATGAAGGATGGTACGGTCATCGACGGCGTCAACGTCGAGAACGTCTCGTTCGGAGCAACAAACTGTGCAGAGCGCACAGCCATTTTCACAGCGGTCGCAAAAGGATACAAAAAAGGTGACTTCGAAGCGGTTGCCGTGTCTGGGGACACGGAAGACTTCTTGCCACCATGTAGTATCTGCCGTCAGGTCATGGTCGAGTTTGGCGATCCTGACTTCAAAGTACTGCTCACAAACGGCAACGCCGATGTGAAAGAAGTGACGCTTGGGGAGCTCGTCCCACTTGCGTTCACCGATTTGGATATGTGATGTTGGGCCCCTCAGATTTCTGAGGGGTTTTCTTATCCAAAAAAGCGAAAAAATAATCGCGGAATGGCTTGAACAATGTAAAGAAGCAGTTCTGAAAAATCGAGGGCTGCAATTCCATACGACCATCCCTCTTCCTCACGAGAGGTGACTACTTTTCCACGCACAGGTCGCAATCGACCTTTCCATCGAATCGGGAGGGCGGTCGCGCTGTCCACATCTGGGTGATTCATGACACGCATATGCAAGCGTGGCTCAGGCGTATTTCCGGAACGTCCACAGCGTCCAATCAACTGTTTCGTTTTGACCGTATCGCCTACATTTACGCCAATCGAATCATTTTCGAGATGGGCGAGAAGGCTATATTCATCGTTTGAATGTTGAATGATGACGTGATTGCCGAATGGATGATCAGTATTCGGTTCATCCGTTAACCCATCGACTACCTGATAAACCGTACCATCTAGTGGGGACAGGACTTGTTCTCCGAACGCATACGAGCCATCGATTCCTATTTTTCTACGACTGTAAGGTTGCAGATCCTTTGTTTTTAGAAAGTCATAGCCATCACGTTTCTTTCGAATCGGTTCATGAAGATACATTCCGACGTTCGCCCCTTCTGAGACGACGAACCATTGTTCTTTGAATGGGAGATGGTACTTGTTTTTCGTAGAAAGATTAGTCTCTTTGGAAGAGGATGAGACAGTCATTTGGATGGATTCAATCTGATTCACGCGATTGAATTGAACGGACAATAATTTTTCTTTTCGGAAATCCGACCATAGTACATATCGATTCCCATTCAACACCATCTCATTGATTAGACGATAGCGCCGAATTCCATGATGAAACGAAGACGCTTCGTGATGAAACGTGTCCATGGAATAATGAGATTTGCATGAATCGGTCATTTGATGATAAATGTCATCGAACTGACCGTCTTTGAATAAGTGGATGAACTGTTTGTACTCGTGATGCATACACATACCGCCTTTGTTGAGTGTTGGTAGTTTATACGGATGAAAATTCATAAATGTTTCGTGGCACTTACTCGGAAACTTACATATACCGTTGTATCAATTGTTCCGCATGCTCCTTCATCATCTCCCGCAACTGCTCCGGCGCTTTCACCTCTACTTCCGCTCCAGCCCTCAACAGCTGCCTCGATAAAAACGGTAGCTCTTCTTCAGGTACATCCCACTCATTCAACTCATCGATATCGGGTAATACATCTTCAAGCAGACGACGACCGAGTGGGGTGAGTTCGAGATGAACGGTCACACCGATTCGTTCGTCACTCTCTTTGAGCAAGGTCACCAAATCCTCGGACTCGAACGATTCCTCGAGCACTTGGACCGCTTCGATGCGATCAATCCGATATTGACGGAATCCGAGTTCGGAGAGCCCGAAGACATACCACTTTAAGTCAAGGAGTGCCATACCGACCGGTGCGATGGGGAACGTACGTGATCCGTTCGTCGATCGATACGTCATCTCTATCTTGTTTTTGCGCTCAATTGCCTGGTAAATGTCTTTTGTGAACGGCGCTTTTGGAATTTGTTTGTTTCCGAGCCAGAGAATGTTTCGCTCCAATCGCCGAATTTTCGTCTCTACGTCATGTGGTAACTCGTTCACGTACCAATCAGACAACGTACTTCGTATGTCCCCGAACGGCACATCAGGAATGTGTTCCATCCATTTGAGTGTGAGATAAAGGGCGACGGCTTCTTGTTCGCGTAGGTGGAGCGGTGGCAATAAGCGGTTCGGCAACATTTCATAGCCGCCCCCAGTTCCAGGAACACTCCAAATCGGATAACCGAGTTCTTCGAGCGAGAGCATATCCCGTTGAATCGTCCGAATGGAGGCGCCTGTCTCTTGGGCCAGTTCTTCCGCCGTGAAACGTCGTCCGCGATTGAGTAGCCGAATCAGTTGCAAGTGTCGTTTTTTCATATCTACCATTCCCGTCATCTTTTGTCGTGTTTGTTCGTTAAGCTGAATGTATCACGAATCAAGGAGGAACACATGATGCCGAATGTTGTGTTATATATTGCGATGAGTTTAGACGGAAAGATTGCCCGGTCGAACGACCAACTCGATTGGTTGTTCGCCGTAGAGGGGGACGGGGACAACGGCTATGCTGATTTTTTCAAGACCGTTGGTGCTGTCATCATGGGACGGAAGACGTATGAGGAAGTATTGAAGTTAGAACAAGGAGAGTATCCGTATCCAGACATCCCGAACTACATTTTGACACGTCAGGCTGACCGTGAGGCCGAGCATGTCACATTCACGGACGAACCAATTGAAGAACTCATCAATCGGTTAAAGCAAGAAGTTGATCAAGATATTTGGCTCATCGGTGGTGGGGAAGTCATCAAAGCCGCGATGGAGCATGACTTGATTGATCGTTATGAGATTGCGATTGCGCCGGTCGTGTTAGGAGAGGGAATCCCTCTTTTCCCAGAAGGTACGAAAGAGACGAAACTTCGACTGACAGGTCAACGCGCATCCGGTCAGTTCATCATGGCGACATATGAGAGTTAAAAAATCGAGTCCTCATTCGGACTCGATTTTTTATTGAAGAAACGATTTACTTCAAATGTGAAAATATTCTTTAAAATAAATAATAAAAACCTTAAAATGTTAGTAAATGATGCTAATTGGATATAAGAAGAGAATAGTACTGATATGACAGATACCGAGGGGATCAACGTATGTTCATTAGTCTAATCGCCAATTCTTGTATTTCTTTTACCGGGATCTATTTCATTTCTAAAATTGTAGGTTATCATACGACACACATATATATAAAAAATGCATTGCTTGGTATTTTATCAGGACTGCTAGGTATTTTTCTGATCACGCAAAGCATTTTAGTCGAAGATGTAGTAAAGATTGATTTTCGCTTTCTCATCCTTGTTTTACTTGGATTTTATCGATTAATTTCTCCATTGTTCATCACAGCCACAATCATCTCAGTCTATCGCTTTAGCTATGGTGTGGACTTTCACTCCATTGTGGCATGTATCGCCATTTTTATGATTGTTGTCGCAATCATCCTCACATACAAAATCTCCGCATTGGAAAAACAACTTTTTAAATTCGGGATTACACTGAATCTTTTGGCATGTCTGATTGCGGGTGTTGCAATCTACACGAGTGCAGGTTTGACTGAATACGCTGCATACGTTGCGTTATTGGTCACACTTATTAGTTTTCCTATTGGCATACTCATTACCATCATGAATATTGACCTCTATTTAATCAACCATCGAGTGAAAGAGTATAAAATTTCAGCTGAAACGGACCATTTGACGGGGCTTGAGAATCGTAGAGCATGGGAGATGCAAATGAAGAAGATCAAAGAACGTTACGACACTTGTAACGTATTGATTTTAGATATCGATCATTTCAAACAGATCAACGATCGATATGGTCACGCAAACGGGGATGAGATTTTGAAGCAGTTCTCAGAACTCTTGCATCGTGAGACGAGGGATCATGACATTAAAGCACGAATCGGTGGAGAAGAGTTCGGCATTTTGATTCCGATGCTTTCGCAAAGCGAGGTGATTGGAGTGGCGGAACGGATTCGAAGTAGTATTTCAAAACATGCGTTCAAATTGTTAGATCAACAAGTCATCCATATATCGGTCTCGATTGGCATCGCGAATGGAAAGAGCGAACAGCTTCATGAAATGGTTCATCTGGCAGATGACTGTTTATATCAAGCAAAGAATAGCGGTAGAAATCGGACCCACATCCATGGAGGTGTGGAGTATGTCCAATGAAAAAATCACGAAAAAGCGCATCGATCACTTTTGATCAGATGCGCTTTTTCGGTAGGTTCAACAGGACGGGGCAATCAGTCCATATGAGGTTCCCATACATCAGAAAAATTGTGAACCGGTTGGACACCCTCTAACGTACGGAATTCATAATCTCGTTCTTTCGCATAACGAATGATTGTATCGAGTGCTTTCGGTGTCATCGAGTGATCGTGTGCGAGAATGATTGAGGCAACCTGTGCGGCGCGATTCGCCTCGAGTCGGTCGAACACGCGCTGCTCGACACGAGCATTGTCTTTCTTATACACATGATCGAGACTACCGACGTTCCAGTCCCAAATCTCAAAACCGGCATCGGTCATCGCCTGCCAGTGTGCGGGTGTCATGCCGGCGTCACTCCCATAAATGGTCCGGGCCATGTTCGTATGGATGCCTGTGACTTCATAGATAAGTGCTTGTACTTCCTGCATCTGACGCACGGCCGTCAACGGTGTTTCATAAAATTCATCCCGGTCGTGTCGCATCCCGTGTAAGGCAATCAAATGACCTTCCGCAATCATGCGATGAAGCAGATGCTCATTTCCTTCGATGTTTTTCCCGAGAATGAAAAAGGTTGCCTTCACTTGATGTTTCTTCAAGACATCGAGCAGCTTACCAGTTTTCCAGTTCGGTCCATCATCGAGCGTCAAATAGATGAGACTCGGATCGTTATAGGCTTTCGGCTCCTGGATCGCAGCCTGTGACAAAGACCCAATCAGTAGAAAGATCGACATGAGTAAAAGAACGCGTTTCATCATCCAATTCAAAACTCCCTCAAATCAAAACCAAGCGACATGTGATACATACTTTATCATATGTTGGAGACATCGAGACGATAAATCTGTTCGTCAAGCTCTGTCTCGAAAAAGGTGAAGTTCAATTTCTTCAATAGCGCGATGGATGCCGCGTTCGTCCCAAGTACACCGGCTTTGAACTCTTTCGCTCCTTGGTTAGTCAAGTGACGAATCAATTCCGACATCACTTCAAATGCATAGCCTTGCCGAGCGCGCGTAGGGGTAATTGTGTAGCCGATCCAATACGTCATACCTTCTTGCTGCATATACACGTCCCCAATCAATTCATCAGTCGCTTGGTCGATGATGGCGAGTTGCATGCCGTGTTGAAGTGATTGTGCGCCGAGTAGGTCGTTCTCGTATTCTTCAAAGCTGAGTCCTTTGAATGACTGATCTTTCATCCAATCCAAGTCATTCCGGTAAATCATGAATGATTCGATGTCTTGGCGTTCGAATGGGCGGATGAGGCAGCGGGTTGTCGTGAGCATAATCGTCATATCACTCACACCATCTTCTTATCTTTTTTGAATAGACCGACCAATAACAACGCCAGACCACTTAAGAAAATCACAGGGAAAATAAACCACATGATGAGTGCGGCCCATCCGTTCTGCACACTGATTGCGTACGAGAGTCCGATCGAAAACGCTAAGGCAGGGGAGATAGGAATCATAAGAGCGATTCCCCATATTTTCAATTTTGTGTTTCGTGCTTCGCCTGTACTGAACCAATATGCCACGAATGCACCAAGAGCAGCAATGAGAAATCCGATTGCAATCGCCATTTAATCAATCCCTTCTTAAGAATATTGACAGTTTAACCTCGCACTTACTTTCCGTATATATTACGAAATCTCCTGTCACGATTCAAAAAACCGAGCCCTTCAAGGACTCGGTTTGTCATTATACATGCTTCCGCTGAAACGTTGAAATGGCTTCATATTCCTCAGACAAATGGCGCGATAAGCGAATGTAAATCGGCAAAAGTTCGCGATACACATTCGTCGCTTCCATGTTCGGTGTATGCTCATGAGTCACTTGTGGAACTTCTTGGAACTCCTCGATATCCCCGAAAGCGTATTCCCCGAGCATGACTGCCCCGAGACATGAACTCTCATGACTCTCCGGCACGACGACCGGTGTATCAAAGATGTCTGCCATCATCTGACGCCAAAGGCTCGACTGGGCAAAACCACCGGTCGCATGGATGCGGTTCGGGGCGCCCGTCAATTCATCGAGTGCGAGCATGACCGTATAAAGGTTAAAGATGACCCCTTCCAATACGGCGCGGATGAAATGTTCGCGCTTATGGTGAATGCTGAGCCCGAAAAATGAACCGCGAGCGTTCGAATCCCAAAGTGGAGCCCGTTCACCCATCAAATACGGATGGAACAAGAGTCCGTCCGCACCTGGTTTGACCGTCTCGGCGATTCGCGTCAACACATCGTACGCGTCGATCCCGAGTCGTTTCGCCGTCTCGACCTCACTTGCTGCGAACTCGTCACGGAGCCAGCGGAGAATGATGCCGCCGTTATTGACTGGTCCACCGATTACCCAATGCTTGTCCGTCAGCGCGTAACAAAAGATACGACCTTTTGGATCTTCGACCGGTTCCGAGACGACTGTCCGGATAGCGCCGCTCGTCCCAATCGTCACGGCGACGACACCTTGTTCGAAGGCACCGACCCCGAGGTTCGAGAGCACGCCGTCGCTCGCCCCGATGACGAGCGGGAAGTCCCAGCCGAGCGTCTCGGTCACGTCAGGCGTCACCTGCAAGGTTTCGGTTGTCGGGACGAGTTCAGACAAGCGATCTGAAGTCACACCGGCGACTTCAAGTGCTTCCGTGTCCCAATCTCGTTGTTTCAGATTGAACAGTCCTGTCGCCGAAGCGATGGAATGGTCGACGACGAAGCGTCCCGTCAACCGATAGAAGACATATTCTTTGATAGAGACGAACTTGTCCGTCCGGGTAAAGACTTCAGGGTGCTCCGCTTTCAACCAGCGCAGCTTCGACAACGGTGCCATCGGATGAACCGGGGTGCCGGTACGCATATGAAGGGCGCTCGCATCAAAGTTGCGTTTGATTTCTTGCGTATACGGATTCGCCCGACTGTCGGCCCACGTGATGCTGTTCGTGAGCGGACGTCCTGCCGCATCGAGCGCAATCAAACTATGCATCGCCGAGCTGAACGATGCGAAGCGAATCGGACCGTCCGCTTTGGCACGGACCGCCGAGACGGCTTCAAGCACGGCCCCGTAGATGACGACCGGGTCTTGCTCGGCCGTCTCCGTATCGGGCGTGAGAAGCGGATACAACACGTTATGTACCGCCAGTTGTTGATGACCGTTGAACAGGACAGCTTTCGTACTCGTCGTCCCGATATCGACCCCAATCGTATACACACAATCACTTCCTAACTTAGATGATGAATAGGCTAATCAAGAACACAACGGCGAAGCCGGTGAGTCCGATAATCGTTTCCATAATCGTCCATGACTTGAGCGTGTCTTTCACATCGAGACCGAAGTAACGGTTGACGAGCCAGAAGCCTGAGTCGTTGACGTGTGAGAGGACGGTCGCCCCTGAGGCGATGGCGATGACGATCAAACCGAGTGCCGCACCCGTGATGTTTTGAATTTCGAGTAGCGGAGTGATGAGTCCGGCTGCCGTGACCATCGACACAGTTGCCGACCCTTGAGCGACACGGACGACCGTTGCAATCAAGAAGGCGAGGACAATCGCCGGAAGTGGTGAACCGGCCATCATTTCACCGAGTACGTCACCGACACCTGAGTCGATGAGCACTTGTTTAAACACACCACCGGCCCCTGTGACGAGGATGATGATCCCGGCTGGCTCGAGTGCTTTCGTTGCAATTTCTTGTACTTCGTCACGTGAATACCCACGGCGTGTCCCGAGGAAGACGAACGTGAGAAGCGTCGCGATCGTCAAGGCGACGAACGGGTGTCCGAGGAACGTCAAGAAGTCACGAATCGCGTTGCCTTCGTCTAGAAGAACCGCAGAGAGCGTGTTCGCTAAAATCAACACGAGCGGAATCAAGATGAGCGACAAGATCATTTTGAAGCTTGGTAGTTCTTTCGATGTGTCGATTTCTTTGAATTCCATGTAATCCGGAATCGTCACATGAATCTTCTTAGCAATATACTTCCCAAAAACAGGACCGGCTAAAATCATGGCTGGAATCCCGGCGATGACACCGAACAAGATGACCCAACCGAGGTCGGCACCGATCAAGTTCGCGACAGCGATCGGACCAGGTGTCGGTGGGATAAAGCTGTGTGTGACTGCGAGACCCGCAAGGAGCGGAATCCCATAGTAAAGAAGCGAACGTCCCGTCTTTTTGGCGAGACCGTATACGATTGGAACGAGAATGATAAAACCGACATCAAAGAAGACCGGGACGGCGACGATAAATCCGGTAATCCCGAGCGCCCATTGTGCCTTGTCTTCCCCGAACTTACTGACGAGTGTCTGGGCAAGACGTTCCGCGCCACCCGATACTTCAAGCATCTTCCCGAACATCGCGCCAAGACCGACGACGACGGCGACGAAGCCGAGCGTTCCGCCCATCCCGTTTTGGATGGAGGCAATGACATCACCGAGTGGCATGCCGGCTGCGACCCCGACGATTAAACTGACAAGTAACAACGAAACGAATGCATGAAGCTTTGTGCGAATGACTAAAAATAAGAGCAAGAAGATCCCGGCTAAGGCGATCAAAATAAGTGTTGAGCCAGACATTGAGTATTCCCCCTAAATTCCGAATATGTAACCGTTTACAGTTTTTAACAAAGGGAAAGGCCATGTCCCCGTGACCTTTTCCACACATGTTACTTCTTGACGACCGCGTGCCCACCGAACTCGTTGCGGAGCGCGGCGA